>NZ_JBEXJT010000013.1:0-174811 GCF_040609255.1 Kitasatospora sp. NPDC004723 | reverse complement strand
ACGCCCGGTTACATTCCGAACCCGGAAGCTAAGCCTCACAGCGCCGATGGTACTGCAGGGGGGACCCTGTGGGAGAGTAGGACGCCGCCGAACAATCATTCCAAAAAGACCCCCTCCGGTTCAGGAGGGGGTCTTTTTGCGTTAACGTCTCCCCACCACATCGGAGCTCGGTGGAGAGGCGCGAACCGTTGCAGAACCTGACCCTGACCTGGCAGTCCGCCGGGGGTACCGCTGTCGCTCTCTACGGCGGCGCGTACGCGGCCGCCCGGGTGCGGCGGACGGGTCTCTCGGCGATCCTGCGGGAGGCCGGCACCCTGCTGGCACTGTTCGCGCTCTGGCAGCTCGTCGGGCGGCTCTCGCTGATGAGCACCGAGCACGCGCTGGACCGGGCGCGTTGGATCCACCGGACGGAGTTGGCGGTCGGACTGCCCGACGAGGCCTCCTGGCAGGCCGCGGTGACGCCGTACCCGGCACTGGTGAAGCTGGCGAACTACTACTACGCGTCCATGCACTTCACGGTGATGATCGCGGTGCTGCTCTGGGTCTTCCTGAGACATCGCGAGCGGTACGCGTGGGTGCGGACCACGGTGGTCGTCACGACGGCGGTCTGCCTGGCCGTCCAGTTCCTGCCGGTGGCGCCGCCCCGGATGCTGCCGGAGAACGGGTTCGTCGACGTCGCGGCGGAGTACGGGCAGTCGGTGTACGGCAACGCGGTCGGCGGGGTGGTCAAGGCGGCGCAGCTGTCGGCGATGCCGTCGGTGCACGTGGCCTGGTGCGTGCTGGTGGCGGTCGCGGTGGTGCGGGTGTCGAGGAGCCCGCTGCGCTGGCTGATCGTGCTGCACCCGGTGCTGACGATCACGGTGGTGGTGGTGACGGCCAACCACTTCTGGGCGGACGGCCTGGTCGCGGTGGCGATCCTGCTGCTGGCCTACGCGGCGCAGAGCGGCGTCGCCAGGTGGCGGGCCCGGCGCGCGGGGGACGTCCGGCCGGCGGAGGAGCAGGAGCGGCTGGCCGTTCGCGGCTGAGGAGTGCGGGGGACCGGCGCACGGCATGCCGGTGGGCCGGGCCCCGTGGGGGGAGGGTCCGGCCCACCGGTGTGCCTGCCGTTACTTGACCGGCAGGGCTTCGCGGCCCCACGCGCTGTTGGTCAGCGACGCGGTGGCCCAGTACCAGGCCGCCAGGCCGGAGGCGGCGGCGATCCAGCCGGCCGTCTTGGCGAGGCCGCCGGAGGTGCTGAAGGTCGCGATCGCGGAGACCACCAGGGAGAGCGTCAGCAGCCCGTAGACGGCGCGGCTGAACAGGCCCGCGTTCCAACTGGCCGCGGTCAGGGTGAGGGCGAGCAGGGCCCACAGGAGCAGGAACAGGCCGGCCGCGTTCTTGCCGGCGCCGGAGGCCGTGGACCAGGTGGCCCAGAAGGCGCCGAGGCCGGTGAAGGCTGTGCCGGTGAAGCCCTCGCCGCCGCGGAACTGCCAGAGGCCCGCGATGAACAGGGTCAGGCCGCCGAGGATGTGGGCGAGGTGGGCCGAGTTCCCGGCGGCGGTGCCGCTGAGAATGCCGGTCGAGAGCAGACCGTAGGCGAGGAGGGTCAGGCCGAGTGCGAGGTAACCGAGGTTACCCGCGTCGGCGCCGGTGGAGCGGGCGTTCAGTGCCCCGGTAGCTTCGTTGCTCACCGGAGGCTCCTTTCACTCATGGGCGCGCGCAGGGCGCAGTGAACGCGGGTGAGTGTCGATGAGGTGAAGGCGCGTGACCGCTCCGGGCGCGCACGGCTGGAGCGTGCGACGGCTGCGGTCGGAATGCTGGGCCAGCGGGAGAGCCGCTGGTCACGTCCCCGCCGGGGGATTCCCCGGTGAGATCGGTGTACCCAGGGTGAGCGGGCTTGTACCCTTGTGAATAACACATTTTGTGACGGCGTCCGACACGGTTCGGTCAGGCTCGGACAGCCGGAGCGACAGCGGTCGCACCGATGTGCTCAGACGGTCCGCTGGGTCGGCACCCGCAGGGTGAGGATCGCCATGTCGTCGGAGGGCGGCTCCGGGGCGAACCGCTCGACCGCCCGCTGCACGCGCAGCGCGACCGCTCCGGCGGTGAGTCCGGTGCAGCCGGTGAGCACCTCGGCGAGGCCGTCGTCGCCCAGCATCCGGCGGCCCTCGCGGCGTTCGGTGACGCCGTCGGTGACGCAGAGCAGGACCTCGCCGGGGTTGAGCACCAGGCGCTCGGCGGTGAGGTCGAGGTCGTCCATGACGCCGAGCAGCGGCTGCGGGGTGGCGGCCCGGTCGACCTGGCCGTCGGTGCGCAGGCGCAGCGGCAGCGGATGGCCGGCGCAGACCAGGGAGAGTTCGGTACTGCCGTCCGGACGGGGTGTCAGTTCGCCGTACAGCAGGGTGAGGAAGCGGCTGCGGGCGCCCTCGTCCAGGATGGCGGTGTTGAGCCGGCTGAGGACCTGTGGGGCGTCCAGGCCCTCGCGGGCGAGCAGTCGCAGCGAGTGCCGGGCGAGGCCGGTGACCGAGGCGGCTTCCGGGCCGGTGCCGCAGACGTCGCCGATGGCGAAGCCGTAGGTGCCCTCGCGGATCGGGAAGAGGTCGTAGAAGTCGCCTCCGACCTCGTTGCCCTCGCCTGCGGCCTGGTAGAAGACGTCCACCTCGACGCCGGGGATGTCGGGCAGGTCCGGGGGCAGCAGGCTGCGCTGCAGGGCCTGGCTGGTGGCGGTGCGCTCGGAGTAGAGGCGCGAGTTGTCGAGGGCGAGGGCGGCCCGGCGGGAGAGGTCCTCGGCGAGCTCCAGGACCTCCTGACGGAACCGCACGCCGGCCGCGGTGCCGAGGGCGAGCAGGCCGATCACCCGGTTGCGGGCGGTCAGCGGCAGGACGACGGTCTCGCCGAGCAGGCCGGTGAGGCCGGGGTCGTCGGTGAAGCCGTTGCCGTCGGCGGTGTCGGACGGGGCGTCCCAGAAACGGGTGCCGTGGGTGGGGCCGGACTCCGGGGCGGGCGTCTTGTCCAGCAGGGCGCGCAGCGGGTCGATGAGGTCCTCGTCCTCGTGCAGGACGAAGGCGAGCGAGGCGGGGGCGCCGTGGTCGCCGTTGGTGTAGACGGCGCACCAGGAGGCGAGGGTGGGGACGGCCATCTGGGCCATCAGGGCGAGCGTCTGCTCGTGTTCGAGGGTGCCGGCCAGCAGGTCGGAGGCCTCGACGAGGAAGGAGAGCGAGCCCCGGCGCAGTCGTTCGAGTTCGGCGAGCCGGGTGGACTCGACGGCCAGGGCGAGCCGGTCGGCGGCGAACTGGAGGCGCAGCGCGTCCTCGTTGTCGTAGCGGCCGGGGGCGCCGGTGGCGATGCCGAGCGAGCCGATCAGCCGGCCCTCGACCTTGAGCGGCACGGTGAGCAGCGAGCGCAGTCCGCTGTTGTCGAGGACGGGCAGGCCGGTGGGCCGGGTGGCGAGGTCCTCGTGGACGGAGGGGAGGCGGGGTGAGTCGTAGCGGTTGCCGGTGTCGACCGGGAAGCGGCTGTGCGGGCGCGGCGCGGTGGGCAGGCCGGTGCTGGCGCGCAGTTCGAACTCGGCCTCGTCCTCGGTGGTGAGCAGCAGGTAGGCGGCGTCGGCGTCGAGCAGGTCGCGGGCGCGTTCGACGGTGTGCTGCAGCAGGGTGTCGAGGTCCTCGCCGGCACCGAGGCCGGCCAGCAGGTCGAGCCGGGTGCCGGGTTCGCCGCGGTCGCCGGGAAGGGCGCGGGCGGGGGAGCGCAGGACGGCGCGGTCCTCGTCGAGGACGAGCAGGCAGAGCGTGCTGGGGGTGCCGTCGGTGTCGCGCAGGCGGACCTGGACGCCGTAGACGTCGACGGTGGTGCCGTCGGCGCGGCGCAGCGCGTAGCCGCCCTCCCAGCGGGCGAGCCGCAGGACGGCGGAGAGGCCGAGGCCGCCGTCGGCGGGCTGCGGCCAGAGGGCGAGGCCGGCCCAGGGGCGGCCGAGCACGGTGTCGGCGGGGTGCTGGAAGAGGGCTTCGGCGTCGGGGTTCCAGGCGAGCACCCGGCCGTCGTCGTCGAGCTGGACGACGGCGACGTGGACCGGGCCGTTGCTGCGCGGCAGTTCGCCGCCGGGGGCGGCGGGCAGGGCGTAGCGGGTGCCGGCGGTGTGTGCGGGCAGGGCGAGCCGGAACCAGACGGTCTTGCGGCCGGAGCCGTACTCGACGCCCCAGCGTTCGGCGAGCGCGGCGCACATCAGCAGGCCGCGGCCGCCCTCGCCGTCGGCGTCGGCGTAGTGGTCGGAGGCGGTGGCGGGGACGTCGGCGAAGCTGGGCAGGCCGCGTTCGGGGTGGTGGTCGGTGACCTCGATCCGGACGGTGCCGTCCTCGCGCAGGCAGCAGACCTCGGCGGCGGTTCCGGCGTGCACGACCGCGTTGGTGACGAGTTCGCTGACCAGGACCACGGCGTCGTCGACGACCTCGGGCAGGCCCCACCCCAGCAGGGCGTCCCGGACGAAGGATCGGGCGGCACCGGCCGACCGACCCACGGGTTCGAAGGTGGCGGCTGCGCGCGCGGTGACCACGTTGCCACGTCTCCTCTGCTCTGGCCCTGGCTGTCCGGGGGTGTGGCGCCGCGTCCCTGGTGCGCGCCGACGGCGTGGGCGGCGGCGCCGGGGGCGGTTGTGGCCCGGTGCAGCGCTCCACCCTACTTTCCGCTTGGTTCCCCGTGGGGGCGGGGAGTCGAAACAGGCACCGGAGGGTGATTCTGCCCACCCGTTTCGGACGGGCCGGTACCAACCGAGTGCAACCGCGCTTGTACCGGGCGCGAGTGCTGTCAGACTGGGGGGTCCGCGATGTCCGGTCCGAGCAGTACCGTCGTCGTGGGTCCCGGTGGGCCGGACCGGCCGTCGGGACGGTAGCGCCGGGACGGTGCTGCGCGGCGGGCTCCGATGGGCTGCCGCGGGCGCCGGACAGTTCACGATCTGGGAGGGGCCCGTTGAGTTCGGCCACCAAGGACGCAACCGGTACGACGCCGCCCACTCAGCGTGGCGGGCGCCCCGGGGCCGCGCCGCGGAGCGCGGCCGGCCGGCGTGTCAACCACAGCCGCGGCGCCGAGCCGGCCGAGCTGCGCAAGCTGCTGGCCGCGTTGACGGCGATGCGGGACGGAAACTTCCGGCGCCGCCTGACGGTGCCCGGGGACGGTCCGCTGGCGGAGATCGCCGCGGTGTTCAACGAGGTGGCCGAGCGCAACCAGCACCTCACGGGTGAGCTGGCCCGGGTGCGGCGGGCGGTGGGCCGCGAGGGGCGGTTGAACGAGCGGCTGGAGACGGGTGCCGGTGAGGGCGCCTGGATGGCGGCGGTCGACAACTGCAACGCGCTGATCGACGACCTGGCGCGGCCGATGGCCGAGGTGGGCCGGGTGCTGACGTCGATCGCCGAGGGCGACCTCGACCAGAAGATGGAGCTGCGCTCGCTGCACAGCAACGGGGTGAGCCACCCGCTGCGCGGCGAGTACCTGAAGATCGGCCGGACCGTCAACGGGCTGGTGGACCAGCTGTCGGAGTTCACCGACGAGGTGACCCGGGTGGCCCGCGAGGTCGGCACCGAGGGCAAGCTGGGCGGCCAGGCGAAGGTCCGCAGCGTGTCCGGCAGCTGGAAGGACCTCGGGGACTCGGTCAACACCATGGCCGGCCGGCTGACCGCGCAGGTGCGCAACATCGCGCAGGTGACCACCGCGGTGGCCAAGGGCGACCTGTCCCGCAAGGTGACGGTCGAGGTGGCCGGCGAGATGCTGGAGCTGAAGAACACCGTCAACACGATGGTGGACCAGCTGAACGGCTTCGCGGCGCAGGTGACCAGCGTGGCCAGGGACGTGGGCACCGAGGGCCGGCTGGGCGGTCAGGCGCAGGTGCCGGGCGTCGCCGGTGTCTGGCGCGACCTCACCGATTCGGTGAACTTCATGGCGGACAACCTGACGGGCCAGGTCCGCAGCATCGCCCAGGTGACCACGGCGGTGGCGCGCGGCGACCTCTCGCAGAAGATCGAGGTGGACGCCCGCGGGGAGATCCTGGAGCTGAAGAACACCATCAACACGATGGTCGACCAGCTCTCCGGCTTCGCCGAGCAGGTGACCCGGGTGGCCCGTCAGGTGGGCACCGAGGGACGGCTCGGCGGGCAGGCGCAGGTGCCGTGGGCGGCCGGCGTCTGGCGGGACCTCACCGACAACGTCAACTTCATGGCGAACAATCTCACCGATCAGGTACGCAACATCGCCCAGGTGACCACCGCCGTCGCCCGCGGCGACCTCTCGCAGAAGATCCAGGTCGACGCGCTCGGGGAGATCCTGGAGCTGAAGAACACCATCAATACGATGGTCGACCAGCTGGGCGCCTTCGCGGACGAGGTGACCCGGGTGGCCCGGGACGTCGGTACCGAGGGCATCCTCGGCGGCCAGGCGAGCGTGCCGGGGGTGTCCGGCACCTGGAAGGACCTGACCAACAGCGTCAACCTGATGGCCAACAACCTGACCAGTCAGGTCCGCAGCATCGCCGAGGTGACCACGGCGGTGGCCCGGGGCGACGTCTCGAAGAAGATCACCGTCGACGCCCGGGGCGAGATCCTGGAGCTGGTCACCACCGTGAACACCATGGTGGACCAGCTGTCGGCGTTCGCCGACGAGGTCACCCGGGTGGCGCGCGAGGTGGGCACCGAGGGGAACCTGGGCGGTCAGGCCCGGGTGCGCGGGGTGTCGGGCATCTGGAAGGACCTGACCGACAACGTCAACTTCATGGCGTCGAACCTGACCAGCCAGGTGCGGAACATCGCCGAGGTGGCGGCCGCGGTGGCCTCCGGCGATCTCTCCAAGAAGATCACCATCGAGGCCCAGGGCGAGGTCGCGGGGCTGGCCGGGACGCTCAACACCATGGTCGACCAGCTGTCGGCGTTCGCGGTCGAGGTGACCAGGGTGGCCCGCGAGGTGGGTACCGACGGCACCCTGGGCGGCCAGGCGAGCGTGCCGGGCGTGGCCGGGATCTGGAAGGACCTGACCGACAACGTCAACCTGATGGCCAACAACCTCACCGGTCAGGTGCGGAACATCGCGCTGGTGATCACGGCGGTGGCCCGCGGTGATCTGTCGCAGAAGATCGACGTCGACGCGCGCGGCGAGTTCCTGGAGCTCAAGACCAGCATCAACACCATGGTGGACCAGCTGTCGGCGTTCGCCGACGAGGTCACCCGGGTCGCCCGTGAGGTGGGCACCGACGGGCGGCTCGGCGGTCAGGCGCGGGTGCCCGGCGTGGACGGCACCTGGCAGGACCTCACCGAGTCCGTCAACGAGCTGGCCAACAACCTCACCCGGCAGGTGCGTGCGATCGCGCAGGTCGCCACCGCCGTGACCAGGGGCGACCTGTCGCTGCGGATCGACGTGGACGCCGCCGGCGAGCTCGACGAGCTCAAGGACAACATCAACCAGATGATCGCCAACCTGCGCGAGACCACCCGCACCAACCAGGAGCAGGACTGGCTGAAGACGAACCTGGCGCGGATCTCCGGCCTGCTGCAGGGCCGGCGCGACCTGGAGGCGGTGGCCTCGCTGATCATGACCGAGCTCACCCCGGTGGTCTCGGCGCAGCACGGTGCCTTCTTCCTCGCCCAGCCGGCCGGCCGCACCGCCGAGCTGATCACCGAGGACGACGACGAGAACGACACCGTGCTGCGGCTGATCGGCAGCTACGGCTACCAGCGGCGGGCGATGCCGACCACCTTCCGGCCCGGCGAGTCGCTGATCGGCCAGGCGGCGGTGGAGAAGCGGGCGATCATCCTCAAGGAGGCGCCGCCCGGGTACCTGAAGATCGCCTCCGGGCTGGGCGAGGCCTCGCCGGCCCACATCGTGGTGCTGCCGGTGCTGTTCGAGGGCCGGCTGCTGGGCGTGATCGAGCTGGCCACCTTCAGCTCGTTCACCACCGTCGCGCTGGACTTCCTCAACCAGATCGCCGACCTGATCGGCGTCACCGTCAACACCATCAGCGTCAACACCAAGACCGAGGGCCTGCTGCTGGAGTCCCAGCGGCTGACCGCCGAGCTCTCGATGCGGTCGGCCGAGCTGGAGGCGCGCCAGGAGGAACTGGAGCGCACCAACGAGGAGTTGCAGGAGAAGGCCGAGCAACTCGCGCAGCAGAACCGGGACATCGAGATCAAGAACAGCGAGATCGAGGAGGCCCGGCAGGTCCTGGAGGAGCGCGCCGAGCAACTCGCGCTGGCCTCCCGGTACAAGAGCGAGTTCCTGGCCAACATGTCGCACGAGCTGCGCACCCCGCTGAACTCGCTGCTGATCCTGGCCAAGCTGCTGTCCGACAACAACGAGGGCAACCTGTCGCCCAAGCAGGTCGAGTTCGCCGACACCATCCACGGCGCCGGTTCCGACCTGCTCCAGCTGATCAACGACATCCTGGACCTGTCCAAGGTCGAGGCGGGCAAGATGGACGTCCGGCCGGCCCGGATCGCCCTGGTCCAGCTGGTCGACTACGTCGAGGCGACCTTCCAGCCGGTCGCGCTGGACAAGAACCTGGAGTTCGGCGTGCGGGTCTCGCCGGCCCTGCCGGTCACCCTGCACACCGACGAGCAGCGGCTCCAGCAGGTGCTGCGCAACCTCATCTCCAACGCGGTGAAGTTCACCGACACCGGCGCCGTCGACTTCTCGATCAGCCCGGCCGGGAAGGGCGCGCCGCAGCACGTGCGCGAGCAGCTGCTGGAGGCGGGCGCGATCCAGGACCCGGACGACCCGCTGATCGCGTTCACGGTCTCCGACACCGGGATCGGCATCCCCGGCAACAAGCTGCGGGAGATCTTCGAACCGTTCCGGCAGGCCGACGGCACCACCAGCCGCAAGTACGGAGGCACCGGCCTCGGGCTGTCGATCAGCCGGGAGATCGCCCGGCTGCTCGGCGGCGAGATCCATGCCGAGAGCGAGCTGGGCAAGGGCTCGACCTTCACCCTGTACCTGCCGCTGCGCGCCGAGGCGCCGGACGCCGCCGGGCAGGCCGCGGCCGCGCTGCGCGCCTCGGTCGGGGTCACCCCGGCCGGGACCCCGGTGCCGGTGGGCGAGAGCCCGGCCGACCACTGGGCCCAGGAGGTGCGCGAGCTGGTCGAGGTCCGCCGCCGGGGCGCGGTCGAGCGCCGCCGCACGGCGGCCCTGGACGCGGCGGCGGACGACCGCGCGGCCGGGGCCCGCGGGGCCGTCGGCGGCCCCGCCGAGGGGCGCGTGGCCGGGGGCCGGGCGGTGGAGGGGCGGATGCCCGAGGCGGCCCCGGCGGCCCGCCCGTCCGGGCGCACCGACACCCGCTTCGGCGGCGAGCAGGTGCTGATCGTCGACGACGACGTCCGCAACGTGTTCGCCCTCACCAGCGTGCTGGAGCAGCACGGCCTGACCGTGCTGTACGCCGAGAACGGCCGCGAGGGCATCGAGATGCTGGAGCAGCACGAGAACGTCGCGCTGGTCCTGATGGACATCATGATGCCGGAGATGGACGGCTACGCGACCACCGAGGCGATCCGCCGGATGCCCCAGTTCGCCGGGCTGCCGATCATCGCGCTGACCGCCAAGGCGATGAAGGGCGACAAGGAGAAGTCCCTGGAGGCCGGCGCCACCGACCACATCACCAAGCCGGTGGAGACCGATCACCTGCTGTCGGTGATGCACGAATGGCTCACCGTCCGGAGGTCCTGAGGGGCCGGAACCGGCGTCCAGCGGGCCCCGGACCTGCCCGAGTTGGGACCGATCGGATGACGGGGGCGTGAATCCCGGAGTACGCTCCAGGATTCACGCCGGTGGGGCGCGCGGTTTGCTGGCGGGGAGGGCCGGGAACCGGGTAGGGTCACCGATCGTTGCGAACAGTGACCGAGTGACAACTCGCTGGTGAGCGTACGCCGGGGCACTGACTGCGCGCCGCTCCGGATCCGGACGCGACGGAGCGATGTGCCGGGCGAGGGGGTGCGGCTAGCATGACCGGGGTAGTGGTGGGCAGTACGCGGGTGCCTTCCCCAGGTAGGCAGGCGACAGGAGGGCGCGTCGTGATGCAGAAGGCGAAGATCCTCCTGGTCGACGACCGGCCGGAGAACCTGCTCGCGCTGGAGGCGATCCTCTCGGCGCTGGACCAGACCCTGGTCCGGGCGGCGTCCGGCGAGGAGGCGCTCAAGGCGCTGCTCACGGACGACTTCGCGGTGATCCTGCTGGACGTCCAGATGCCCGGGATGGACGGCTTCGAGACCGCCGCCCACATCAAGCGCCGTGAGCGCACCCGGGACATCCCGATCATCTTCCTCACCGCGATCAACCACGGCCCGCACCACACCTTCCGCGGCTACGCGGCCGGTGCGGTGGACTACATCTCCAAGCCGTTCGACCCCTGGGTGCTGCGCGCCAAGGTCTCGGTCTTCGTCGACCTCTACATGAAGAACTGCCAGCTGAAGGAGCAGGCCGCGCTGCTGCGGCTGCAGCTGGAGGCGAGCGGTGCCGAGCCGGCCATCGGCGGCGCGCTGCTCGGCGAGCTGTCGGCCCGGCTGGCGGCGGTCGAGGAGCAGGCCGAGTCGCTCACCAAGCAGCTGGACGGCACCGAGGACGGCGGGGTGGCGGCCACCGCGGCGCACCTGGAGCGCAAGCTGGCGGGCCTGCGGCGCGCACTGGACGCGCTGCGCCCCGGCACGGACTGAGCGCGGTCCCACTCGCCCGTCCGGGTGAAACCGGACGGGGTGACGGTGTGTCGGCGACACGTCCCGGGGCCCGGGCGCACGACGTGGGCACAGGTCGTGCGCCCCGGTAGGCTGCTGACCCATGGCCACACGTACGCCCGGAAGCGCGGCACGCAACTCGAGTCCGGGACCGTCCAAGAAGGCCGCGGCGAAGGCTCCGGCCAAGCCGCCCGCCAAGAAGGCGGCCGCGAAGAAGGCCGCCCCGGCGAAGAAGACGGCGGCCAAGGCGCCCGCCCCGCCCCCCGCTCCCGCGCCCCGGCCGATACTCTTCCGCGCCGTGCGCGCCGTCTGGCTCGGCATGGCGCACGGCATCGGCGCGGTCTTCCGGGGCTTCGGCGACGGCGCCAAGAACATGGACCCGGCGCACCGCAAGGACGGCATCGGCCTGCTGCTGCTCGCGCTGGCGCTGGTCACCGCCGCCGGCACCTGGTTCAGCCCGCAGGGCTGGCTGGGCGAGGCGGCCACCAACGTGGTCTCCGGCCTGTTCGGCCGGCTCGACGTGCTGGTCCCGTTCCTGCTGGCCGCCGTCGCGGTCCGGCTGATGCGCCACCCGGAGCTGCCGGAGGCCAACGGCCGGATCATGATCGGCCTGACCACCCTGCTGGTCGGTGTGCTCGGCCTGGTCCACATCGGCTGCGGCGCGCCCGTGATGGGCAGCGGCGCGACCCGGATAAGGACGGCCGGCGGGATCATCGGCTGGGCCGCCTCCACGCCGATGATGGCCGCCGCCGGGCCGGCCCTCGCGGTGCCGCTGCTCCTGCTGCTGGCCTTCTTCGGCCTGCTGGTCACCACCGCCACCCCGGTCAACCGGATCCCGGAGCGGATGCGCGCGGTGGGCGTCCGGCTGGGCGTGGTCGAACCCGGCCCGCTGGACGGGACCGGGGGGCGCACGCCGGAGCGCGAACTCTCCAACGAGCCTCCCGAGGACGCCGATCCCTCCGCGCTGCCCTTCACGGTGGACACGGACGGTGACGACCCCTCGGACGAGGTGGCCGCCCGCCGGCGCCGCCGCAAGCGCAAGGCGCCCGACGAGGAGCCCGCCGCCGAGCCGGACATGTTCGCCAAGGAGCCGCTGGACCCGTACACCACCCGCAACCTCGCCGCCGGCGCCGCCGCCGACCTGGACGGCGCGCTGGTCTACGGCGTGCCCGCCTCCTCGGCGGTGGCCGACATGATGCACCAGGTGCAGGACCGCACCGCCCCGCCGGAGGAGCCCGCCGTCCCGGCCGCCCGCACCGGCGGCTCGGACCCCGGCGCCCCGGACGAGCACGGCCCCGCGCCGGTCCGGATGGAGCAGCTCCAGCTCGCGGCGGGCCTCAGCTACGCGCTGCCCCCGCTCGACCTGCTGGAGCGCGGCGGCCCGGCCAAGGCCCGCAGCGCCCTCAACGACGAGGTGGTGGCCCAGCTCACCGGCACCTTCTCCGAGTTCAAGGTGGACGCCCGGGTGACCGGCTTCACCCGTGGCCCGACGGTCACCCGCTACGAGGTCGAGCTCGGCCCCGCGGTCAAGGTCGAGCGGATCACCGCGCTCGCGAAGAACATCGCGTACGCGGTGGCCAGCCCGGACGTGCGGATCATCAGCCCGATCCCGGGCAAGTCCGCGGTCGGCATCGAGATCCCGAACCGGGACCGCGAGATGGTCAACCTCGGCGACCTGCTGCGCTCGCGCACCGCCGCCGAGGACACCCATCCGATGGTCGTCGGCATGGGCAAGGACGTCGAGGGCCACACCGTGATGGCCAACCTCGCCAAGATGCCGCACATCCTGGTGGCCGGCGCGACCGGCGCGGGCAAGTCGTCCTGCATCAACTGCCTGATCACCTCGATCCTCGCCCGGTCCACCCCGGACGAGGTGCGGATGGTGCTGGTCGACCCCAAGCGGGTCGAGCTGACCGCCTACGAGGGCATCCCGCACCTCATCACGCCGATCATCACCAACCCGAAGAAGGCCGCCGAGGCCCTCCAGTGGGTGGTCCGCGAGATGGACATGCGCTACGACGACCTCGCCGCGTTCGGCTTCCGGCACGTCGACGACTTCAACGCGGCGGTCCGGGCCGGCACCGTCACCCCGCCGCTCGGCAGCGAGCGCGAGCTGACGCCCTACCCGTACCTGCTGGTGATCGTCGACGAGCTGGCCGACCTCATGATGGTCGCCCCGCGCGACGTCGAGGACTCGGTGGTCCGGATCACCCAGCTCGCCCGCGCGGCCGGCATCCACCTGGTGCTGGCCACCCAGCGGCCCTCGGTCGACGTGGTCACCGGTCTGATCAAGGCCAATGTGCCGTCCCGGCTCGCCTTCGCCACCTCCGCGATGGCCGACTCCCGGGTCATCCTGGACCAGCCCGGGGCCGAGAAGCTGATCGGCAAGGGCGACGCCCTGTTCCTGCCGATGGGCGCCAGCAAGCCGATCCGCATGCAGGGCGCGTTCGTCACCGAGGCCGAGATCGCCGCCGTGGTCAAGCACTGCAAGGAGCAGCTGTCCGCCGTCTACCGGGACGACGTGATGGTCGGCGGCGGGCCCAAGAAGGAGATCGACGAGGAGATCGGCGACGACCTGGAGCTGCTGATCCAGGCGGCCGAGCTGGTCGTCTCCACCCAGTTCGGCTCCACCTCGATGCTCCAGCGCAAGCTGCGGGTCGGCTTCGCCAAGGCCGGGCGGCTGATGGACCTCATGGAGTCGCGCGGCATCGTCGGACCGAGCGAGGGCTCCAAGGCCCGCGACGTCCTGGTGAAGCCGGACGAGCTGGACGCGGTGATCGTCACCATCCGTGGCTGAGAGCGGCCCGGCACTGATGGGTGTTCACCCGTTGGGACGGGGGTAGGCGGGCGGTGCGGAACCGATCGGATGGGCACCGCGTCCCACGATCGACACCGGACGCGCGGGCGGCGGTGCGGGGACCCCGGGGACGGCGGCCCCCGCACTGACGGGCGGTCAGTGCACGCCCGGCCCCGGGCCGGGGCGGCCGAGCGCATTCGGGCCTGTTCCGCTTGAGAAACGATCCGCCCACGCCCCTAGACTGTTCCCCAGCAGGTGGCCAACCGCTCGAAAGGCGTGCACCGTGACCATCGGCAAGTCCCCCGACCGCGAGAACGCCCCGTCCTCCGCCCAGCCCGCCGGCGCCGCGGAACAGGCGGCCGATGCTCCGAGCATCGGCCGGGTGCTGTCCGCCGCCCGGATCGAGGCCGGACTCACGGTGGACCAGGTGAGCAGTGCCACCCGGGTCCGGGTGCCGATCGTGCACTCCATCGAGGAGGACGACTTCGGCCGGTGCGGTGGCGACTTCTACGCCCGCGGCCACATCCGCGCGATCGCCCAGCTGGTCGGCGTCGACGGCGAGGCGCTGGTGGCCCGCTACGACGACGCGCACGGCGGCTCGCCGGCCTCCAAGCGGCCCACCGAGCTGATCGAGAGCGGCCCGATCAAGGTCCCCGGCCGGGGCCGGCCGAACTGGACGGTGGCGATGGTCGCGGCGATCGTCGCGGTGGTCGGGATCATCGGCTTCAACCTGGTGAACGGGAAGACCGTCCCCGGCACCACCGGCTCGGCCAGCGCCCCGCTGCCCTCCGGCTCCGGCACCGGCTCGGTCGCCCCGGTGGCCCCCGCGTCCACCCCGGCCGTGCAGCCGCCCGCGCCGGCGCCCAGTGCCCCCGCGATCGCCGCCGCCCCCGCCGACAAGGTCACCGTGAAGCTGGTCGCCGAGAAGGACACCAGCTGGGTCTCGGCGGTGGACGGCACCGGGAAGTCGCTGTTCCAGAACAACATCGAGGAAGGCCAGGACCAGACCTTCACCGACCCCAAGCAGATCAAGCTGGTGATCGGCAACGCGGGCGCCGTGCACGTGTACGTCAACGGCAAGGACCTCGGACCGGCGGGCAAGAACGGCCAGGTGGTGCACGTCACGTACACCCCCGGCGACCCGCAGGCGGGCTGATCGCGGGGGCC
Organism: Kitasatospora sp. NPDC004723; assembly: GCF_040609255.1. NCBI lineage: Bacteria > Bacillati > Actinomycetota > Actinomycetes > Kitasatosporales > Streptomycetaceae > Kitasatospora > Kitasatospora sp. NPDC004723. The sequence continues at coordinate 160,174 of NZ_JBEXJT010000013.1, read as the reverse complement.
GGCCGCCCCGGGCGGAACCGGCCGAACGGGGCGCGCGGCCTCCGGGGCGAACGGCTCCGGCGGTCGCGCGTTAATCTTGGCCCTATGCCTGAACGCCGTACTGTCGCCCTTGTCACGCTCGGATGCGCCCGCAACGAGGTGGACTCCGAGGAACTCGCCGGGCGACTGGAAGCCGACGGCTGGTTGCTCGTGGACGACGCCGCCGAAGCCGACGTCGCCGTCGTCAACACCTGCGGCTTCGTCGAAGCCGCCAAGAAGGACTCCGTCGACGCCCTGCTGGAGGCGAACGACCTCAAGGACCACGGCCGCACCCAGGCCGTGGTCGCGGTCGGCTGCATGGCCGAGCGCTACGGCAAGGAGCTGGCCGAGGCGCTGCCCGAGGCCGACGGAGTGCTCGGCTTCGACGACTACGCCGACATCTCCGACCGCCTGCAGACCATCCTGTCCGGCGGCCACCACGCGCCGCACATCCCCCGCGACCGCCGCAAGCTGCTGCCGCTGAGCCCCGTCGAGCGCCAGGCGGCCGCCGCCGAGGTCGCCGTGCCGGGCCACGGCGCCCCCGAGGACCTGCCGGAGGGCGTCGCGCCCGCCTCCGGGCCGCGCACCCTGCGCAAGCGCCTGGACGACAGCCCGGTCGCCTCCGTCAAGCTCGCCTCCGGCTGCGACCGGCGCTGCTCGTTCTGCGCCATCCCGGCCTTCCGCGGCTCGTTCATCTCCCGCCGCCCCTCCGACGTGCTGCACGAGGCCCAGTGGCTGGCCGAGCAAGGCGTCCGCGAGGTCGTGCTGGTCAGCGAGAACAACACCTCGTACGGCAAGGACCTCGGCGACATCCGGCTGCTGGAGACCCTGCTCGGCGAGATCGCCGCGATCGACGGCGTCGAGCGGGTCCGGGTCTCCTACCTGCAGCCCGCCGAGATGCGCCCCGGGCTGATCGAGGCGATGACCGGCACCGAGGGCGTGCTGCCCTACTTCGACCTGTCGTTCCAGCACTCCGCCCCGGCCGTGCTGCGCCGGATGCGCCGCTTCGGCTCCACCGACCAGTTCCTGGAACTGCTCGGCACCATCCGCGGCAAGGCCCCGCAGGCCGGCGCCCGGTCCAACTTCATCGTGGGCTTCCCCGGCGAGACCGAGGAGGACTTCGCCGAGCTGGAACGGTTCGTCACGCACGCCGGGCTGGACGCGATCGGCGTCTTCGGCTACTCCGACGAGGAGGGCACCGAGGCCGCCACCTACGGCGACAAGCTGCCCGAGGACGTGGTCGCCGACCGGCTGGCCCGGCTCAGCCGGCTCGCCGAGGAGATGACCGCCCAGCGGGCCGAGCAGCGGATCGGCACCGAGGTCGAGGTGCTGGTCGAGTCGGTCGACGGCGACCTGGTGGAGGGCCGCGCCGCCCACCAGGCGCCCGAGACGGACGGCCTCACCACGCTCGTCGGCGTCGAGGACCCCGAGGTCGGGCGGTTCTACCGGGCCAAGGTCGTCGCCAGCGAGGGCGTCGACCTGGTCGCCGAGGCGCTGGAGCAGGTGCGGGTCCTCCGGGCACCGGGAGCCGGGGAATGACCCAGGGGCCCGGCGCCCCGACCGCGGCCCACCCGGGCAGGCCGGCGGCCGCGGTGCCCCCGGCGCCGGGGATCTGGAACATCGCGAACGTGCTGACCATGGTCCGGCTGCTGCTGGTCCCGGTCTTCGTCGCGCTGCTCTTCGCCGAGGGCGGGCACGACCCCAAGTGGCGCTCGGTGGCCTGGGCCTCCTTCGCGATCGCGATGATCACCGACCTGTTCGACGGCGAGCTGGCCCGGCGCAAGGGCCTGGTCACCGACTTCGGCAAGATCGCCGACCCGATCGCCGACAAGGCGATCATGGGCGCGGCGCTGATCGGCCTCTCGGTGCTGGGCGACCTGCCGTGGTGGATCACCGTGGTGATCCTGGCCCGCGAGCTCGGCATCACGCTGATGCGGTTCTGGGTGATCCGCTTCGGGGTGATCCCGGCCAGCCGGGGCGGCAAGCTCAAGACGCTCACCCAGGGCATCGCGGTCGGCATGTACGTCCTGGAGCTGACCGGCTGGATGGCCACCGCCCGGGCCGTGCTGATGGGCGTCGCGGTGCTGCTGACCGTCGGCACCGCGCTGGACTACGTGGGGCAGGCCGTGCGGCTGCGCCGGGAGGGCCTGGCGGCGCAACGCCCGCGCGGGTGACACGGCGCGGATCCGGGCCCCGGCCGCTCCCCGGGCCCCAGAATGGCGGGTACTCCGGGACGGGCCCGGGGGAGCGCGAGGGAGGGACGTCGGGATGAGTGGTGCAGCCGAGGCCGCGGGGACCGGGGCCGCCGACTACCGGCTGGCAGAGCGGGCGCACACCGCGCTGCGGGCCCGGGGCGGCACGGTGGCCGTCGCGGAGTCGCTGACCGGCGGGCTGCTGGCGGCCGCGCTGGTGGACGTCCCCGGGGCGTCGGCGACCTTCCGGGGCTCGGTGACCGCCTACGCGACCGAACTGAAGGCCTCGGTGCTGGGCGTCGACGAGGGGCTGCTGGACGTCCACGGCCCGGTCCACCCGGTGGTGGCCCGGCAGATGGCCGAGGGCGTGCGCAAGCTGCTCGGGGCGACCTACGGGGTCGCGACGACCGGGGTGGCCGGCCCGGAGCCGCAGGACGGCCGGCCGGTCGGCACGGTACACCTCGCGGTCGCCGGTCCGGGGGGAACTCTGGTCAGTTCGCCACGGTTGTCCGGAGGGCGTGCCACAATCCGTCACAGGGCGGTGACCGCCGCTCTGGAGCTGCTCGTCGGGCGGCTCCCGTCCGGTACGCCCGCGCACTGAACCGTCGTCCGCACCTCCGTCACCGTCCTTCCCGCCGGTCACCCGTCACCCCCGTCCCCGGTCCTCGCCGGGGGCCGTCCGCCGGGATCCCGGCCGAACCGGGATCCGCCGAACCGGCGTGCGGGCATCGCACATCTGGAGGATCGTGTTACATCGGAGTGCCTGGTTGGGCAGAAACCAGGTGGCGAGCGAGTGGCGTAGCGGTGGCCGAGTGCCGCCCGGAGGGTACGACGACGTGCCCGCCGACCCGGGTGCGACACCGAAACAGGGGAGGGGACAGCCTTGCAGCCCAGAGTGAACACGACCATGGTCCCCGCACGCGAAGCGGGCAAGGCGGTACGGTGGGGGCGTGACATCTCGATCCGCAGTCCGAGGAGGGAGGCACCGATGATCCTGCTCCGTCGCCTACTGGGCGATGTACTGCGTCGGCAGCGCCAGCGCCAGGGCCGCACACTCCGCGAGGTGTCGGCGGCCGCCAGGGTTTCGCTCGGATACCTCTCCGAGGTCGAGCGGGGACAGAAGGAGGCCTCCTCGGAGCTGCTCTCCGCCATCTGCGACGCGCTCGACGTCCGGATGTCCGAGGTCATGCGCGAGGTCAGCGACGAACTGTCGCTCGCCGAACTTGCGGCGATGGCCACCCTCTCCGAAGGTGAACTGCTGAGGCCGGTGCTCGAACCGGTTCCGCTGCCGGCTCCCGGCACCGACCGGGCGAACATGTCGCCCAAGGCCGCCGCGATGGACGTGGTCGCCGCCTGACCTGGCCTCGGTACGGGCCCCATCCGGCCCGGGTTGAGCGAAGGAGGCGGTCGTGCGCAGTGCGGCGGTGACGTGTGCCGGGGCCCGAATACGGTCCCGGCGGGTGCGGTTCCGGCCGGTCCGCTCGGGCCTGGCGCTGCTGGCGGTCCTGGCCGGCGGGTTCGGTTGGTGGCTGGCGGACGGCTCCGGGCACCTGCCCGGCGGTGCGGCGCTCGGCCTGCTGGCGGCCGGCGGCTGGGGGCTCGGACTGATCCCGGTCCACGCCGACTGGCGGTCCACCGGGCCGTCGCGGCAGCGGACGGACGAGCCGGACGCCCTGGCGGAGACACGGTGGGAGGCGCCCCGGACGGGGTGAACAAGACGCGGACGAGGGCCGTGGGACCGATCGGTCCCACGGCCCTCGTCGTCCTTCCGGCCCCCGGTTGCCTTCCGGCCTCCGGGAGTTCCTGGCTCAGGGGCGCAGCCGCAGGCCTCGTGGAGTGGCGTGGAAGCCCGCCTGCTCCAGGGCGGCGCCGAGCGCCGACCCGAGGGCCGGTTCGCCGTTGGCCCGCTCGACGGTGACGCTGCCCAGCGCCCCGGCCCGGGCCGCCCCGGCCAGCGCCTGCGCCGCCGCGGCCAGGAGGGCCTCCTCCTGCGCCCAGGCCAGCAGCGACTTCCCGCCGCGCTCCACGTACAGGCACAGCTCGCCGTCGACCAGCACCACCAGGGCACCGGCCTTCCGGCCCGGCCGGTGCGCCTTGCCCGTCGCCTCGGCGGACCCGGCGGGCGGTTCGGGCCAGGGCAGCGCGGCGCCGTAGGCGTTGGCCGGGTCGGCGGCGGCCAGCACCAGGGCCTGCGGGGGCTCGGCGGACGGGGCGGCCGGCCACTCGGTGCCCCGGGCCCGGTCCAGCCGGCCGCTGACCGAACGCAGCCGGTCGGCCGCGCCCTCCATGGCGAACTGGGCGCCGCCCAGCCCCTCCACGAAGTAGCCCCGGCGGGTCCGGCCGCGCTCCTCCATGGCCGCGAGCACCCGGTAGACCCCGGCGAAGCCGCCCGGGATCCGCTCGGCGGCGACCGTGCCCCGGGTGAGCAGGCCGTGCCGGTCCAGCAGGTTCTGCGCCTGGGCGGTGGCCCGGACGGTCGGGTCGGCGGCGAACGCGGGCAGCAGCGACCACCGGCCGCCGACCGTCGAGGGGCCGCTGCGCAGCGCGCCGCCGACCCGGCCGAAGGGGCGCCCGGCGCCGCCGAAGCGGCCGCGCGGGGTGGCCCGGGGCGCCCGGTGGGCGGTGGCTCCGGCCGTCCGGCCGGAGCCGAGCAGGGCGCGCAGCGGGGCCAGGGTGTCGTTGCTGACGTAGCCGGCCCAGACGAGGTCCCACAGGGCCTCGACGACCTCCGGCTCGGGTGTCTCCGGGAGGTGGGCGGTCAGTTGGCGGAAGAACAGTCCGTAGCCGCCGGTCAGTGCCTCCAGCAGGGCGGTGTGCACCGGGGTGACGGTGGGCGGCACCGGTTCGGGGCGCAGCAGGTGGGCGTTCTCGGCCAGGTGCAGGCTGATCCAGCCGTCCTTGCCGGGCAGCGCGCCGGCGCCGGCCCAGCCGATCTCGCCGGCCGCCATCAGTTCGTCGAGCAGGCCGGGGGAGTAGTCGGCGAGCCGGGCCGGGAGGATCAGCTTCTCCAGGGCGGAGGCGGGCAGGGCGGTGCCCTGGAGCTGTTCGACCACCCGGAGCAGGCCGTCCGGGCCGCGCAGCCGGTGGCCGGCCAGGTGCTGCCACTGGGGCAGGAAGGCGGCCAGGGCGCGCGGCGGGACGGGTTCGACCTCCTGGCGCAGCGCGGCCAGTGAGCGGCGGCGCAGGCGGCGCAGGACCTCGGCGTCGCACCACTCGACCGTGGCGGTGTGGCTCTCCACCGGGGTGAACTCGCCCTGGACCAGGCGGCCGGTGGCGGTCAGGCGGTGCAGGGTGCCGGTGACCACGGCGGTGCCCAGGCCGTAGCGGGCGGCGGCCCCGGCGGCGGTGAACGGGCCGTGGGTGCGGGCGTGCCGGGCGAGCAGGTCGCCCAGCGGGTCCTTGACCGGTTCGGTGAACGCCTCGGGCACGCCGACCGGCAGCGGGGTGCCGAGGGCGTCGCGCAGCCGGCCGGCGTCCTCGATGGCGGCCCAGCGCTGCTCGCCGCCGATCCGGACCTGGATCACCCGGCGGGCGGCCTCCAGTTCGAGGGCCCAGAGCGGCTCGGCGCCGCGGGCGGTCAGTTCGGCCTCGCTGAGCGGGCCGAGCAGGCGCAGCGCGTCGGCGACGCCCTCGGCGTCCTTGATCCGGCGTTCGGGGGTGAGCCGCTGGAGTTCGGCCTCCAGCTCGGCGAGGACCTGCGGGTCGAGCAGTTCGCGCAGCTCGGCCTGGCCGAGGAGTTCGGACAGCAGCCGGGAGTCCAGCGAGAGGGCGGCGGCGCGGCGTTCGGCGAGCGGGGAGTCGCCCTCGTAGAGGAACTGGGCGACGTAGCCGAAGAGCAGTGAGCGGGCGAACGGGGAGGGTTCGGGGGTGGTGACCTCGACCAGCCGGACGGCGCGGGATTCGAGGTCCCCCATCAGCTCGACCAGGCCGGGCACGTCGAAGACGTCCTGGAGGCACTCGCGGACGGCCTCCAGCACGATCGGGAAGGAGCCGTACTCGGCGGCGACCTCCAGCAGTTGGGCGGCGCGCCGGCGCTGCTGCCAGAGCGGGGTGCGCTTGCCGGGGTTGCGGCGCGGGAGCAGCAGGGCGCGGCCGGCGCACTCGCGGAAGCGGGAGGCGAACAGGGCGGAGCCGCCGACCTGGTCGGTGACCAGCTGTTCGATCTCCTGCGGGTCGAACAGGGCGGCGTCGGCGCCGACCGGGGCGTCGTCGGTGACCGGCTCGTCGGGCTTGGCGGAGGGGAAGTCGAGGAGGTCGGCGTCCGGGAGCCGGAGCACGATGCCGTCGTCGGCGTGCATGACCTGCGGGTCGAGGCCGTGCTTCTCGCGCAGCCGGGCGGCGAGGGCGAGCGCCCAGGGGGCGTGCACCTGGGCGCCGAAGGGGGAGTGCACGACGATCCGCCAGTCGCCGAGCTCGTCGCGGAAGCGCTCGACCACGATGGTGCGGTCGTCGGGGAGGTGGCCGCAGGCGGCGCGCTGCTCGGCGAGGTAGTCGAGGAGGTTGCCGGCGGCCCAGTCGTCCAGGCCGGCCTGCTTCAGCCGGGCGGTGGCGGTCTGCGGGTCGAGCGCGCCGAGTTCGCGGGTGAAGGCGCCGAGGGCGCGGCCGAGTTCGAGCGGGCGGCCGAGGCTGTCGCCCTTCCAGAACGGGAGCCGGCCGGGGATGCCGGGGGCCGGGGTGACCATCACCTTGTCGTGGGTGATCTCCTCGATCCGCCAGGAGGTGGTGCCGAGGGTGAAGACGTCGCCGACCCGGGACTCGTAGACCATCTCCTCGTCCAGCTCTCCCACCCGTCGCCCGCCACCACCCTTCGTGGAGTCCGTGCCGGCGATGAAGACGCCGAACAGGCCCCGGTCGGGGATGGTTCCGCCGGAGGTGACGGCGAGCCGCTGGGCGCCGGGGCGTCCGCTGACGGTGCCGGCCACCCGGTCCCAGACCAGGCGGGGGCGCAGCTCGGCGAAGGCGTCCGAGGGGTAGCGGCCGGCCAGCATGTCGAGCACCGCGTCGAAGGCGGACTGCGGGAGGGTGGCGAACGGCGCGGCCCGGCGGACGGCGGTGAGCAGCTCGTCGACCTGCCAGGTGTCCATCGCGGTCATCGCGACCAGTTGCTGGGCGAGCACGTCGAGCGGGTTGCGCGGGATGCGCAGCGCCTCGATCCGCCCGGCCCGCATCCGCTCGGTGACCACCGCCGACTGCACCAGGTCGCCCCGGTACTTGGGGAAGACCACGCCGGTGGAGACCGCGCCGACCTGGTGGCCGGCCCGGCCGACCCGCTGGAGGCCGGAGGCGACCGAGGGCGGGGACTCGACCTGGACCACCAGTTCGACGGCGCCCATGTCGATGCCGAGCTCCAGGCTGGAGGTGGCGACCACGGCGGGCAGCCGGCCGGCCTTGAGCTCCTCCTCGACCAGGGCCCGCTGTTCCTTGGAGACCGAGCCGTGGTGGGCGCGGGCGATCACCGCCGGGGCGCCCTTGGTGGCGCCGGAGCCGCCCATCAGCTGGGCGGGGGCGTGCGCCTCGGGCAGCGCGGTGCCGGTGGCGCGTTCGTGGGCGATCTCGTTCAGCCGGTTGCAGAGCCGCTCGGCGAGGCGCCGGGAGTTGGCGAAGACGATGGTCGAGCGGTGGGCCTGGACGAGGTCGACGATCCGTTCCTCGACGTGCGGCCAGATCGACGCGCCCCCGGCCTGGCGGCCGGGAGGTGCCCCCGGGCCCTGCGGGTCGCTCTCGGCCGCGCCGCCGAGTGCGGGGGCGGCGGGCAGGTCGTCGAGGTCGGGGACGGGGACGACCACGGAGAGGTCGAACTCCTTGGCGGCGGGCGGCTGGACCACCTCGGCGCCGCGTCCGGGGCTGAGGAAACGGGCCACCTCCTCGACCGGCCGGACGGTGGCGGACAGGCCGATCCGGCGGGCCGGGCGGTCGAGCAGCTCGTCCAGCCGCTCCAGGGAGAGCGCGAGGTGGGCGCCGCGCTTGGTGCCGGCGACCGCGTGCACCTCGTCCAGGATCACCGTGTCGATGCCGCGCAGGGCGTCCCGGGAGGCGGAGGTGAGCAGCAGGAAGAGCGACTCGGGGGTGGTGATGAGGATGTCCGGCGGGTGGGTGGCGAAGCGGCGGCGGTCGGCGGCGGGTGTGTCGCCGGAGCGGATGGCGACCTGGACGTCGGGTTCGGGCAGGCCGAGCCGGACGGCGGCCTGGCGCAGGCCGGCCAGCGGGGCGCGGAGGTTGCGCTCGACGTCGACCGCGAGGGCCTTGAGCGGGGAGATGTAGAGGACCCGGCAGCGGCGTCTGGACTCGGCGGGGGGCGGGGTGCTGCTGAGCCGGTCCAGGGCGGACAGGAAGGCCGCGAGGGTCTTGCCGGAGCCGGTGGGGGCGACCACCAGGACGTCGGTGTCCCGGGCGATGGCGCGCCAGGCCTCGGCCTGGGCGGTGGTGGGCGCGGAGAAGGCGCCGCCGAACCAGGCCCGGGTGGCGGGGGCGAAGCCGGCCAGCGGGTCGGCCGGGGGCGGGGTCGGGTGCGCGGTCGCCATGTCCCCATGGTGCCCGGTGGCACCGACAAGGGGGCGGGTCCGACGGTGCCGGTGGCCGGTCCGGGGTCGTGGCCGCCGGGGACGGTGGCCGTTCGGGGCAACCGGGAAGGCGGAGCGGACAATCGGCTCATATCGTGATGATTCAGTCGTTGTGATGCTCCTGTGAAGACCAGCCCTCCGGTGGCCGGCCGCCCCGGTGCGGCCGCCGGGACCGACGAGCGGAGGCCGTGCCATGGCGCAGGCGGACCCGTCCGGCTCCCGTCCCGCCCCGGTCCCCGTCCGGGTGGCCGGGCCGGCCGGGGGCGCCCGGCGGCGGGGCCGGGGCCGGGGGCCGCTGCGGGTCCTGCTCGTGATGCTGCTCACCGCGCTGGTCGCCGGCGGCGCCGTGCCGTACGTCGCCGGGCCGGGGCGGGCCTACCTCAGCTACCTGGTCCTCGCCGAGCGGGCGGACGCCGAGGGGGCCGGCCGGGCGGCGGAGCAGGCCCGGGCGGCCGGCGGGCAGGTCGTCCAGGAGTACCCGCAGATCGGGGTGGTGCTGGCGTACGCCGCCGGGGGCTTCGCCGAGAAGGTGCGCGGGCGGCCCGGGGTGGCCGCCGTCGGGGCCACCCGCACCGCGCCGGTGCCCGGCCCGCCCCGGTCGGTGGACGGCGCGGGCGACTTCCGGACCGGCGGCGGCGCGGGACGCGGTGCGGGCGACGGCGTCGAGGGCGGGGCCGGCGAGGCCGACACCACCGTCACGGTCCCCGACCCCGGCGAGCGCGACGCCTGGAACCTCGCACTGCTCGGCGCCGCCCCCGGCGCGGCCGCGGACACCACCCGCCCGCCGCGCGGCCCGGACACCCCCGGCGCCGACGCCCTGCGGAAGGTGCTGGTCGCCGTCCTCGACTCCGGCGTCGACGACACCCACCCCGACCTGCGCGCCGCCGTCGACCCGAAGAGCTCCGCCTCCTGCACCGACGGTCGTCCCGACGCCCGCACCGGCTCCTGGCGACCCGACGCCGGGGTCGGCGAGAGCGGCCACGGCACCCACGTCGCCGGGATCGTCGGCGCCGCCCGGGACGGCCGCGGCGTCAGCGGGGTCGCGCCCGGCGTGCGGATCGCCGCCGTCCGGCTGCTCGGCCCGCTCGGCCAGTACTACGCCGAGAACATCGTCTGCGGCATGCTCTGGGCCGCCGACCACGGCGCCCGGGCGATCAACAACAGCTACTTCGCCGACCCGTGGAAGTACAACTGCCCCGACGACCCCGACCAGGCGGCGCTGACCGCCGCCGTCGGCCGGGCCGTCGACTACGCCCGCCGGCGGGGCGCGGTGGTGGTCGCCTCGGCCGGCAACGACGCGCAGGACCTCGGCGCCGGCCGCACCGACGAGCGCAGCCCCAACGACCGCACCGGCGGACCGCCGTTGTCCCGCTCCCTCGGCCCCGAGTGCGTCCGGCTGCCCGGCGAGCTGCCCGGGGTGGTGACCGTGACCGCCCTCGACCGGGACGGCCGCCCGTCCGCCTACACCAACCACGGGCGCGGCCGGGTCTCGCTGGCCGCCCCCGGCGGGAACCCGGACGGCGGGGTCCAGGGCGCGGTGGTCTCCGACTGGCCCGGCGGCCGGTACGCCGCGCTGGCCGGCACCTCGATGGCCGCCGCACACGTCACCGGCGCGGTCGCGGTGGCCGCCGCGCTGCACCCGGACTGGGACTCCGACCGGCTCGCCGCCCTGCTGGCCGCCACCGCGGACGCCGCCTGCCCGCCCGGCCCGCACGCCTGCGGCGACCGCGAGTACTACGGCGCCGGGGCGCTGGTCCTGCCGCGCTGAGCCGGCGGCCCGGAAAACCGGGTGACGGACCGGGGCGGACGGGCGACGATCGGGGGATGGACGTCTTCCTCACCACCGAGCGGCTGGTGCTGCGCCGCTTCACCGCCGCCGACGTGGACGCGCTGGTCGACCTGGACGCCGACCCGGAGGTCACCCGCTACCTCACCGGCGGGCGGCCCACCCCGCGCGAGGTGGTCGAGTCCACGCTGCTCCCGCTCTACCTCGAGCACTACCGCCGCGACGGCGACCTCGGCTGGTGGGCGGCCGAGGAGCGGGAGGGCGGGGCCTTCCTCGGCTGGTTCGAGTTCCGGCCGCTGGACGGCCGCACCGAGGTCGAGCTGGGCTACCGGCTGCGCCGCCCGGCCTGGGGGCGGGGCTACGCCACCGAGGGCGCCCGGGCGCTGATCCGCCGGGGCTTCACCGGGCTCGGCGTGGAACGGGTGGTGGCGTACACCATGGCGGTCAACCGCGGCTCGCGGCGGGTGATGGAGAAGGCCGGGCTCTCGTACGTGCGGACCTTCCACGAGGACTACCCGGAGGCGATCCCGGGCAGCGAGCACGGCGAGGTCGAGTACGCCCTGACCGCGGCCGACTGGCACCCGTAGGAGGGGCGGCGGGGCCGTCCGGCGGTCCGGGATACTGGTGGGCATGAGGCTGACGGAGTTCTGGCGGCGGATGTACGCGCACTTCGGCGAGGCGTACGCGGAGTCCTTCGCGAGCGACCACGTGATGAGCGAGCTCGGCGGGCGGACGGTCCGCCAGGCGCTGGAGGCGGGCTGGGAGGCCAAGGACGTCTGGCGGGTGGTCTGCGACACCCAGGGCGTCTCCTCTGTGCTCCGCTGACCCGGTCCGGCCCCGGACACCGCCCGCGGTTCGCGTCCGATGCTCGAACACGCGTCGGGCATGGGTCAGACTGTGCGGGTGGCAAGCAGTGCAGAACAGCAGAATTCGGACAGGTCGGCGCAGGTCGTCGACGAGGTAGCGGGCCCTACGCCCGCCTCCCCGCCTCCCGGGCCGGCCCCCGCCCGCACCCCGGGGGACGGCCTCTGGGGTTCCGGGATGCCGCGGTGGCTGCCCCGGGCGATGGTGCTGGCGCTGGTCATGGTCGGGCTCTTCCAGCTCGCCGACTGGGCCTTCCACGAGCTGATCGACCTCTTCGTGATGCTGCTGGTCTCCTTCTTCCTGTCGCTGGCGCTGGAGCCGGCGGTGGACCGGATGGCCGCGCGCGGGGTGCGCCGCGGGGTGGGCACCTTCCTGGTCTTCGTCGCGGTGGCGATCGCCGTCGGCGGCTTCCTGACCGCGCTCGGCACCCTGCTGGTCGACCAGGTGGCGAAGATCGCGAGCGACCTCCCGCACCTGCTCGACAACCTGATCGCCTGGATCAACAGCACCTTCCACCAGGACCTCTCGCTGGACGAGCTGCAGAAGAAGCTGCTCAAGGACTCCGGCGCGATCGAGAACTACGCGCAGCAGGCCGCGGACAACGTCTGGGGCGTCTCCTCGACCCTGATCGGCGGACTGTTCCAGGCGTTCACGGTCGGTCTGTTCACCTTCTACTTCACCGCCGACGGCCCCCGGGTGCGGCGGACCGTCTGCTCGATGCTGCCGCCCGCCAAGCAGGCCGAGGTGCTGCGCGCCTGGGAGATCGCGCTGGCCAAGACCGGCGGCTACCTCTACTCCCGGGCCCTGCTCGCGGTCGCGTCGGCGCTCGCGCACTGGGTGATGTTCGCGCTGCTGGACCTGCCGTACGCGGCGGCGCAGGCGGTCTGGGTCGGCGTCATGTCGCAGTTCGTGCCGACCATCGGCACCTACCTGGCGGGGGCGCTGCCGGTCCTGGTGGCGCTCACCACCGACCAGCCGGTGGACGCGGTCTGGGTGCTGGTGTTCGTGGTGGTCTACCAGCAGATCGAGAACTACCTGCTGCACCCGCGGATCACCGCGAAGACGGTGGACGTGCACCCGGCGGTGGCGTTCGGCGCGGTGATCGCGGGCGCGGCGCTGCTGGGCGGGGTCGGCGCGCTGATCGCCATCCCGGCGGCGGCCACCCTGCAGGGCTTCGTCGGCACGTACGTGCGGCGGTACGAGGTGACCGACCCGCGGATCGACCGCGGCGAGCAGCGCCGGCAGCGGCGGGAGCTGCGCCGGGAGGCGGCGCGCAGGCTGCGTCGGATGGTCGGCGCGGACTCCGGGGACTCCGGCGACTCCGGGGGCGCGGAGCGGCCGTAGGGCTCGAACGGGCTCGAACGGGTCAGGATCGGGGCCGGAGTGGGGCCGGAGTGGGGCCGGAGTGGGGCCGGAGTGGGGCCGGACCGACGGCTCGAACGGCCCCGGCTTGATTCGAACACTTGTTCTTTGTACTCTCCGGCGCAGAGTTCTCCCCAGGCTGAGCCCGGTCGGAGCCGATTGTCGGTGGGACGCGCTAGCGTCGAGGACGATGAAGCGCACAGCACAGAACCCGAGGGTGGAAGCCATGGCAGGTACGGACCGCGAGAAGGCCCTTGAGACGGCGCTCGCCCAGATCGAGCGGCAGTTCGGCAAGGGCTCGGTGATGCGCCTCGGCGAGAAGGCCAACGAGCCCGTCGAGGTGATCTCCACCGGGTCCACCGCCCTGGACGTCGCCCTCGGGGTCGGCGGCATCCCGCGCGGCCGAGTGATCGAGATCTACGGCCCCGAGTCCTCCGGAAAGACCACGCTGACCCTGCACCTGGCGGCCAACGCCCAGAAGGCCGGCGGCACGGTCGCCTTCGTCGACGCGGAGCACGCGCTCGACCCGGAGTACGCCAAGAAGCTCGGCGTGGACACCGACGCCCTGCTGGTCAGCCAGCCGGACACCGGTGAGCAGGCCCTGGAGATCACCGACATGCTGATCCGCTCCGGCGCGATCGACCTGGTGATCATCGACTCCGTGGCGGCGCTGGTCCCGCGCGCGGAGATCGAGGGCGAGATGGGCGACTCGCACGTCGGTCTGCAGGCCCGTCTGATGAGCCAGGCGCTGCGGAAGATCGCCGGTGCGCTGAACCAGTCGAACACCACCGCGATCTTCATCAACCAGCTGCGCGAGAAGATCGGCGTGATGTTCGGCTCGCCGGAGACCACGACCGGTGGCCGGGCGCTGAAGTTCTACGCCTCGGTGCGTCTGGACATCCGCCGGATCGAGACCCTGAAGGACGGCACCGAGGCGGTCGGCAACCGCACCCGCGTCAAGGTCGTCAAGAACAAGGTCGCCGCGCCGTTCAAGCAGGCCGAGTTCGACATCCTCTACGGCGTGGGCATCAGCCGCGAGGGCGGCCTGATCGACATGGGCGTCGAGCACGGCTTCATCCGCAAGTCGGGCGCCTGGTACACCTACGAGGGCGACCAGCTCGGCCAGGGCAAGGAGAACGCCCGCAACTTCCTGCGGGACAACCCGCAGCTGGCCGACGAGATCGAGCGCAAGATCAAGGGCAAGCTGGGCATCGGCCCGAAGGTCGAGGAGCCGGCCGGGGCCGAGGCCGCGGATGCCGCCGAGGGCGCGGCCAAGCCGATCACCGCGACCGCCGCCAAGACGGCCGCGGCGAAGAAGACGGCGGCGGCCGCCAAGGCTTGAGTCGTTGACGCAGCACAGTGGGCCGATCGGCCCGGAGGACGACGACTACGGGCCGCCGGACTGGTTCGCGGCCGTGGCCGAACCGGAACCCGCTCCGGAACCCGCTCCGGAGCCCGCGCCCGAGCGCGCGGCGGGGCGTGTCCGGTCCGCGCGGCGGCCTGCGGCGCGTCCGGCGGACGTCGGCGAGCTCGGGCTCGTCTCCGCCTCCGAGCTGCCGGCCGGACGGCGTCGGCGCCGCTCGGCGCTGGTGGCGGAGCAGCCCCCCGGCCGGTCGGCCGGTGAGGGCGAGGGGGCCGACGGGGGCGACGGAGCGGGGGCGGCCGGTCACGGGGGTGCGGCCGCCCCCGCCCCGGCGTTCCCCGCGGAACGGCCGAGACGGCGCTCCGGCCGTACCCGGCGCGGGGGGACCGGGGAGGGCGCTGGAGGCGACGACGACGGCGCGGGCGCGGACGAGCGATCCGGCGGTGGGTCCCGGCGCGGCCGGGCCGAGGAGCCGGCCGATCCCGAGTCCCGGGCCCGGGACATCTGCCTGCGGCTGCTCACCGGCGCGGCCAAGACCCGCAAGCAGCTCGCCGACGCCCTGCGCAAGCGGGAGATCCCGGACGAGGTCGCCGAGGAGGTGCTGACCCGGCTGGAGGAGGTCGGGCTGATCGACGACGCGGCCTTCGCCCGGGCCTGGGTGGAGTCCCGGCACAGCGTGCGGGGCCTGTCCCGGCGCGCGCTGGCCCAGGAGCTGCGGACCAAGGGGGTTTCCGGCGAGCTCGCCGAGCAGGCCCTCGCCCAGCTCGACCCGGACGACGAGACCGAGGCGGCCCGCGCCCTGGTCGAGCGCCGGCTGCGGACCACCCGGGGCCTGGAGCGGCAGACCCGCACCCGCCGGCTGGTCGGCGTGCTCGCCCGGCGCGGCTACTCCGAAGGGCTGGCGTTCCGGGTCGTCCGGGAGGCGCTGGACGAGGAGGAGAGCGGTGCGGGGGAGTGGGACGGGGCGTACGGGGACACGGCGTACGAGGACTGAGGCCCGGGTCGCCCGGGGTTACCCGAGGGTTGGTCAACTGCCTGGCCAGTCTTGACCGTTTCGTAACCCGCGCCTAGCCTCGCACTCAGTGCGGGAGCACATCGATCATCCCTCGGCCACCCCCGGCCGCGCTCCCGGCCGTGCCTGCACCCGTGTGGTTCCGGGCCGGTCGCGCGACGGTCCCGGGCGGCGTGCCGCGACGGGACGGGGAGTGGGCAGCATGAGGACCGCGGTGAGCGCCGGATCGGCCGCCTCCCTGCTGGCGGTGGCCGTGCTGGCGGCCCTGGTGACGGCCTGGCTGCTGGCCCGGCGGTTCCGCGGCGCGCAGCGCCGGGCCGCCGCCGAGACCGAGCGGGCGCGGCGGAAGGCCGAGCGGCAGGCGGACCGGCTGCGCGCCGAACTCGACCGGCGCGAGGAGTGGTTGGCCGGGGAGCTGGACCGGCTGCGGGTCCGCGAGGGCGAACTGGCCGAGCGGACGGCCGAGGTGACGCGTTCCAGGGTCGAGGCGGAGGAGCTGGTCCGGCACCGGGCGGCCGAGTTGGAGCGGGCCGCCGGGCTCTCCGCGGCGCAGGCCCGCGCCGAAGTCGTCCGCGAGGCCGAGGCGCAGGCCCGCCGGGAGGCGGCGGTCACCGTCCGGGAGATCGAGCGCGCCGCCCGCGAGGAGGGCGAGCAGCGGGCCCGGGGCATCGTGGCCGGGGCGGTCCAGCGCCTGGCGGCCGAGCAGACCGCCGAGACCGCGGTGTCGGTGTTCCGGCTGCCCACCGAGGAGATGAAGGGCCGGGTGATCGGGCGCGAGGGCCGCAACATCAAGACCTTCGAGGCCGTCACCGGCGTCAATCTGATCATCGATGACACCCCGGCGGTGGTGCAGCTCTCCTGCTTCGACCCGGTCCGCCGGGAGACCGCCCGGCTCACCCTGGAACAGCTGGTCGAGGACGGCCGGATCCACCCGCTGCGGATCGAGCACGTCCACGGCCGCAGCCGTGCGGAGGTCGAACGCCGCTGCGTGCGGGCCGGTGAGGACGCGCTGCTCGCCGTCCGGGTCGGCGGCATGCACCCGGAGCTGGTCCGCACCCTGGGCACCCTGCGCTACCGGGCCTCGTACGGGCAGAACGTGCTTGGGCACCTGGTGGAGTCGGCGCACCTGGCCGGGATGATGGCCGCCGAGCTCGGAGTGGACCCGGAGCCGGTGCGGCGCGCGGCGCTGCTGCACGACATCGGCAAGGCGCTGACCCACGAGGTCGAGGGCAGCCACGCGGCGGTCGGCGCGGACTTCGCCCGGCGGCACGACGAGTCGGCGGACGTGGTGCACGCGATCGCCGCGCACCACGGCGAGGTGGAGCCGCGGACCGTGGAGGCGGTGCTGGTGCAGGCCGCCGACGCCTGCTCGGGCGGCCGGCCGGGCGCGCGCAAGGAGTCGCTGGAGGCGTACGTGCGCAGGCTGGAGCGGCTGGAGGAGATCGCCCGGGCGCACGACGGCGTGGCCGACGTCTACGCGATGCAGGCCGGCCGGGAGGTCCGGGTGATGGTCCGCCCGGAGGTGGTGGACGACCTCGGGGCGCAGGTGATCGCCCGCGAGGTCGCCAAGCAGGTCGCCGAGGAGCTGACCTACCCGGGCCAGATCCGGGTCACGGTGGTCCGGGAGAGCCGGGTCACCGAGGTGGCCCGCTAGCGGCATCCGGCCCTGCGACGCGTCGGGCCCCGCGACGCGTCGGGCCCTACGGAGCGTCGGCGCCCTGGGCGCCTGCCGGCCGGCCGGCCGACCGGGCGGCCGGGGGCTCCGGCTCGGGCCCGCCGGTGAGCGAGGCCGGTCCGCCGCGGGCCCGGTCGGCCAGCGCCTGGAGGTCCTCGGTGTCCGCGCCCTGGGTGACCCCGACCAGGTGGCCGTCGGGCCGGATCAGCAGCACGGTGTGCGGGCCGGCGCCGGGGTAGGCCTCGGTGACCAGGACCTCGGCCGGAACCGGCAGCGCGGCCGCGACCTCGGCCAGCCGGGGCATCAGCCCGGCGCCCAGCCAGTGCTCCGCGGACCAGACGGCGGTGCCGGGAGCGACCAGCAGCAGCAGGAAGCCCGCGCCGAGCCGGGCGTGCAGCTGGTCCGGGGTGCCGTCGGCGGCCAGCACCGGCAGGTCCGGGACGAGCACGCCGGCCGCGGTGGCGGGCAGCAGTTCGCTGAGCGAGGTGGCGCTGCGCGTCCCGCGCTGGACCGGCACCCGCCCGGGCCCGCCGGAAGGGGCGGCCGGGTACGCTGGGGCGCCGCCGAACCGTCCGGTGCCGAGGTGGCCGTCGGCGAGCAGCGGCGCGTGCTTGCGGAAGGAGCCGGTGAACAGCGAGCGCCGGGTCTGCGCCCAGCCGCGCAGCGGGCGCAGCAGCGGCATGGACTGGTCGACGGCGCGCAGCCGGGCGCCGACCGCGCCGCGCCGCTCGGCCTCGTAGCCGTCGAGCAGGGAGCCGCCGGGCTGCGGGCCGCCGGAGCGGAAGTGCCAGGCGAGGGCGAGCCGCCAGGCGAGGTTGTCGGCGTCGCGCAGGCCGTCGGTGAGGTTCTGCATGCCGAGGGCGCCGTGCAGATGGGCGGCGTCGCCGGCCAGGAAGCAGCGGCCGCTGCGGAACCGGGCGGCCAGTCGCTGTTGGGCGGTGTGGTCGGCGGCGGCGAGCAGGTCGAACCTCGGCAGTTCCCCGCACCAGCCGGTGAGGGTGGCGGTGACCCGGGTGAGCAGGGTGTCGCCGGTGACGATGCCGGGCCAGGTGGCGTGCGGGTCGACCGGCTCGGTGACCGCCGGCCGGCCCGGGGGCAGCCGCCAGTCGAGCCGCCAGACGCCGTGCGGCAGCGGGCGGGCGGTGGCCTCGCGGTCACCGCGCCACGGCGGCTCGCGGTGCAGCCGGGCCTCGGTGAACGGCAGGTCGACCCGGACGGTGGCGACGGCGCTGCGGTCGACGGCCGGCCGGCCGGGGAAACGGATCTTCAGCAGTTTGCGGACCGCCGAGCGGGCGCCGTCGCAGCCGACCAGGTGGCTTCCGCGCCACCGGGTCTCGGTGCCGTCCTTGGGGTTGCGGGTGAGCACGCTGACGCCGTCGCGGTCCTGGTCGAGCCCGGTGACCCGGCTGAGCGGCACCAGCCTGACCAGCGGGGTGCCGCTGAGGGCGTCCTGCAGTCCGCGCTGCAGACGGTGCTGGGGCAGGTGCAGGACGGGGGCGTCGGCGAGGTCGATCCGGAGCACCTCCTGGCGGCGGCGCCAGACGGTGAAGGCGTCCCAGCGGGCGGCGTCGGCGACGGCCCGGGGGTAGCCGATCCGGGCCAGGAAGGCAGCGGTGTCGGCGCCGAGGACGACGCTGCGCGGGCTCTCGGGGCAGAGCCCGGAGCCCTCGTCGAGGACGACGGTCGGCACCTCGTGCCGGGCGAGCGCGAGGGCCAGGGCGAGGCCGACCGGCCCGGCCCCGACCACGATCACCGGGTCCATGCCGGTCCCTCCGGGCACGGACGGGTGCCGTGGATCTCGGAGCCCGGGTCGGCCCTCAGGCTGCCGTCATATGCCGCGTGCTTGCTCCCGGGTGGTGTCACGAACAGCAATGCAACAGTTCACCTGCGTGTCCGTCAAGCAGCAGGTGAAGTGCGCCGGTTCGCGCCGCCTCGTCCACGTGCCTCGATCCACCGGGCGAGCGCGGTGAGCAGCAGGCACATCGCGATGTACAGGGGGCCGATCACCAGGACGACGGGGATGTAGGGGAAACCCGCGGCGTTCAGCGGCTGGCTGGCGATGGCCTTACCGACGAAGAGCAGCTCGTGGTAGGTGATGACGAAGCCGAGCGAGGTGTCCTTGAGCGTGACGACCAGCTGGCCGATCATCGAGGGCAGCATCGAGCGGACCGCCTGCGGGACCAGGACGGTGGTCATCACCTGGGTCTTGCGCAGGCCGAGCGCGTACGCCGCCTCGCCCTGGCCGCGCGGGACCGCGTTGACACCGCTGCGGATGATCTCCGCCTGGACCGAGCCGTTGTAGAGGGTGAGGCCGAGGACCAGCGCCCACATCGGCTGCTTGGCGAAGAACGCGTAGTAGAGGGCGACGATCAGGATCAGCAGCGGCATCGCCCGGAAGAACTGGACGAAGGAGGCCGCCGCCCAGCGCACCGGACGGTGGTCGGAGAGCTGACCGGCCGCCAGCAGCGCGCCGAGGGCGAGCGAGAGGACGGCCGCCAGCCCGAAGGCCTGGAGGGTGGAGACCAGGCCGTCGACGATCCGCTGCTGGATGGCCGTGTACTGGAAGGCGTCCCAGAGCTCGGCGTCGAACTGGCCGTTGTCGCTGAGCGTGCTGAAGACGTACCAGAGCAGCCCGGCGATCCCGAGCAGCGACAGCACGCCGAGGATCCGGTAGCGGGCGCGGGCCCGCGGGCCGGGGGCGTCGTAGAGGACGCCGGCCGTGGTCGAGCGGGTGAACAGCGAACTCATCGGGCCACCGCCAGTCGGTCTTCCAGGAAGCGGAACAGCAGGGCGACGGTCGCGCTGATCACCAGATAGGCGCAGGCCACCCAGAAGAAGATCGCGAAGATCGAGTAACCGCGCTCGGAGAAGGTCTGCTGAGCGCTGTACAGCTCGCTGACGCTGAACGCGCCGGCGATCGCCGAGTTCCTCGGCAGGGCGATGAAGACGCTGCTCATCGGCGCCATCACGGTCCGGGCCGCCTGCGGCAGGACGACCTGGGTGAGGGTCTGGCCGAAGGTCATGCCGAGGCTGCGGGCGGCCTCCGCCTGACCGAGCGGCACCGTGTTGATGCCGGAGCGCAGCACCTCGCAGACGAACGCCGCGGTGTAGCCGCCGAGCGCCAGCACCGCGAAGACGAGGTGGCTGAAGTGCACGCCGAGCGGCGGCAGGCCGAAGGTCACGGCGAAGAACAGCACGGTCAGCGGGGTGTTGCGGAAGAGCGTGACCCAGCCGGTGCCGAAGGCGCGCAGGACCGGGATCGGGGAGACCCGGAAGGCCGCCAGCAGGGTGCCCAGCAGCAGGGCGAGCAGCGCGCTGAGCGCGCTCAGCTCGATCGTCTGCAGGAAGCCGTCGCGGAACAGCGCGAAGTTGCCGTCCTCGAACAGGAAGCCCATCCGGCGGCCCTCCTCTCAGGGGTTCGTCGACTCGGGAGCGGGCGGATCAGTAGCGGTCGAGGGCCGGCGGCTGCGGCGCGGAGGAGCCGGAGAGGCCGAGGGTGGCGTCGTAGGCCTTCTTCCAGTCGCCGTTGTCCTGGTGGGCCTTGAGCGCGTCGTTGATCGCGTCGCGCAGCGCCTTGTCGTCCTTGTTCAGGCCGACGCCGTAGTTCTCCTTGGTGAAGGGCTGGCCGACGACCTTGAGCTTGGGCGCGTACTTGGAGGCGTAGCCCTTGAGGATGGCGTCGTCGGTGGTGACCGCGTCGACCTCGCCCGAGCTCAGCTTCTCGACGCAGGCCGAGTAGGTGTCGAACTGGGTGATCTTCGGCGAGTACTTCTCGATGTTCTTGATCGAGGTCGAGCCGGTGGCGGTGCAGACGTTCTTGCCGTTGAGCGAGTCCGGGCCGGTGATCGCGGTGTTGTCGGCCTTGACCAGCAGGTCCTGGCCGGCGACGTAGTACGGGCCGGCGAAGGAGACGGTCTTCTTGCGCTCGTCGTTGATGCTGTAGGTGCCGACGTAGAAGTCGATCTGGCCCTTGGAGATGGCCGGCTCGCGCTGCGAGGAGACCAGGGTCTGCCACTTGATCTGCTGCGGGGTGAAGCCGAGGTCGGCCGCGACCATCTTGGCGATCTCGATGTCGAAGCCGCTGCGGTCGTTGCTGGCGAGGTCCTCCCAGCCGAGGAACGGCTGGTCGGCCTTGGCGCCGATGATCAGCTGGCCGCGCTTCTTGGCCTCGGCCAGGACCGGCGAGTCCACCTTGACGTCGGTCTTCACGGTGTAGGTCGGCAGCGCCGGGGCGGCGGTGCCGCCGGACGAGGCGCTGCCGCCGGGCGTGCCGTCCTTGCCGCAGGCGGCGGTGGCGGTGAGCGCGACGGCACAGAGCGCGACGGCGAAGGTGCGACGGGTCCTCATGAGGGTCTCCTCGGGCTGGGCCACGGGTCAACCGGGCTGTGGCGAAGGCAGGGGGGGCGGACGGGCACACGGGTGTACGGCGGCGTCCTTGCCGCCGCGGCCGGGGACCGGCCCGGGGATCAGTGGTGCAGGATCTTGGAGAGGAAGTCCTTGGCGCGGTCGGAGCGCGGCGCGGTGAAGAAGGCCTCCGGGGTGTTCTGCTCGACGATCCGGCCGTCGGCCATGAACAGCACCCGGTTGGCGGCGGAGCGGGCGAAGCCCATCTCGTGGGTGACGACCACCATCGTCATGCCGTCGGCGGCCAGCCGGCGCATGACCTCCAGCACTTCGTTGATCATCTCGGGGTCGAGCGCCGAGGTGGGCTCGTCGAAGAGCATCACCTTCGGGTTCATCGCCAGCGCCCGGGCGA
Organism: Kitasatospora sp. NPDC004723; assembly: GCF_040609255.1. Taxonomy (NCBI): domain Bacteria; kingdom Bacillati; phylum Actinomycetota; class Actinomycetes; order Kitasatosporales; family Streptomycetaceae; genus Kitasatospora; species Kitasatospora sp. NPDC004723. The sequence continues at coordinate 138,586 of NZ_JBEXJT010000013.1, read as the reverse complement.
TCGCCACGCGCTGCTGCTGGCCGCCGGACAGCTGGGCGGGGTACTTCGCGGCCTGGGCGCCGACACCGACCCGGTCCAGGAGCTCCTCGGCGGTCGCCACCGCCTTGTCCTTGGCGATGCCGCGGACCTTCACCTGGCCGAGGACCACGTTCTCCAGCACGGTCTTGTGCGCGAAGAGGTTGAAGCTCTGGAACACCATGCCGACCTCGGCCCGCAGCCGGGCCAGCTCCCGGCCCTCGGCGGGCAGCGGGCGGCCGTCGATGGTGATCGTTCCGGAGTCGACGGTCTCCAGCCGGTTGATCGTCCGGCACAGCGTGGACTTGCCCGAGCCGGACGGGCCGATCAGGACGACCACCTCGCCCTGGTGGATCTCCAGGTCGATGTCCTGGAGCACGTGCAGCGCACCGAAGTGCTTGTTCACATTGCGCAGGACGACCAGCGGAGCGGCGTCGGCGCGGGAGTCCTTGTCGAGGCTCGTGGTCATCGCGCCGGCTCCCTCTGGTCGGCCCCCGGGAGTGAACTCCCTTGGGCGGCAATGGTGGTAGGAATACGAGGGCCGCGACCGGCGGAGTCGCGACCCTCGGTGGGGCGACCATAGGAGGCCTGACGATGCCACGTCAGCCGATCTGAGCGGAACTTGAGGATCACGATCCGGCCACACGATCGGCGGGTGCTGTTCACCGAGGGCCGATCCGGGCACAGTGGCAGCGTCCGCGGCCGCGGCGGTCGCCGTCGCGGAACCCCCGGCGGAACCCCGGCGGGGTACCGGCGCGGGCCGGAAGCCCCCGCCGCCGGCACCGGCCGAGCCTGGCGTCCGGGTCGTCCCTGGCCCATACTGCGCAGAACCGGGGCCTGCCCGGCAGGGGGAGCCGGCGCGACCGCAGGACGGCCGCGCGAGAGACCCCCGGAGAACCGTCCGGGAGAGGAGGAGACAGATGCGACTGCTGCTCGTCGAGGACGACGAACGCGTGGCCGCCGCGCTGGTCGCGGTCCTGGGCCGGCACGGATTCCAGGTCCGGCACGCCCGCAGCGGCCACGAGGCACTGGACGCCCTGGTGCCGGACGGCAGCGATCCCTACCGGGTGGTGCTGCTCGACCTCGGCCTGCCCGACCGGGACGGCTTCGAGGTCTGCAGCCGGATCCGGGCCGGCAGCGGCGTGCCGGTGATCATGGTGACCGCCCGCGCCGACATACGCTCCCGGATCCACGGCCTCAACCTCGGTGCCGACGACTACGTCACCAAGCCCTACGACATGGGCGAGCTGCTCGCCCGGATCCACGCGGTGGCCCGCCGCGGCGCCGCGCCCGCCGCCGTCGCCCTGCCCGCGCCGGACACCGTCCCGCAGCAGCGCGGCCCGCTGGAGTCCCGCGGCATCGTGATCGACCGCGAGCGCCGCCGGGTCAGCGTCGACGGCCGGGACGTGCCGCTCACCCGCAAGGAGTTCGACCTGCTGGCGCTGCTCGCCCAGAGCCCCGGCGTGGTCTACCGCCGCGAGCAGATCTTCAGCGAGGTCTGGCGCAGCGGCTGGGAGGGCAACGGCCGCACCCTGGAGGTGCACATCGGCTCGCTGCGCACCAAGCTCGCCCTGCCCGGCCTGGTCGAGGCCGTCCGGGGCGTCGGCTACCGGCTGATACCCGAGTGCCCCGCCGCCGACACCCCGCCCCCGGCCCGCGCGGAGCACTGACCGCACGTGCGCACCCGCCTGCTCGGCATCCTGCTCGCGCTGATGCTCTGCGTCCTCGCCGCGCTCGGACTGCCGCTCGCGGCGGCCTTCGCGGCCGCCGAGCAGAGTCGGGTGGTCGTCGACCGGCTCGACGACGCGGCCCGGTTCGCCCAGGACCTGCCGACCTCCGGCCTCTCCGGCCTGGAGTCGGCGCTCAAGGGCGACCCGCGGCCCGCCCCCGGCGAGCTCAGTCGACGGCACGCGCTGGACGCCGAGGTGGCGCGCTACCACGAGCTCTATGGGGTGCGGATCGGCATCTTCCAGCGCGACGGTCTGCCGATCGCGGTGGCCCCGGCCGACTGGCGGGTGCCTGTCGACGGCTGGGCCGACCAGGCCTTCCAGGAGGCGCTGGACGGCCGGCGCAGCCACAACCCGCCGCAGGTCTGGCCGTGGACCCCGGACCGCACGCTCACCGTCGCCACCCCGGTGGTCCGCGACGGCGACGTGGTCGCCGTGGTGCTCAGCGAGTCCCCGACCGGCGCGCTGCGCGCCCGGGTGGTGCGCAAGTGGCTGGTGATCGGGGCCGGCGAGGCCGCCGCGATGATCGTCGCGGTGCTGCTCGCCGCCCGGCTAACCGAGTGGGTGCTGCGCCCGGTCCGCACCCTGGACCGGGCCACCCACGACATCGCCACCGGCCGGATGAACGCCCGGGTGGCGCCCGGCGGCGGGCCGCCCGAGCTGCAGCGGCTCGCCCACTCGTTCAACGAGATGGCCGACCACGTGGTGCTCGCCCTGGACCAGCAGAAGGCCTTCGTCGCCGACGCCTCGCACCAGCTGCGCAATCCGCTGGCCGCGCTGCTGCTGCGGGTCGAGCTGCTGGGCCTGGAACTGCCGGAGGGGCACGAGGAGGAGCTCGGCGGGGTCCGCGAGGAGGGTGCCCGGCTGGCCCGGGTGCTGGACGACCTGCTCGGGCTGGCCACCGCCGAGCACGCCCGCCCCGAACCCGAGCCCACCGACCTGGCCGCGCTCAGCCTGGAGCGGGTGGACGCCTGGCGCCCGCTGGCCGGCAGCCGCGGGATCGAGCTGGCCTGGGAGGGGCCGGCGCTGGCCCTCGGCCTGGCCGACCCGATCGGCTTCGGCAGCGCGCTGGACGCGGTGCTCGACAACGCGCTGAAGTTCGGTCCCGAGGGGAGCCGGGTGCGGGTGCTGGTCGCCGCGCGGCGCGAGGAGGCCGCGGTGACCGTCTCGGACCAGGGCCCCGGCCTCACCGAGGAGGAACTGGCCCGGGCCGGTGACCGCTTCTGGCGCAGCACGCGCCACCAGAACGTGGACGGATCGGGCCTCGGCCTGTCCATCGCCCGCACCCTGCTCCAGGCCGCCGGCGGCTCGCTCACCTTCGGCACCGCCACCCCGTCCGGCCTCGCGGTCACCCTCGCGGTGCCCCGGGCGGACCGCAAGAAGCCCTAGCGGCCGGGCTCCTCCTGGCGGCCGGGCCTCAGGGCTTCACCGAGCGGTAGTAGCGGGCCGCGCCCTCGTGGAGCGGGAGCGGGTCGGTGTAGACGGCCGTGCGCAGGTCGACCAGCTGGGCGGCGTGCACCTGGGCGCCGATCTGGTCGCGGCTGTCGATCACCGCCCGGGTCATGCCCTGGACCAGGTCGTCGTTCACATCGGACCGGGTGATCAGCAGATTGGGCACGGCGACGGTGGCGACCGCGTCCTGCGGTACGGCGTCGGGGTAGGTGCCCTTCGGCATGGTGGCCGCCCGGTAGGCGTCCGTTCCGCCGCCCTCGACCAGGTGGATCGACTCGGTGAGGTCGCCCAGCGGCACGATCCGGATCCGGACCTGCTCGGACAGCGTGGTGAGCGCGCTGGTCGGCAGCCCACCGGACCAGAAGAAGGCGTCCAGCTTCCCGGCCCGCAGCTCGTTCGCCGCGTCGCCGATGCCCAGGAACGCCGGCTTGATGTCGCGGTCCGGATCCAGCCCGGCCGCCGCCAGCAGCCTGCGGGTCACCAGGTTCACGCCGGAGAGCGACTGGCCGACGCCCACCCGCAGGCCCTTGAGGTCGGCGGCGCGGAGCACCGGGGAGCCGGCCGGCACGATCAGCTGCAGGTAGTCGTCGTAGAGCCGGGCGATGGCCCGCAGCTTCTCCCGGCCGGGGCCGGTGTACTGGGCCACGGCGTCGGCGGTGGCGATGGCGAAGTCGTCCCGGCCGGTGGTGACCCGGGCCAGGTTGTCGAGCGAGCCCTCGGAGTTGTCCAGCTCCAGCCGCACCCCGGGCATGGTCCCGGCGAGGTGGGGGACCAGCAGCTGCCCGTAGCGGTCGTAGACGCCCTGCTGGACGCCGGTGGCCAGCCTGGTCGTACCGCGCGGGTAGCGGGCCGAGCCGCCCGCCGACAGCCACCAGCCGCCCAGGCCGCTGAGCACCAGCACCAGGGCCAGCACGATCCGCCACAGCGGCCGGCGGGCCGCGGCGCGCAGACGGGAGGGAGTGCCGGGATCCATGGAAGGGATAGTGCCAGGCGCACCGGTGGAACGGGAGGGAAAAGTCGTTCGCGGCTGCCCGTACCCTGGTTGGGTGAGCGGTGACAGCGGATCGAAGAGCTACAAGGTCGTCACGTACGGCTGCCAGATGAACGTCCACGACTCCGAGCGGCTCTCCGGGCTGCTGGAGGACGCGGGGTACGTCAAGGCGGGGCAGGACGGCGACCCCGACCTGGTGGTGTTCAACACCTGCGCGGTGCGGGAGAACGCCGACAACAAGCTGTACGGGAACCTCGGCCAGCTGGCCCCGGTCAAGGGCCGCCACCAGGGCATGCAGATCGCCGTCGGCGGCTGCCTGGCGCAGAAGGACCGCGACACCATCGTCCGCAAGGCGCCCTGGGTCGACGTGGTCTTCGGCACCCACAACATCGGCCACCTGCCGGCCCTGCTGGAGCGCGCCGCGGTCGAGCGGAAGGCCCAGGTCGAGATCCTGGAGTCGCTGGAGACCTTCCCCTCCACGCTGCCCACCCGCCGCGAGTCCGCCTACGCCGCCTGGGTCGCGATCTCGGTCGGCTGCAACAACACCTGTACCTTCTGCATCGTCCCCGCGCTGCGCGGCAAGGAGGAGGACCGCCGCCCGGGCGACGTCCTCGCCGAGATCGAGGCGCTGGTCGACGAGGGCGTCATCGAGGTCACCCTGCTCGGCCAGAACGTCAACGCCTACGGCTCCGACCTGGGCGACCGCGAGGCCTTCTCCAAGCTGCTGCGCGCCGCCGGGCAGGTCGAGGGCCTGGAGCGGATCCGCTTCACCTCGCCGCACCCGCGCGACTTCACCGACGACGTGATCGCCGCGATGGCCGAGACCCCGAGCGTGATGCACCAGCTGCACATGCCGCTGCAGTCCGGCTCCGACCGCGTCCTCAAGGCGATGCGCCGCTCCTACCGGCAGGAGCGTTTCCTCGGCATCATCCGCAAGGTGCGGGAGGCGATGCCCGACGCGGCCATCTCCACCGACATCATCGTGGGCTTCCCGGGCGAGACCGAGGAGGACTTCGAGGAGACCATGAAGGTCGTCCGCGAGGCCCGCTTCACCAACGCCTTCACCTTCCAGTACTCCAAGCGCCCCGGCACCCCGGCCGCCGAGATGGACGACCAGATCCCGAAGGCGGTCGTCCAGGCCCGCTACGACCGGCTGATCGCCCTCCAGGAGGAGATCTCCTGGGAGGAGAACAAGAAGCAGGTCGGCCGCACCCTGGAGATCCTGGTCGCCGAGGGCGAGGGCAAGAAGGACGACCGGACCGACCGGCTCTCCGGCCGCGCCCCGGACAACCGCCTGGTGCACTTCAGCCGGCCCGCCGAGCCGGTCCGCCCGGGCGACATGGTCACGGTGGAGATCACCTACGCCGCCCCGCACCACCTGCTGGCCGAGGGCCCGGCTCTCGCGGTGCGCCGCACCCGGGCGGGCGACGCCTGGGAGAAGCGCCAGGCCAAGCCCGCCGCCAAGCCGGCCGGCGTGATGCTGGGCCTGCCGTCGATCGGCGCCCCGGCGGCGCTCGCGCCGGCCGCCCCGGCCGGCGGCGCCTGCTGCGGGGACTGACCCGCCGCGGGGAGCGACCCGCTCGTCCGTGAACGGCCCGGTGGGACTCCGCAGTCCTGCCGGGCCGTTCCGCGTTCTTGGTTAGAGTGATCCACATGCTGGTTGCCGCCGCCGTGTGCCCCTGTCCGCCGCTGCTCGTCCCGGAGGTCGCCGCCGGGGCGGCGGCCGAGCTGGAGCCCTTGCGCGCGGCCTGCGACGAGGCGCTCGGGGTGGTGCTCGCGGCCGGGCCGGAGCTGCTCGTGGTGGTCGGCACCGGGCCGGAGGCCGAGGTGTGGACCGAGGGCGGGGCCGGTTCGTTCCACCGCTTCGGCGTGCCGCTGGTGGCCGCGCTGCCGGGCGGGCGGGCCGAGGGGCCGGAGCTGGCGCCCTCGCTGACCGTCGGCGCCTGGCTGCTCGGCCGGGCCGGGGTGACGCTGCCGACGCACGCCTGCGCGGTGCCGGCCGACGCGCCCGCCGACCGGATGCTCGGGCTGGGCCAGGGCCTGGCCGGGCTGGCCGACCGGGTCGGACTGCTGGTGATGGGGGACGGCAGCGCCTGCCGGTCGCTGAAGGCGCCGGGCTACCTGGACGAGCGCGCCGAGGGCTTCGACGCCGGGCTCGCGCGGGCGCTGGGCTCGGCGGACACCGCGGCGCTGGCCGCCCTGGACGTGGCACTGGCCGCCGAGCTGCGGGCGGAGGGCCGGGCGCCCTGGCAGGTGCTGGCCGGCGCCGCCGAGGGCGCCGGCCTCACCGCGAGGCTGGGCTACCAGGACGCGCCGTACGGCGTGGGGTACCTGGTCGCCTCCTGGAGCTGAGCCCTCCCTGAGCCCTTCCCGAGCCTTCCCGAAGCCGGATCGGGCGGGCCGGGCCGGGCGGGCCGGGTCAGGCGGGCGGGGTGGTGCCCGAACCGGTGCCGGCGTCCGTGCCGGGGGCCGAACCGGGGTCCGTGCCGGGCTCCTGGGGCTTGTGGGCGAAGTCGTCCACGGCGCCCTTGGCCTTGCTGGTGCCGTGCTCGATCTTCTCCGTGTACTTGCCCTTGGTGGCCTTGTCGATCGCGCCGCCGGCCTTCTCCACCGCGCTCCCGATCTGGTCGCTGTGCTTGCCGGCGAACTCGCTGGCCTTGTCCTTGAGCTCTTCGGCCTTGCCCTTGAGGTTGTCCATCAGACCCATGGCGCCTCACCTTTCCTCTGCTGTCTCTCTCACAACGTCCGTCAGGGCGGAACCGTTCGCAACGGGACGGTCCGGTGGAAACCGGGTGCGACCGGCCGGGCGGACCGGCCGGTCCGCGTTCCCTGGCAGACTTGACCGGTGAGCAGCTCCACCACCGCCCAGTCCCCCCGCGTCGTCTCGGTCGTCGGCGCGACCGCCGCCGGGAAGTCCGACCTGGCCGTCGCCCTGGCCCGCGCCCTCGGCGGCGAGGTGATCAACACCGACTCGATGCAGCTCTACCGGGGCATGGACATCGGGACGGCCAAGCTCACCGAGGAGGAGCGCGGCGGTGTCCCGCACCACCTCATGGACATCTGGGACGTCACCGAGGCCGCCAGCGTGGCCGAGTACCAGCGGCTGGCCCGGGCCGAGATCGACCGGCTGCTCGCCGCCGGCCGCACCGCCGTCCTGGTCGGCGGCTCCGGCCTGTACGTCCGGGCGGCGATCGACGAGATGGAGTTCCCGGGCACCGACCCGGCGGTCCGCGCCCGGCTGGAGGAGGAGCTGGAGCGGGTCGGCCCGTACGTGCTGCACGGGCGGCTGGCCGGGCTGGACCCGGCCGCGGCGGAGGCGATCCTGACGAGCAACGGCCGGCGGATCGTCCGGGCGCTGGAGGTCATCGAGATCACCGGGCGGCCGTTCACCGCCAGCCTGCCGAGCAACACCGCCGTGTACGACGCGGTGCAGATCGGCGTCGCCGTGCCGCGCCCCGAGCTGGACGAGCGGATCACCCTGCGGGTGGACCGGATGTGGCGGGCCGGGCTGCTGGACGAGGTGCGGGAGCTGGAGGCGGTGGGGCTGCGCGAGGGGCGGACGGCCTCCCGGGCGCTCGGCTACCAGCAGGTGCTGGACCACTTCGCCGGCGAGTGCACGGAGGACGAGGCGCGCGCCGAGACCGTCCGGGCCACCAAGCGCTTCGCCCGCCGGCAGGAGTCCTGGTTCCGCCGGGACGACCGGATCCACTGGCTCGCGCGGCCGGCCGGAACCGACCCGGTGGAGCTGCTGGACCGCTCGCTGGAGCTGATCGACCGTCAGGAACTCGCCGTCCGGTAGGCGCTTTCCGGCCATCGGGTGGTGCAGTTGCGCGCGCAGACGGGCGTGCAGGACGGCATGGCGGTCACGGCCGGATCACGTGATGGCCACGGATCACCCGTCGGCCCCGGTCAGGCCCGGAACGCCCCTCTGGACATGCCATCATCGATGTCATAAGGGTCGGCCCGGGCGGGTCGACCGTGCCCGGCCGCGAGTCCGCACTCGTGTCGAACTGTCAGGGGAGGCCGCGTGTCCACGGGTACCGGCCCCGAAACCGGCCAGAGCGCCAGGCCCGCCAACGGCGCGCCCGGCAGCAGCGGTGGCGGCAGCGCCACGGCACAGGCCGGCGGTCTCGACGCCTCGACGCTGCCCGACCTGCCGGTGCTGCCCGGCCTCGACGTGCCCACCTCCTACGCGGTCGCGCTGCCGGCCCTGGACACCCGCGCCCCGGCCGGCGCGGTGCACGAGCGGGAGATCCGGCCGCGCCGCCGGCTCCGCTGGTGGCAGATCCTGCCGATCGCCCTGGTGGCCACCGCCGGCTCGCTGATGTTCGCCTTCCCGCTGGCCTTCGGCTCGGCCGGGACCGGCTCGGCGATGGTCGGGATGCTCGGCCTGCTGCTCACCGCGGCCTCGCTCGGCTGGGGCGCGATGGCGGCCCGGCACGCGGGGTACAAGTGGCCCGGCCTGCCGCGCCGCGGCACCGGCGAGCGGGCCGGCTGGAAGGCGATCGTGGTCTACACGCTGATCGTGCTGGCCGCCGCGGCGCTGGCCCTGTACCGGGTCGTCCGGCTCTCCGGGAGATAGCCCTCCGGGACGGGGGCCGGGAGGGCCCGGGGCCGGAACCGGAAGGCGGCGGTCCACCGCGCCTCGGTACCATCGGGAGGGTGACCGCATCCTCCGCGCAGCCCGTCGGCCTCCCCTTCCTCAAGGGGCACGGCACCCAGAACGACTTCGTGATCGTCCCCGACCCCGACGGCCGGCTGGCCATCGGCCCCGAGGCCGTGGCCGCGCTGTGCGACCGCCGGGCGGGCATCGGCGGTGACGGGCTGCTGCGCGTGGTGCGCTCCGCCGCCGACCCGGTGGCGGCCGACCAGGCCGACCGCGCCGAGTGGTTCATGGACTACCGCAACTCCGACGGCTCGATCGGTGAGATGTGCGGCAACGGCATCCGGGTCTTCGCCCGCTACCTGGTCGAGGCCGGGCTGGCGAAGCCGGGCGAGCTGCCTGTGGCCACCCGGGCCGGCCTGCGGACCGTGCGGGTCGCCGAGGACGCCGAGGACGGCACGCCCGGCGAGATCACCGTCGACATGGGGCAGGCGAAGCTGCCCGGTCCGGACGCGATCGAGGTGACGGTCGGCGGGCGCAGCTGGCCGGCCCTGAACGTCAACATGGGCAATCCGCACGCGGTCGCGTTCGTCGAGAGCCTGGACCACGCCGGCGATCTGCTGAGCGCGCCGCCGGTGAGCCCCGAGGGCGTCTACCCGGAGGGCGTCAACGTCGAGTTCGTGGTGGACCGGGGTCCGCGGCACGTCGCGATGCGGGTGCACGAGCGCGGCTCCGGCGAGACCCGCTCCTGCGGCACCGGCGCGTGCGCCGTCGCGGTGGCCGCCGCCCGTCGGGACGGTGTGGACCCGGCGGTCACCGGCGAGGCGGTGACGTACACGGTGGACGTGCTGGGCGGCCGGCTGACGATCACCGAGTACCCGGACGGCCGGGTGGAGAAGACCGGGCCGGCGGTCGTCGTCGCCCGCGGCGAGCTGGCCCCGGCCTGGTCGGCGCTGATCCGGGAGGCCTGACCCGCCGTCATTCGCCGTTGCCCGCCCGGCTGGGCGGGCCGGTGGTGCGACAGCCCCGCGTTTCCCCAATTCGTACGGGATCGAATCCCCCCGTTCGGGTGATACCACTGACGGACGGGAAGCGGGGCCTCGCGGAACGTGCTCTGCTCGGTAGCATGGACCACCGGGTCGGCCCACGCCCCCGGTACTGCTGCCGGAGGTGCCGATGACCATCGAAGCCGGGCAGCCCCTGGCGGGGCAGCCGACGTCCGCACGGCAAGCCGGGCCCAGACGCCCGCTCGGCGGGTTGGGCCGGGCCGCGCTCGGCCGGGCCGGCCGGGCCGCGCTGCTGGCCACCGGCCGCCCGCCGGTGCCGGACGCCCTCGAACCGCTGGTCCAGGCGCACCGCCGGCACCATCCGCAGGCCGACCTCGGCCTGCTCGGCCGCGCCTACCGGCTGGCCGAGGCGAGCCACCGCGGCCAGAAGCGCAAGAGCGGCGAGCCGTACATCACCCACCCGCTGGCCGTCACCGTGATCCTGGCCCAACTCGGCGCCGGGACGACCACCTTGGTCGCCTCGCTGCTCCACGACACGGTCGAGGACACCGAGTTGACGCTGGAGCAGGTGGCCGAGGAGTTCGGTCCCGAAGTCGCCTACCTGGTCGACGGGGTGACGAAGCTGGAGAAGGTCGACTTCGGCGCGGCGGCCGAGGCGGAGACCTTCCGCAAGATGCTGGTCGCCACCGGGGACGACGTCCGGGTGATGGTCATCAAGCTCGCCGACCGGCTGCACAACATGCGCACCATCCGGCACATGAAGCCGGCCAGCCAGGTCCGGATCGCCAAGGTCACCCGGGACGTGCTGATCCCGCTGGCCGAGCGGCTGGGGATCCAGGTGCTCAAGGCGGAGCTGGAGGACATCGTCTTCGCCACCCTGCACCCCGAGGAGCACGCCCGCACCCGCGCCCTGCTGGGCCGGCACGAGGCCGGTCCGGACACCCTGCTGGCCCCGTTCGCCCACAGCCTGGCCCGTCAGCTCGCCGAGGCCGGGGTCGCCGCCGAGGTCACCGTCCGTCCCCGGCACTGCGTCTCGCTGCACCGGGTGCTGCTCAAGCGGGCCGCCGCCCCCGGGCCGGACGGCAAGCCGCAGGGGCCGCAGCCGGCCGACTTCGGGCGGCTTCTGGTCGTGGTCGAGGAGAACGCCGACTGCTACGCGGTGCTCGGCGAGCTGCACACCTGCTGGACGCCGCTGCCCGGGGAGTTCAAGGACTTCGTGGCCGCGCCGAAGTTCAACCTCTACCAGTCGCTGCACACGGCGGTGGCGCTGGCCGGCGGCGAGGTGGTCGAGGTGCTGGTGCGCACCCGGCGGATGCACGAGGTCGCCGAGACCGGGGTGGTCGCGCTCGGCGACCCCCGGCAGCCCGGGACCGGTGGCGAGCAGGGCCGGGACGAGCTGGACCGCACCGACCCGGCCCGGCCCGGCTGGCTCTCCCGGCTGCTGGAGTGGCAGCAGGAGACCCCGGACCCGGACGCCTTCTGGTCCGCGCTCACCGCCGACCTGGCCGGGGACCGCGAGATCACAGTGGTCACCGAACGCGGCGAAACGCTTCAGCTCCGGGCCGGCGCCACCTGTGTGGACGCCGCCTACCTGCTCGGCGAGGAGACCGGCCACCGCTGCATCGGGGCCCGGGTGAACGGCCGGCTCGCCGCGCTCTCCACCGTGCTCCACGACGGCGACCGGGTGGCCGTCCTCACCGAGGAGGCCGCGGGCCCGGCGCCCGAGTGGCTCGCGCACGCCCGCACCCCGGGCGCCCGGCTCGCCATCGAGCGCTGGCTGGCCGACCACGCGCCCCGCCGCCCGGTGGTGCGCACCGGCCCGTCCGCCGGGCAGCCCGCGCCGCCCGACCGCCCGGTCGCCGCCGGCCGCCGGGCCGCCCCGGTCACCGTGGCCGGCCGACCCGGGGCGCCCGTCCGGCTGGCCCGCTGCTGCACCCCGGTACCGCCGGACGAGATCGTCGGCTACCCGATCCGCGCCGGCGCGGTCGCCGTGCACCGGGCCGGCTGTCCGGCGGGGGAGCGGATGCGGGCCGACGGACGCGGCGCCCTGGAGGTCCGCTGGCGGCCCGGCGGCGCCCCGGCGGCGGGCTTCCGGGCCACCCTGCGGGCCGAGGCGCTGAACCGGCCCCGGCTGCTGGCCGACCTGACGGCCGCGATCTCGGCGGAGGGCGTCGGGATCGCCTCGGCGGAGGTGGAGCCGCCGCAGGAGCTGCGGGTGCGGCACACCTACACCGTCGAGCTGCCGGACCCGGCCGCGCTGGCCGCCGTGCTGCGGGCCATGCTGCGGGTCTCCGGGGTGTACGACGTGGAACGCCCGTACGCCCCGGCGGGCGGTGGTCCGGGCCGCGCCCCCGTCGCCCCGGCGGGCGACCCGGCGGAGGCGCCCGGGCCCCGGCGGAAATCCGGGTGACCCGCACGACCCCGGCGTGCGACCATCATGGGGAATTCACGGCCGGACCGCGGCGTTGACCGGGCGGAGGAGTCTCAGCCCGTCCCGCGGCCCCGAGGGGTAGCTCACACCTCGCCCGAGTGCTAGACGGGGCGGCAGCTGGGCAGACTCCGGGCACGACCGTCCGTACGGTCGCGCACAGGCCACCCGTTCCAGCAGCCAAAGGACAGAATGACCTCCACGTCCGACACCCGCGACCACGCCGACGCCCCGCGCCGCTTCGACGGTCTGCGGGCGGAAGCCCTCATGGACGAGGACCTCGCGGCCATCGACGAGGACCTCGGCCACCACTACGACGGCGACCAGTACGACCGCAGCGAGCGCGCAGCGCTCCGTCGTGTCGCCGGCCTCTCCACCGAACTCCAGGACGTCACCGAGGTCGAGTACCGCCAGCTCCGGCTGGAGCGCGTGGTGCTCGTCGGCGTCTGGACGGACGGCACCCTGGAGGAGGCGGAGAACTCGATGGCCGAGCTCGCCGCGCTGGCCGAGACGGCCGGCTCCGAGGTGCTGGACGGCGTCATCCAGCGCCGCGACAAGCCCGACGCGGCCACCTACATCGGCTCCGGCAAGGCGCAGGAGCTGCGCGACATCGTCTCCTCCACCGGGGCGGACACCGTGGTCTGCGACGGTGAGCTCACCCCGGGCCAGCTGATCCACCTGGAGGACGTGGTCAAGGTCAAGGTCGTCGACCGGACGGCCCTGATCCTGGACATCTTCGCCCAGCACGCCAAGTCCCGCGAGGGCAAGGCGCAGGTCTCGCTCGCGCAGATGCAGTACATGCTGCCGCGGCTGCGCGGCTGGGGCCAGTCGCTCTCCCGGCAGATGGGTGGTGGCGGCTCCGGCTCGTCCGGCGGCGGCATGGCGACCCGTGGTCCCGGTGAGACCAAGATCGAGACCGACCGGCGCCGGATCCGCGAGAAGATGGCGAAGCTCCGCAGGGAGATCGCCGACATGAAGAAGGGCCGCGACACCAAGCGCCAGGAGCGCCGGCGCCACCAGGTGCCGTCCGTGGCCATCGCCGGTTACACCAACGCCGGCAAGTCCTCCCTGCTCAACCGGCTCACCGGCGCGGGCGTGCTGGTGGAGAACGCGCTGTTCGCCACCCTCGACCCGACCGTGCGCCGGGCGCAGACCCCGAGCGGCCGGGTCTACACCCTGGCCGACACCGTCGGCTTCGTCCGGCACCTGCCGCACCACCTGGTCGAGGCGTTCCGCTCCACCATGGAGGAGGTCGGCGACGCGGACCTCATCCTGCACGTGGTGGACGGCTCGCACCCCGAGCCGGAGACGCAGCTGGCCGCCGTCCGCGAGGTCGTGGTCTCGGTCGACGCGCAGAACGTGCCGGAGATCGTGGTGATCAACAAGGCCGACGCGGCCGACCCGCACGTGCTGCAGCGCCTGCTGCGCCGCGAGCCGCACGCCATCGTGGTGTCGGCCCGCACCGGCGAGGGCATCGACGAGCTGCTCAAGCTCATCGACGACGAGCTGCCGCGCCCGGCGGTCGAGGTGCACGTGCTGGTCCCGTACACCCAGGGCGCGCTGGTGTCCCGGGTGCACGCCGAGGGCGAGCTGCTGGGCACCGAGCACACCGGCGAGGGCACCCTGCTGCACGCCAAGGTGCCGGCCGAGCTGGCCGCCGAGCTGGAGCACTTCGCGGTGGCGCTGACGCCGCAGGGCTGAGCCGCCGCCGTACGGTCACGGGCCCCGGTCCCCTCGTGAGGGGGAACCGGGGCCCGTTCGCGTGCCCGGTGCCGGGAGTCCCGGGGGAGGCCCGGGGCCGGGGCTACTTCTTCTTCGAGATCCAGTCCAGCGCCTGCTTGGCGACCGTCTCCAGGTACGGCCCGCTCAGCGAGGTGTGGTCCTGGGTGCCGATCGAGGTGTTGGAGACCAGCGCGAGCTTCCCGTCCGGCATCGGCGCGAACCAGCCGCCGCCGCTGGAGCCCTGGGTCATGTTGCAGCCGATGGTGAGCATCGACGGGCGCTTCGGGTCGAAGGAGAGCCTGGTCGGCTTCCCGCCCTCGCACTTGTAGAGCTCCTGGCCGTCGAACGGCTTGTAGAGCGGGTAGCCGATCGCGGCGACCGCGAGCTTGTCGCGCGGGGCGTCGAACCAGACCGGGACGGCCCCGCCGACCGTCTCCTCCAGCGACTTGCCGCTGTCGTTCTGGTTGCTCACCCGCATGATCGCGAAGTCGTACTGGTTCGCGGCGTCACCGGTGCCACCGCCCTCGACCAGCCACTGCGGTGAGGTCACCACGTCCTTGGCCCACCAGGTGCCGAGCGGCGCCAGCTCGGACAGCGGGGCCTTCTTGCCGCCGCTGGAGGCACCCGAGTTGTTGTAGGCCGGGACGAAGACCAGGTCCTTGAAGTAGCTGCCGCCCTTGCCCGGGTGGACGCAGTGGCCGGCCGTCCAGACCAGGTTGCTCCGGCCCGGGTTCGCCGGGTCCTGGATCACGGTGGCCGAGCAGTTGCCGCGGCCGCCCTCGGCCGAGAAGAAGACCTTGCCGGAGGGCTGCTTGGTGTACGGGCGCGGCACCGGCACGGCCTTGACCACCGGCGGCTCGGGGTCGGTGACCCCGGCGTCGTCGGCGGGCTTGGCGGTGGGCGGCGCCGGGTCGGCCGGCTTGGAGTCGCCCATCTTGTCCGGGTTCCAGAAGTCCTTGACGATCGGGTTGTTGAAGACGTGCTTGGACGCCCAGTTGTCCCAGTCCTCGAACTTCCACTTCGTCAGGTCGTCCCAGCTCTTGGGCAGGCCTTCCAGCAGGCCGGTCGGCAGGCCCGAGGGCAGGGTGATGCCGCCGATCACGCCACTGCCGCCCCCCGCGGCGGTGGCGGAGGCGGACGCGGTGGGGCCGCCGGAGGGCGGCGTTGCGACGGCGTCCCCGCCCGCGGGCCCGTCCGGGCCGCAGGCGGTGACGGCGAGCAGGGTCCCCGCGGCGAGGAGCGCCGCCGCGGCTGACCGGTGGATCGCTGGCATGGTGCTGTCCCCCTGGTAGTTCGGTGTCGGCGGCGGACCGCCGTCCTGGAGTCTGCCACTGGCCACCAGGACGGGCCCGGGCGGCCCCCGGGTTCCGGTTCCGGGCGAAGGTCACCGATCCGTGACGCGCGGACCGACGGCCCGGCCGCGCGACGGACCCGCTTTCCCTCCCGGGCGGGACAATCACCGATCTTCACCCGGACGAGTGAGTGGTCCTTGTGATCACCCCTCAGGGATAGGTAACCCTTACCTGACGCGAGGGTGCGAGCGCCCGCCAGTTCCCTCCACCCCCTTGCGCGTCGGCACGCCACGCGCTTCAAGGAGCAGCATTGAGCACCGCCCTGACCGGAGCCCCGCCCCGACTCCCGGCCCGCCGCCCCGCCACCACCGCGGCCCCGGCCCCCTGCGACCGGCTGCTCCACCCCGACCCGGTCGTCGCCGCCGAACAGGCCGCCCTGGAGGCCCTGCTGCGCTGCTGGACCCGGGAGACCGGCGCCGTCCCCGGCCCCGACGGCCACCTGCGGATCGCCGTCCTCGGCGGCGCCGCCCGGCTCTCCGCCCCGGTCCGGCACTGGTCGCCGGCCGGCTGGCACCGGTTCGGCCCGGCCACCCTCGCGGCCGGCGAGGCCAGCGCGGCGGGGGACTTCGCCGACGCCCCGGTGGACGCCGTCACCGCCGCCGCCCTGCTCGCCGCCGCGGCCGCCGACCGCCCCGACCCCGGTCAGGTCGCCGACCTCGCCGCCCGGGTCGCCGACTCGGTGGTCCGCACCGCCGACATCCTCGTCCACCACCGCTCCGCCACCGCCCCGGTGCCCGGCGGACCCGAGCGCTCGGAGTTCCTCGCCGCCGAGCAGTCCCTGCTGCTCGGCCACCCGATGCATCCCACCCCGAAGAGCCGCGACGGCCTCGGCCCCGCCCAGAGCGCCGCCTACTCGCCCGAACTGCACGGCTCCTTCCAACTGCACTGGTACGCCGTCGACCGCGAGCTGCTCGCCGCCGGCTCCGCCGTCGCCCGGAGCGCGGACCGGATCACCGCCGGGTTCCTCGACGACCCCGCCCTGCTGCCGCCCGGCACCGCAGCCCTGCCGCTGCACCCCTGGCAGGCCCGCGAACTCGCCCACCGCCCCGTCGTCGCCGAACTTCTCGCCGAGGGCCGGCTGCACGACCTCGGCCCGTCCGGCGCCCCCTGGTACCCCACCTCCTCGGTGCGCACCGTCTACCGGCCCGGCACCCCCTGGATGCTCAAGCTCTCACTGGGCCTGCGGATCACCAACTCCCGCCGGGAGAACCTCCGCAAGGAGCTCCACCGCGGCCTGGAGATGCACCGGCTGCTGGAGAGCGGCCTCGGCGCCGAGTGGCGGGCCGTGCACCCCGGCTTCGACATCGTCCGCGACCCCGCCTGGATCGGCGTCGACCACCCGGACCTCGGCGACCCGGGCGGCCTGGACACCGTGCTGCGCGCCCAGCCCTTCGCACCCACCGACCGCGTCTACTGCGTGGCCGGACTGGTCGCCGAACGGCCGCACGCCGCCCGCGCCGGCGACACCGTCCCGTCCCGGCTCGGCGACCTGCTGCGCACCCTCGCGGCCCGTACCGGCCGCCCGCTGCCCACGGTGACCGCCGAGTGGTTCCTCCGCTACCTGGACGCCGTCGTGCTGCCGGTCCTCTGGCTGGACGGCACGGCCGGCATCGCCCTGGAGGCCCACCAGCAGAACAGCCTGGTACTGCTGGACGCCGAGGGCTGGCCGAGCGGCGGCCGCTACCGGGACAACCAGGGCTACTACTACCGGCAGAGCGCCGCCGACCGGCTCACCGCCCGGCTGCCCGGCCTCGGCGCGCACAGCGACACCTTCCTCGATGACCCGGTGATCGACCACCACTTCGCCTACTACCTGGGCATCAACCATGTGCTCGGACTGGTCGGCGCGCTCGGCTCCCAGCAGCTCGCCGACGAGGCCCTGCTGCTGGCCGCGCTCCGCCGCTTCCTGGCCGGGCCCGCCGCCACCGCCACCGGCTCCGCGCTGCCCGGCCTGCTGCTGGACGCCCCGACCCTGCCCTGCAAGGCCAATCTGCTCACCCGGATCAACGGGCTGGACGAGCTGGTCGGCCCGGTCGCCACCCAGTCCGTGTACGTCGACATCCCCAACCCGGTGGCCGGCGCGTGAGCGGCCCCGCCGGCCCCGCCGGCCCCGCCAGCCCCGCCGGCCCCGCAGACCCGGCTGACCAGACCGGCCCGGCCCGGCCGGGCGCGGACGAGGACCCGGCCCGCTGGGGCGCCATGCCCACCGCCGCCGGCGAGTTCCGCCTGCGCCGCGCCCGGCTCCCGGCCGACCTCGGCCTGCTCACCGGCTGGATGAACGACCCGGAGGTCGCCGCCTTCTGGGAGCTCGCCGGACCGCCCGCCGTCACCGAACTGCACCTGCGCGGCCAACTCGACGGCGACGGAAGCAGCCTGCCCTGCCTCGGCCTGCTCGACGACACCCCGATGAGCTACTGGGAGGTCTACCGCGCCGACCTCGACCCGCTCGCCGCGCACTACCCGGCCCGGCCCCACGACACCGGCCTCCACCTGCTGCTCGGCCCGGCCACCAGCCGCGGCCGGGGCCTCGGCGCCACCCTGCTCGCCGCCCTGGCCGACCGCGTCCTGAGGGAACGGCCGCGCTGCGAACGGGTGGTCGCCGAGCCCGACGTCCGCAACCGGCGCTCCGTCCGCGCCTTCCTGCGGGCCGGCTTCCGGCTCGCCGCCGAACTCGACCTGCCCGGCAAACGGGCCGCCCTGATGGTCCGCGACCGGACCCCGCACGCCTAGGACTGCACCCGCCCCATGGACACCCCAGCACCCCCGCCCGGGCCGTACGACCTGCTCGGCGTCGGCATCGGCCCGTTCAACCTCTCGCTCGCCGCGCTCGCCGAGCCCGTCCCCGGCCTGCGCACCCTCTTCTGCGACCGGCGCCCGGAGTTCCGCTGGCACCCCGGGATGCTCGTCGACGGCGCGCGGATGCAGGTGCCGTTCCTCGCCGACCTGGTCTCCCTGGTCGACCCGACCAATCCCTGGTCCTTCCTCAACCACCTGCGCGAGCAGGACCGGCTGTTCCCCTTCTACTTCACCGAACGCTTCCAGCTCACCCGCCGCGAGTACGACCACTACTGCCGCTGGGCCGCCGAGCGGCTCGCCAACTGCCGCTTCGGCACCGAGGTCACCGCCCTGCGCTGGGCCGGCGACCGGTACCGCGCCGAGCTGCGCGACGGCGCCACCGGGCGCACCCGCACCGTCGAGGCGCGCAACGTCGTCCTCGGCGTCGGCACCCTGCCGGTGCGCCCTGCCGCCTTCGCCGCCCTGGACGGCCATCCGCGGGTCTTCCACTCCGCCGACTACCTCGACCGGCGCGACAGCCTGGCCGGCGCCCGCGACATCACCGTCGTCGGCAGCGGGCAGTCCGGCGCCGAGGTCTTCCTCGACCTGCTGCGCCGCCACGACGGCGACGGCGTCCGGCTGCGCTGGCTCACCCGCACCCGGGCGCTCGCGCCGATGGAGTACTCCAAGCTGGGCCTGGAGCACTTCACCCCCGACTACACCCGCTACTTCCACGGCCTGTCCAGGGAGGTGCGCGACAGCCTGGTCGAGGCCCAGTGGCAGCTGCACAAGGCCGCCTCCGCCGAGACCCTCGCCGAGATCCACGACCACCTCTACGCACGCACCGTCGGCCGGCCGGTCGGCGACGCCCCGGTCGAGATCACCCCCGGCACCGCCGTCACCGACACCCGCTCCGGCCCCTGCGGCGGGCTCGAACTCGACTGCCGGCACACCGACTCCGGCACCGCGCGGGTGCTGCGCACCGACGCCGTGGTGCTCGCCACCGGCTACCGGGCCGCCCGCCCGGCCGCCCTGGAACCGCTCGCCCACCTCGTCGACTGGGACGCCGCCGGCCGCTACCGGGTCGACCTCGACCACCGGGTGGCCACCCTGCCCGAGGTCACCGGCGGGCTCTACGTCCAGAACGGCGAGCTGCACACCCACGGGGTCGGCACCCCCGACCTGGGCCTCGGCGCCCACCGCGCCGCGGTGATCCTCAACGCCGTCACCGGGCGGACCGTCCACCGGCTGCCCGAGCGCACCGCCTGGACCGGCTTCGCGCCGCCGCCCGCCCCCGTCCCCGCACCAGCCCTTCCCCGACCCCAGGAGCCGACCCGTGCCGCAACCGCCGGCCGCTGAACCGCCGCTGTACCTGCCGCCGCAGCTCACCGCCGGGCACTGGCAGCGGGCCGGCCGCGCACTGCTGGCCAAGATGCTCGGCGAGTTCGCCTACGAGGAGCTCGTCACCCCCGTCGAGACCGGCGCCCCCGGCGGGTACGTGCTCAAGCTCCCCGGGGCCGAGTACCGCTTCACCGCCCGCCGCGGCGCCTACGACGGCTGGCTCGTCGACCCCGGCTCGGTGTGCTGCGACGCCCCCGAGGGCCCCGACCCGCTGCGCTTCCTCACCCACGCCCGGCACGCCCTCGGCCTGCGCGGCGACACCACCGGCCACCTGCTGCGCGAACTCACCGCCACGCTGACCGCCGACGCCCATCTGCTGGCCACCGGGCTCACCGCCGCCGAGCTCGCCGACCTCGGCCACACCGCGCTGGAGGGCCGCCAGGGCGGTCACCCGTGGATCGTCCCCAACAAGGGCCGGATCGGCTTCTCCGCCGCCGACGCCGCCCGCTGGGCGCCCGAGGCCCGCGCCCCGCGCCCGCTGCCCTGGATCGCCGTGCACCGCCGGCTGGCCGAGTACCGTGGCGTGGCCGGGCTCACCGACCCCGCGCAGCTGTACCGCCGCGAGCTGGACGACCCGGACGCGCTGCGCGCCCCGCTCGGCGCCGCCGCCGACGACTACCTGCTGCTGCCGGTGCACCCCTGGCAGTGGGACGAGACCGTGCTGCCGCTGTTCGCCCCGTGGATCGCCTCCGGCGAGATCGTCCCGCTCGGCACCGACGGCGACCTGCGGCTGCCCCAGCAGTCGATCCGCTCGTTCTTCAACGAGAGCCACCCGGAGCGCTGTACCGTCAAGCTGCCGCTGGCCATCCTCAACACCCTGGTCTGGCGGGGCCTGCCCACCGAGCGCACGCTCGCCGCGCCCGCCGTCACCGCCTGGATCCACGGGCTGCGCGACGCCGACCCGTTCCTGCGCGACGAGTGCCGGGTGGTGCTGCTGGGCGAGATCGCCTCCGTCACCGTCGACCACCCGCTCTACCGCGAGCTGCCCGAGGCCCCCTACCAGTACAAGGAGCTGCTGGGCGCGATCTGGCGCGAGCCGCTCGGCCCCGCGCTGGCCCCCGGCGAGCGCGCCCGCACCCTGGCCGCCCTGCTGCAGACCGGCAGCGACGGACGGCCGCTCGCCGCCGAGCTGATCGCCCGCTCCGGGCTCGCCCCCGCCGAGTGGACCGCCCGGCTGTTCGCCGCGATGCTGCCGCCCCTGCTGCACTTCCTCTACCGCTACGGGCTGGTGTTCTCCCCGCACGGCGAGAACGCCATCGTCGTCTTCGACGAGCGGGACGTGCCGGTGCGGCTGGCGGTCAAGGACTTCGTCGACGACGTCAACCTCAGCGACCAGGACCTGCCGGAGCTGCGCGGCCTGCCCGCGGAGGTGGACGCGGTGCTGCTGCGGGAGGACCCGCAGGGCCTGTGCCAGTTCCTGCACTCCGGGCTCTTCATCGGCGTGTACCGCTACCTGGCGCCGCTGCTGGAGGCGCGGACCGGCCTGGCCGAGGCGCGGTTCTGGGCGCTGCTGCGCGCCGAGGTGCTGCGCCACCAGGCACGTTTCCCGGAACTCGCCGACCGCTTCGCGCTGTTCGACCTGTTCCGGCCGCGGATCGACCGGCTCTGCCTGAACCGCAACCGGCTGCTGCTGGACGGCTACGGGGACCGCCCGCACCGCCCGCACGCCGCCCGGCACGGCACTGTGCCCAACCCGCTCGCCGCGGACGGGGCGGCGCCGCTGCCCGGACAACGGGACCGGATTGTCACCCCCGCCCCGTAGGGTGGGAGGGTCATGACGAACGACTCCGAATCCCAGCTCCCCGCCGAGGACGCCGACCCGGCCGGGAGCTCCGCGGACGCCCCGGTCGAGGCCGTCCCCCGCGCCCGCGTCCCCGAACTGCTGCACGCCGCGGTCGCGGCCGTCGGCGGCGTCGAACGCCCCGGCCAGCTCCGGATGGCCGAGGCCGTCGCCGACGCCGTCGACAACAACGAGCACCTGCTGGTGCAGGCTGGCACGGGCACCGGAAAGTCCCTCGCCTACCTGGTGCCGGCGCTCGCCCACGGGGACCGCGTGGTGGTCGCCACCGCCACCCTGGCGCTGCAACGCCAGCTCGTCGAGCGGGACTTGCCGCGCACCGTGGAGGCGCTGCATCCGGTGCTGCGGCGCCGGCCGCTGTTCGCGATGCTCAAGGGCCGCTCCAACTACCTGTGCCTGCACCGGGCCAACGAGGGCACCCCGAGCGACGAGGGCGAGGGCCTGTTCGACCCGGTCGAGGCGATGGGCGGGCCGGCCGGCAAGCTCGGCCAGGAGGTGCTCCGGCTGCGCGACTGGGCGGACGAGACGGAGACCGGCGACCGGGACGACATGACCCCCGGGGTCTCCGACAAGGCCTGGGCCCAGCTCTCGGTCACCTCCAAGGAGTGCCTGGGCGCCAGCCGCTGCGCGTACGGGCAGGAGTGCTTCGCCGAGAAGGCGCGCGAGCGGGCCAAGCTCGCGGACGTGGTGGTCACCAACCACGCGATGCTCGCGATCGACGCGATCGAGGGCGCGCCGGTGCTGCCCGAGCACGGGCTGCTGATCATCGACGAGGCCCACGAGCTGGTCAACCGGGTCACCGGCGCGGCCACCGCCGAGCTGACCGTCGGCGCCGTGAACCGGGCGGTGAAGCGGGCCGCGCGGCTCGCCAACGAGAAGGCCGTGGACGCGCTGCAGGCCGCCGCCGAGAACTACCACGGCCTGATGGAGACCGCCCAGCCCGGCCGGGTCGAGGAACTGCCCGAGTACCTCGGGTACGCCGTCACCTCGATCCGGGACGCCGCCCGGCAGGTGATCACCTCGCTCGGCGAGACCAGGGACAAGGGGCTCAGCGACGAGGACGCCGTCCGCAAGCAGGCGATGGCCTCCGCCGAGGCGCTGCACGAGACCGCCGACCGGCTGCTCCAGGACTCCGAGTACGACGTGGTCTGGATCGAGCGCAGCGACCGCTACGGGCTGGGCACCGCCTCGCTGCGGGTCGCCCCGCTGAGCGTCTCCGGGCTGCTGCGGGAGGGCCTGTACAAGGAGCGCTCGGTGGTGCTCACCTCGGCCACCCTCAAGCTCGGCGGGGACTTCAACGGCGTGGCGGCCTCGGTCGGCCTGCCGTCCGAGGCCCGGCTGCCGGACGTCCGCACCCCGGGGGACAATCCCGAGGCCGCGGGCGAGGGCTTCGGCGACGAGCCGGTGCCGCACTGGCGGGGGATCGACGTCGGCTCGCCGTTCAAGTACCCCAAGCAGGGCATCCTGTACGTCGCCAGGCACCTGGCCGATCCCGGGCGGGACCCGGAACGGCCGGACATGCTCGACGAGTTGGCCGAGCTGATCGGCGCGGCCGGCGGGCGCACGCTGGGCCTGTTCTCCTCGATGCGGGGCGCCCAGAAGGCCGCCGAGGCGATGCGGGAGCGGCTGGACCACCGGATCCTGCTCCAGGGGGAGGACACCCTGGGCGAGTTGATCCGCGAGTTCGCCTCGGACGCGACCACCTGCCTGTTCGGCACGCTGTCGCTCTGGCAGGGCGTGGACGTGCCCGGCTCGGCCTGCCAGTTGGTGGTGATGGACCGGATCCCGTTCCCGCGGCCGGACGACCCGCTGATGAGCGCCCGGCAGAAGGACGTCGAACAGCGCGGCGGGAACGGCTTCATGGCCGTCGCGGCGACCCATGCGGCGCTGCTGATGGCGCAGGGCGCGGGCCGGCTGGTGCGCGCGGCGGACGACCGGGGTGTGGTGGCGGTGCTCGACCCGCGGGTGGAGACCAAGCGGTACGGAGGCTTCTTCCGTTCCTCGATGCCGGAGTTCTGGTACACCACGGACCGCAATCAGGTGCGCCGCTCGCTGGCGGCGATCGACGCCTCGGCGGCGCCGGTGCGGCCGGTGGTGAAGCGGGGCTGAACCGGTCCGGAGGGGCTCCGCGCGGTCTGCGGGGAGCCCCTTCCTGTGGGCCGGGTTCCTGCGTGCGGGGGCGGGCGTCAGAGGCGGCGGAGGACCGCCACGACCTTGCCGAGGATGGTCGCGTTGTCGCCGTTGATCGGCTCGTAGGCCGGGTTGTGCGGCATCAGCCAGATCCGGCCGTCCTCGCGCTTGAGGCGCTTGACGGTGGCCTCGCCGTCGATCATCGCGGCCACGATGTCGCCGTTCTCGGCGACCGGCTGGCGGCGGACGGTGACCCAGTCGCCGTCGCAGATGGCCGCCTCGATCATCGAGTCGCCGCGCACGGTGAGCGCGAACAGCTCGCCCTCGCCGACCAGCTGGCGCGGCAGCGGGAAGACGTCCTCGACCGTCTGCTCGGCCAGGATCGGTCCGCCGGCGGCGATCCGGCCGACCAGCGGCACGTAGGAGGTGGAGGGGCGGCCGGCGGTCTCGGCGGTGTTCGGCCGGGCCACCTCGACGCCGCGGACCTCGTAGGCGCGCGGGCGGTGCGGGTCCCGGCGCAGGAAGCCCTTGCGCTCCAGCGCCATCAGCTGGTGGGCCACCGAGGAGGTGCTGGAGAGGCCGACGGCCTGGCCGATCTCGCGCATGGACGGCGGGTAGCCGCGCCGCTGCACCGAATCCCGGATGACCTCGATCACCCGGCGCTGGCGCTCGGTGAGGCCGGCCTCGTCGGTGCGGATGCCGGGCGGGCGGCCGGGCGCGGAGCGGGTCGGGGCGGGGTGGGCGTCGTCGAGCACGGGGGAGTGCTCGATGGGCTGGTCCGGAACGCGGCCGACGCCGGAAAGGCCCGGGCCCGGGGGGCGGTGGTCTTCGCTACGGTCCATGCTGTCCACACTCTGCTGATTCGTGGTGCGCTGCCCCACCTTGAGCTGGGAGTGTTCCTGCACCGGGATGGTGTTGCTTTCGACGGTGTTCACGGCGGCCCCTCTCGACGGCTGTCCTCTCCTTTTTCCAGCCCAACGCACCCCGTATCGAAAGGTTGCGCCAAACACACGTTCGAGTGAATTATTCGGGAGTTGGCTGACTCGATCAAGGCTTTGTTGTACATCGATTAAATGTTCGATCGGAAGGCGCTCCCGGAATCCTAGTCCGCGCCGACACGCCCATGGGTCTACTTCCCTCGCAGGCCTAGATGTAGTGGCTACAGTCCTCTCCGTGGCCCAGTACTTGTGGTCGAGGCCTCAAGATCGGGTTGCGACCAGCGGCCCGGGATCGCATAGACTCGACCAGTCCGCACGTCCTGCCAGGGAGGGATCCTCAGGTGCACTGCCCCTTCTGCCGGCACTCCGACAGCCGCGTCGTCGACAGCCGGACCACCGAGGACGGCAGCTGCATCCGCCGTCGTCGGCAGTGCCCGGACTGCGGCCGCCGCTTCACCACCGTGGAGACGGCCGCCCTGATGGTCATCAAGCGCAGCGGCGTCACCGAGCCGTTCTCCCGGGAGAAGGTCATCTCCGGCGTCCGCAAGGCCTGTCAGGGCCGCCCGGTCACCGAGGACGCGCTCGCCCAGCTCGGCCAGCGGGTCGAGGAGTGCGTGCGGGCCACCGGCAACGCCGAGCTCACCACCCATGACGTCGGGCTGGCCATACTCGGCCCGCTGAAGGAACTCGACGTCGTCGCCTACCTGCGCTTCGCCAGCGTCTACCAGGCGTACGACGGACTGGAAGACTTCGAGGCCGCCATCGCGGAACTCCGCGCCGAGCGGCCCGCTCCCGAGGCGGACGGCACGCCCGTGCCCGTCGCCTCCGCCGCGCCCTAGCCGGCCCGGCCCCCCTCACCGGCCCCTTCCGGGGTCGGCAGCACCCCCGGCCCCTTCGAGGGCCGACGTGTGCCCGAAAACGGCGCACAGACCATGACAAATCGTGCGCGGTCGGCGGGGACTCCCGCCTGCCCGCACACCGGAAGAGCGAACCAGCCGTGCCCGGATTTTTCGGGGCACTCCGGGCGTTTGCCCAACCAGGAGGAGGAACAGAAGTGACAGACACCACGAGCGGTTCCGCACGCGGGTCGAAGTCCGACAAGACGGCGGCCAAGGGCGGCGCCGGCAAGGCCCCCAAGGGCGGCCTTCGGATCGGGCGCATCTACACCACTCCTGGCGTGCACCCGTACGACGAGGTCCGTTGGGAGCGGCGCGACGTCGTGATGACCAACTGGCGTGACGGTTCGATCAACTTCGAGCAGCGCGGCGTCGAGTTCCCCGACTTCTGGTCGGTCAACGCGGTCAACATCGTCACGTCCAAGTACTTCCGCGGCGCGGTCGGCACCCCGCAGCGCGAGTGGAGCCTCAAGCAGATCATCGACCGCGTGGTGCTCACCTACCGCGCCGCGGGGGAGAAGAACGGCTACTTCGCCACCCCGGACGACGCCGAGGTGTTCGAGCACGAGCTGACCCACGCCCTCCTCCACCAGGTGTTCAGCTTCAACTCGCCGGTCTGGTTCAACGTCGGCACCAAGCAGCCCCAGCAGGTCTCCGCCTGCTTCATCCTGTCCGTCGACGACTCCATGGAGTCGATCCTCGACTGGTACAAGGAAGAGGGCATGATCTTCAAGGGCGGCTCCGGCGCCGGCCTCAACCTCTCCCGGATCCGCTCCAGCAAGGAACTGCTGTCCTCCGGCGGAAACGCCTCCGGCCCGGTCTCCTTCATGCGCGGCGCCGACGCCTCCGCCGGCACCATCAAGTCCGGTGGCGCCACCCGCCGCGCGGCCAAGATGGTCGTGCTCGACGTCGACCACCCGGACGTCGAGGCCTTCATCGAGACCAAGGTGAAGGAGGAGGAGAAGATCCGCGCCCTGCGCGACGCGGGCTTCGACATGGACCTCGGCGGGGACGACATCACCTCCGTCCAGTACCAGAACGCCAACAACTCGGTCCGCGTCAGCGACGAATTCATGACCGCCGTCGAGAACGGCACCGAATTCGGCCTGCGCGCCCGGATGACCGGCGAGGTCATCGAGACCGTCGACGCCAAGAAGCTCTTCCGCAAGATGGCCGAGGCCGCCTGGGCCTGCGCCGACCCCGGCATCCAGTACGACTCCGTCATCAACCACTGGCACACCTGCCCGGAGTCCGGCCGGATCAACGCGTCCAACCCCTGCTCCGAGTACATGCACCTGGACAACTCCAGCTGCAACCTCGCCTCGCTCAACCTCATGAAGTTCCTCCGCGACGACGACTCGTTCGACGCCGAGACCTTCGCCAAGGTCGTCGAGCTGGTCATCACCGCGATGGACATCTCGATCTGCTTCGCGGACTTCCCGACCGAGAAGATCGGCGAGACCACCCGCGCCTACCGCCAGCTGGGCATCGGCTACGCCAACCTCGGCGCCCTGCTGATGGCCACCGGCCACGCCTACGACAGCGAGGGCGGCCGTGCCCTGGCCGGGGCCATCACCTCGCTGATGACCGGTACCGCCTACCGCCGCGGCGCCGAACTCGCCGGTGTGGTCGGCCCGTACGACGGCTACGCCCGCAACGCCGCCCCGCACCAGCGGGTCATGAAGCAGCACGCGGACGCCTCGAAGGCCGCCGTCTCCTTCGACGACCTGGACGCCCCGGTCTGGGCCGCGGCCACCGAGGCCTGGGGTGACGTGCTCCGGATCGGCGCGCAGAACGGTTTCCGCAACGCCCAGGCGTCGGTGCTCGCCCCGACCGGCACCATCGGCCTGATGATGGACTGCGACACCACCGGCGTCGAGCCGGACCTCGCGCTGGTCAAGTTCAAGAAGCTGGTCGGCGGCGGCTCGATGCAGATCGTCAACGGCACCGTCCCGCGCGCCCTCAAGCGCCTGGGCTACCAGGACGAGCAGATCGAGGCGGTCGTCGCCCACATCGCCGAGCACGGCAACGTGGTGGACGCGCCGGGCCTGAAGACCGAGCACTACGAGGTCTTCGACTGCGCCATGGGCGAGCGCTCGATCTCCCCGATGGGCCACGTCCGGATGATGGCCGCGATCCAGCCGTGGATCTCCGGCGCCATCTCCAAGACCGTGAACATGCCGGCCTCGGCGACCGTCGAGGACGTCGAGGAGATCTACTTCGAGGCGTGGAAGCTGGGCGTCAAGGCGCTCGCCATCTACCGCGAGAACTCGAAGGTCGGCCAGCCGCTCTCGGCCAAGAAGAAGGACGAGAAGGCCGAGGAGGCCCCGGCCGCCGCGGTCGAGAAGGTCGTCGAGTACCGCCCGGTCCGCAAGCGCCTGCCCAAGGGCCGCCCGGGCATCACCACCTCCTTCACGGTCGGTGGCGCCGAGGGCTACATGACCGCCAACTCCTACCCGGACGACGGCCTCGGCGAGGTCTTCCTGAAGATGTCCAAGCAGGGCTCGACCCTCGCGGGCATGATGGACGCCTTCTCCATCGCCGTCTCGGTCGGCCTCCAGTACGGCGTGCCGCTGGAGACCTACGTCTCGAAGTTCACCAACATGCGCTTCGAGCCGGCCGGTCTGACCGACGACCCGGACGTGCGGATGGCGCAGTCGATCGTCGACTACATCTTCCGCCGCCTGGCGCTGGACTTCCTGCCGTTCGAGACCCGCTCGGCGCTCGGCATCCACTCCGTCGAGGAGCGCCAGCGCCACCTGGAGACCGGGTCCTACGAGCCGCTGGAGGCCGAGGAGGAGCTGGACACCGAGACGCTCGCCCAGTCCGCCCCGGTGGCCCCCGCCGCCAGGCCGGCCGCCGCTGCCGCCCCGGCCGCGAAGGCCACCCCGGCCCAGGCCCACAACTCGACCGAGCTGATCGAGATCCAGCTGGGCCTGAACGCCGACGCGCCGCTCTGCTTCTCCTGCGGCACCAAGATGCGCCGCGCCGGCAGCTGCTACCTCTGCGAGGGCTGCGGCTCCACCAGCGGCTGCAGCTGACCCCGGCCCGCACCTCGCGGATGAGGTGAGCCACCGCTGAAGGCGGGGCGAGGACATGACGTCCTCGCCCCGCCTTCCGGCTTTTCGCGTCAACCGGGGTTGACGCCGGACTGGTGTCAACCTAGGTTGACACCATGAACGAGAGCGG
Organism: Kitasatospora sp. NPDC004723; assembly: GCF_040609255.1. Lineage (NCBI taxonomy): Bacteria > Bacillati > Actinomycetota > Actinomycetes > Kitasatosporales > Streptomycetaceae > Kitasatospora > Kitasatospora sp. NPDC004723. Next base: position 110,162 of record NZ_JBEXJT010000013.1, on the reverse strand, counting down.
AGAGCTGGCGGCCGCAGCCGGCAGCCGGGACCCCGCAGTGGGGCTCCGGGCCGTCCGGGCCCTGCGGGACCTGGCGGACCGGCTGGAGGGCCTGCAGGTCGACAACGCGCGGGGCCAGGGCTGGTCGTGGCAGTCCATCGCGACCTGTCTGGGAGTGACCAGGCAGGCGGTGCACAAGAAGTACGCGAAGCGCGGGACCGGCGATGCCGGGAAGGGCGGGGAGTGAACCATGTTCGAGCGATTCACCGAGGAGGCCCGGCGGGTGGTCGGGCGCGCGGGGCAGGAGTCCGCCGAGCTGCGGCACGACCACATCGGCACCGAGCACCTGCTGCTGGCGATCCTGGCCGAAGTGGAGGATCCCGCGGCGCGGGTGCTGATCGAGGCGGGCCTCGACCGTGCGGCCGCCGGGCGGGCGGTGCGGCGGCTGCTGGGGGAGGGGGACGACGCCAGGGCGCTGGCCTCGATCGGCGTGGACCTGGACGCCGTGCGGGCCGCCGTGGAGTCGGTGTTCGGCGAGGGCGCACTGGACGCGGCGCCGAAGGAGGAGCCGCGGCGGCGTGGATGGTTCCGTCCCCAGGGGCGGGCCGGGCGCTCGCCGTTCACCGCGCGGGGGCGGAAGGTGCTGGAGCTGTCGCTGCGCGAGTCGCTGCGGCTGAAGTCCGGTCACATAGCGGTGGGTCACCTGCTGCTCGGACTCCTTCGGGAGGGCGAGGGGCTCGGGGCGCGGGTGATCGCCGATCACGGCCTGGACTTCGGCGCTGTGCGGCGTGCGGTGGAGGCGGCGGCCGTGCGCTGACCGGCGCGGGGGTGGCGGCCGTCCTACGGGTGATCATTGCGGCGGGTCACGAGACCGCGGTGAACCTGATCGGCAGATGCCGTGCGGGCGCTGATCTCCCTTGGACGTCGCCGACCAGCAACTCCCGGGACACCCGGGAGCGAAGGGCGTTCCCGGACCTTGGCGGCGCGTGGCGGCTGCGTTAACGTCTTCAGATCGGCCGGCCGCCGCGTCCCTGTCGATCGTCCAACTCCTGCACAGCGCAATGTCGTTCCGTCGTACAGCCGAGCGTTCGCGCCCTGGCGAGGAGGACCGCGTTGACTCCCACCCCGACCGTGCCGCCCACGACCGCCCTGCCGCCCGCCGACCGCAGGCACCGGCGCCGCCCGCGCCGGCCGCTCGCCGCGGTGGCCCTGCTGGCCGCCGCCGCACTGACCGCGGCCTGTTCCAACAGCTCGGACAGCTCCGGAAGTTCGGGAGGGTCGGGCGACGGCCGGACCCTCTCCGCCGACTGCGCCGCCTACCAGCCGTACGCCGGGCACTCCGGCAGGACGGTGACGGTCTTCGCCTCGATCCTCAGCCCCGAGTCGGACAACCTGGAGAAGTCCTGGGCGGACTTCGCGAGGTGCACCGGCATCAAGATCAGTTACGAGGGCAGCAACGACTTCGAGTCCCAGCTGCCGGTGAGGGTGAGCGGCGGCAACGCCCCGGACTTCGCGATCATCCCGCAGCCCGGCCTGCTGGCGCAGATGGTCAAGAGCGGCAAGGTGGTCAAGCCGCCGGAGCGGACCGTGGCCAACCAGGGGAAGTGGAGCCCGGTCTGGAAGAGCTACGGCTCGGTCAACGGCACCTTCTACGCCGCGCCGATGAGCGCCAACATGAAGTCCCTGGTCTGGTACTCGCCCAAGGCGTTCAAGCAGGCCGGTTACACCCCACCGAAGACCTGGGCCGACCTGATGGCGCTCAGCGACACGATCGCCAAGGCGGGCGGTGGCAAGCCGTGGTGCGGCGGCATCGCCTCCGGCACGGCCACCGGCTGGCCGGCCACCGACTGGCTGGAGGAGGTGGTCCTCGGCTCGTACGGCGGTGAGGTGTACGACCAGTGGGTGAACCACCAGGTGAAGTTCTCCGACCCGAAGATCGCCGCGGCGATGAAGACGGTCGCCGACTGGATGCAGAACCCGGCCTGGGTCAACGGCGGCTACGGCGACGTGAAGTCGATCGCCACCACGACCTTCCAGGACGCGGGCGCGCCGATCCTCACCGGCAAGTGCTTCATGCTCCAGCAGGCGTCCTTCTACAAGGCGCAGTGGCCCAAGGAGACCAGGATCGGCCCGGACGGCGACATCTTCGCCTTCCCGCTGCCGGCGGTGAGCCCGTCGGTGGCCAATCCGGTCGAGGGCGGCGGCGAGTTCCTCACCGCGTTCGCGAACCGGCCCGAGGTGCAGGCGGTGCAGAACTACCTGTCCAGCAGCGAGTGGGCGAGCAGCCGGGTGCGGACCGCGACCGGCTGGGTTTCGGCCAACCAGGGCGTGGACAAGAGCCTGTACACCGATCCGATCGACCGGATCTCCGCCGACGCCCTCACCGACCCGGCGGCGACCTTCCGGTTCGACGGCTCGGACCTGATGCCGGCCGCGGTCGGCGCCGGGCAGGAGTGGAAGTCGCTCACCGCCTGGTTCGCCGAGGGGCAGTCGATCCAGAAGACCGCCGCGGACATCGACGCCGCCTGGCCGCAGTAGCGGCGCGCGGCGCAGGACCACCTGCCGAAGGGCGGTGCGGGGCCACCCACCCGCACCGCCCGCCCCTCTCCGTGCTTCCCGGCCCTCCCCGCACTCCCGAGCCTGCCGCCGCCCCCTGTCTCCGGCGTGCGCGGGTCTCGGGTCTCGGGTCTCCACACCTTCTGTTCCTCCCGGTTCCCCGTTCCGCCCTCCGTTGGGAAAGGACGTCCCGCCATGTCCCTCTCCGCCGGCGCCTGGGGCGACGCGATGGTCAAGTTCGGCAACGGCTTCGGAGCGATCGCCGGCTTCCTCGGCATCCTGTTGCTGGTCTTCCTGGTCGCCGGGCGCGCCTCCGGCCGGCTCGCCCGCCCGCTGGCCGTCCTGGTCCTGCTCGGTCCGGCCGTGGTGCTGCTGCTGGTCGGCCTGGTCGCGCCGCTGGTCCGCACGGTCTACCTGAGCTTCTACAGCGACGACAGCAGCCGGTTCGTCGGCGGCGAGAACTTCCGCTGGGCGCTGACCAACGACTCGGTGCGCGACGTCCTGGTCAACACCCTGCTGTGGCTGGTGATCGCCCCGCTGGCGGCCACCGGTCTCGGCCTCGTCCTGGCCCTGCTGGTGGACCGGATGCGCGGTCAGGCCGTCTACAAGTCGCTGCTCTTCATGCCGATGGCGATCTCGCTGGTCGGCGCCTCGATCATCTTCAAGTTCGTCTACGAGTCGCGCGATCCCTCGCAGCGGCAGATCGGCCTGCTCAGCCAGGTGGCGATCACGCTCGGCTGGGACGATCCGCCGAACTGGCTGCTCTCCCAGCCGCTCAACACCTTCCTGCTGATGGCCGTCATGGTGTGGGTGCAGACCGGCTTCGCGATGGTCGTGCTCTCGGCGGCGATCAAGGCGATCCCGGACGAGGTGACCGAGGCGGCCCGGCTGGACGGCGCCCGGGGCGTGCGGCTGTTCTGGTACGTCACCGTGCCGATGATCCGCACCACCGTGGTGGTGGTGCTGACCACGGTGATGATCACCACGCTGAAGGCCTTCGACATCGTCCGCACCATGACCGGCGGCAACTTCGGCACCCAGGTGCTGGCCAACGAGATGTACTCGCAGTCCTTCGTCCAGTTCAACACCGGGCGGGGCAGCGCGCTGGCGGTGCTCCTCTTCCTCGCGGTGCTGCCACTGGTGGCCTACAACATCCTCCAGCTGCGCAAGGAGCGTGCGGTCCGATGAGCGTACGGCGCGACGGCAACGCCGTCCGGAAGGCCTTCTCCTCCCCACTCGGCTCGGTCTTCGTGATCGCGGTGACGGTGCTGTGGACCGTTCCCACGCTCGGGCTGCTGGTCACCTCGCTGCGCCCCAAACAGGACGTCACCGCCGACGGCTGGTGGAACGCCCTGCTCCACCCGGACCTCGGCCTGGACAACTACCACACCGTGCTGTTCGAGGGCGGCTCCGGCGTCTCCACGGGGCTGATGCCCTTCCTGGTGAACTCGCTGGCGATCAGCGTGCCGGCCACGCTGTTCCCGCTGGTGCTGGCGGCGATGGCCGCGTACGCGCTGGCCTGGGTGCGGTTCCGGGGCAGCGACACGCTGTTCTTCGTGATCTTCGCGCTCCAGGTGGTGCCGATGCAGATGGCGCTGATCCCGCTGCTCCAGCTGTTCTCGGGCGGGGCGCACCTGGGCTCGCTGACACTGCTGCCGGCGCTGGACCTCAAAGGCACCTACGCGCCGGTCTGGCTGGCGCACACCATGTTCGCGCTGCCGCTGGCGACCTTCCTGCTGCACAACTTCATCGCCCAGCTGCCGCGCGACCTGATGGAGGCGGCGGTGGTGGACGGCGCCTCGCACATGAAGATCTTCCGCTCGATCGTGCTGCCGCTCTGCACCCCCGCGCTGGCCTCGTTCGCGATCTTCCAGTTCCTCTGGGTCTGGAACGACCTGCTGGTGGCGCTCACCTTCGCCGGCGGCACACCGGAGGTGGCGCCGATGACGGTCCGGCTGGCGCAGCTGTCCGGCTCCTTCGGCGGGCGGTGGGAACTGCTCACGGCGGGGGCGTTCCTGTCGATCGTGATCCCGCTGGGGGTGTTCTTCGCGCTCCAGCGGTACTTCGTGCGCGGGCTGCTGGCCGGGTCGGTCAAGGGGTGACCCCGGCTCCGTCCGGGCCGGGTGGGGCGTTGCCCGGGGGACGTCGGGGTTCACGCCGTTCGATGGCGAATGTGGTGATTCTGTGGACACGGCCGACGGGCAACCGGTACACCGTTAGGGAGTTGGCCGAGATGACACAGGGGGGCGGTCATGGCGGACGCGGGTGCCGGCATACGCGCACGAGCGGGTACGGGCGGCGCGGGCAGAGGTGGAGACCGAGGCAGGGGCGGTTCGTGGCGGCGGCGGGCGGTGGGACTGCTCGCGGCGCTCGCCACCGCGGCGGCGCTGGCCACCGGACCGGGCGCGCCCCCGGCGGCGGCCGCCTCGGCGACGCTGGGCGCCACCGAGGCCGGCGCCCGTACCGACACCGCCGACTCCCACTACCTCAACGCCTCGCGCTACGTGACCGGTTCGTCGGGCGGCACGGTCAGCAGCATCTCGGTGTACGTGGACAGCGTGGACGCCGCGCCCAACGACCGGTTCCAGACGGCGATCTACCAGGACAACGGCGGCAGTCCGGGGGCGCTGCTGGCGAGCAGCGACACCGCGACCCTCACCGGGCCGGGCTGGAACAGCGTCCCGGTGGCGGCCACCCTGGCCGCCAACACCCCCTACTGGCTGGCCTACAACACCAACGGCTCCGGCCCCACCGTCAACAACCTGCGCTACGCCCCGGGCGGCACCAGCGCCTACGGCAACGCCGGCCAGCCGTTCGGCAGCTGGCCGGCCACCGCGGGCCCGGTCACCACGATCGCCACGAGCTTCTCGATCCACGCCACGTACACCACCGCCGAGGTGGCCCCGTCCGATCCGGCCCCGGGCGCCGGGCCGGGCGCGGAGGGCCCGATCCTGCTGGTCACCAGCCAGGCCAGTCCGTACAGCCGCTACCTGGCGGAGATCCTCAAGGCGGAGGGCCTGAACGCCTACCGCCAGGTGGACGTCTCCGCCGTCACCAGCGCCGTACTGGCCTCCGCCGATGTGGTGCTGCTCGGCGAGATGCCGCTCACCGCCGCCCAGGCGAACCTGTTCAGCACCTGGACCACCGCCGGCGGACAGCTGGTGGCGATGCGCCCGGACAAGCAGCTCGCGCCGCTGTTCGGGCTCACCCCGGCGTCCGGTACCCGCGCCGACGCCTACCTCAGGGTGAACACCGCGGCCGCGCCCGGCGCCGGGATCACCGGCGACAGCATGGGCTACCACGGCGCCGCCGACCTCTACACGCTGAACGGTGCCACCGCCGTCGCCACCCTGTACAGCGACGCGGCGACCGCGACCGCCAATCCGGCGGTCACCCTGCGCGCGGCCGGCCGCGGCCGGGCCGCCGCGTTCAGCTACGACCTGGCCAAGTCGGTGGTGCAGACCCGCCAGGGCAACCCCGCCTGGGCCGGCCAGCAGCGCGACGGTGTCGACGGCTACGAGGCCAGCGAGATGTTCTTCGGGACCGGCGGCCAGCCGGACTGGAACGACCTGGACAAGGCGCTGATCCCGATCGCCGACGAGCAGCAGCGGCTGCTCGCCAACCTGCTCACCCAACTGGCCTCCGGCGAGAAGCCGCTGCCCCGGTTCTGGTACTTCCCGCGCGACGTCAAGGCCGTCGTGGTGATGACCGGTGACGACCACGGCGTCGGCGGCACGGCCGGCCGCTGGGACGGCTACCTCGCGCAGAGCCCGCCCGGCTGCTCGGTCGCCAACTGGGAGTGCGTGCGCGGCTCCTCGTACATCTACACGGACGACCCGCTCACCCCGGCCCAGGCCAAGGCGTACAGCGACCAGGGCTTCGAAGTCGGCGTGCACGTCACCACCGACTGCCGCCCCTGGGGCAGCACCGCGGTCCTGCAGGGCTACTACCGTGACCAGTTGGCCGCCTGGCGGGCCAAGTACCCGAACCTGCCGAACCCGTCGAGCAGCCGCACGCACTGCGTGGAGTGGGACGACTGGGCCACCCAGGCGAAGACCAAGCTGGCCAACGGGATCCGGCTGGACACCGACTACTACTTCTACCCGTCGAGCTTCACCCAGGACCGGCCCGGCTACTTCAACGGCACCGCCCAGATCATGCGCTTCGCCGACACCGACGGCAGCGTCATCGACGAGTACCAGGCCACCACTCAGCTCACCGACGAGTCCGGCCAGTCGTACCCGGGCACCGTCACCACGCTGCTCGACGCCGCGTACGGCGCCCAGGGCTACTACGCGGCGCTGACCGCCAACATCCACACCGACTTCGCCGCCTCCGCCGCGTCGGACGCGGTCGTCGCGGCGGCCAGGGCGCGGGGCGTGCCGGTGGTGTCCGGCCGGCAGATGCTCACCTGGCTGGACGGGCGCAACGGCTCGGCGTTCGGAAAGCCGGCCTGGCACCCGAGTGCCCCGGGCGGGGGCTCGCTGACCTTCGACATCACCGGCGGGGCCACCGGGCTGCGCGCCATGCTGCCGTTCAACGCGGCCGCCGGCACGCTCACCGGGATCACCTCCGGGGGCCGCCAGGTGCAGTACCGGGTCGAGACGGTCAAGGGCGTGGCGTACGCGTTCTTCGACGGCGCGGCGGGCTCGTACACGGCCGACTACGGCCACGACGACACCGCGCCGACGGTGCTCGGCACCACCCCGGCCGCCGGGGCGAGCGGGGTGGCGCCGGGCACGGCGGTGCGGTTCTCCTTCGGCGAGCCGCTGGACCCGGTGAGCGTGACCGGCGGGTCCGTCACCCTGCGGCCCGCCGCGGGCGGCGCGGCCGTCGCGGGGACGGTGGGCTACGACGCGTCGACGGCGAGCGTGGTGTTCACCCCGGGCGCCCCGCTGGCGCTGACCACCGGGTACACCGCGACCGTCCAGGGCGTGCGGGACCTCGCCGGGAACGCGCTGGCGGGTCCGTACGCGGTCTCGTTCACCACCGGGGGAGCGGAGCCGCGCACGATCGGGAACACGGCGGTGGGCTCGCTGATCGACGACACCGACTCCAACCACCTGAACGGCAGCCGGGTGACCACCGGGGCCGACCCGGTGGCGCTCACCTCGCTGAGCGTGCACGTCGGTCCGGTCGGCGCGGCGCCCGCCAACCGGTACCAGCTGGCCGTCTACACCGACGAGGGCGGTTCGCCCGGGGCGCTGGTCGCCAGTACGGGGACCGGCACGCTGACGGCCAACGCCTGGAACTCGCTGCCGGTGGACCTCACGCTGAGCGCCCGCACCTCGTACTGGTTCGTCTACAACACCAACGGGGCGAGTTCCACGGTCAACAACATGAACTACTCGACGGGTGCCGCCGGGCAGGGCGCGTACAGCAACACGGTGGTGCCGTTCGGCACGTGGCCGGCGGACTTCGGGCCCTCGGTGAAGGACTCGTTCCGGTACTCGCTGTTCGGGACGTACTGAGCGCGCGGCGGCGCTGACCGGGCCGGCGCCGAAGGGCTCTGAGCGCTGCTCAGGAGTGCGCCGGGACACCGGACCCGGTTCTGTCACAGGGGTGTGACGGAGCCGGGTCCGGTGTTTTTGAACTTGTTCAGAATGGTCTACAGTCGGCATCGGCCGCGGTGCCCGGTGCCTTCACCGGTGTGGTTCCGCGTGCTCGTCGGCGGACCGCCCGGAGGGTGGCTTCCGCACGCCCACCCGACCATTGAGGGGGAAGCCATGTCCGGATTCAGCATGCCCGCCGCGGACGGAGTGCCGCCCGGCGGCGGCGCCGGGGCCGGTTCCGTGCCCGGGGCCGCGCCCGGTTCCGTGCCCGGGGCCGCGCCGGGTTTCGGGCCCGGGGCCGCGCCGGGTTTCGGGCCTGCCTCCGGCTACGGCCCCGGCGTTGGACACGGCCCCGGCTACGGCCCCGGTCCCGCCGCCGGACCGTACCGGGCGCCCGGTACGCCCGCGCCGCAGCCGTTCGCCTGGCTGCGGCCCGGCGACCCCGACAAGAAGGCCCCGGCCACCGGCCGGACGGTGCTGGCGGCGGTGCTGGCCGGCCTGCTCACCTCCTGGCTCCTGATCGACGGACTCGGCGTCAACCTGCTGCTCTGCGCGGCGTTCACCGCCGCCGGTGCCGGGATCGCCGCCCGCGCGGCCGGCCGCCGGCTGCGCGTCTGGACCGTCGTGTGGAGCGCGGTGGCACTCGCCCTGCTCGCCGTCCCGGCGCTGTACGAGGCAGGCTGGCCGGTGCTGCTGAGCACCGTCCTGGCCCTCGGCCTGGCCTCGCTGGCGCTGCACGGCGGGCGGCGCTGGAGCGGTGTCCTGCTCGCGCTGCCGGGCGTGCTCTGGCAGCTCGTGCCGGCCCTGGTGTGGGCGCGGGCGAGCCTGCGGGCCCGCGGCGGGAACGGCCGCGCCCGAGTGGTGCCGGTGCTCAAGGGGGTCGTCGTGGCGGCCGTGCTGCTGGCCGTCTTCGGCGCCCTGTTCGCCAGCGCCGACGCCGCCATGGCCGACGTCCTCGGAAGCCTGGTGCCCAGCCTGGACCTCGGCCGGCTCCCCGCCCGGGTGGCCCTGTTCGTGCTCGGTCTGGCGACCGCGCTGGGCTTCGCCCACATCGCGGCGGGCCCGCGCCGCTGGGACCGCACGCGGGTCCGGCCGGGCCGCGCCAGGGGCCGGCTGGAGTGGGCCGTGCCGCTGGTCGCGCTGAACCTGATGTTCGGCGCCTTCGCCGTGGTGCAGGGTGTGGTGGTGCTCGGCGGCGGCGAGGCGGTGCTGGAGCGCACCGGGATGAGCCGATCCGAGTACGCCCGGCAGGGCTTCTGGCAGCTGCTCGCGGTCACCGTGCTGGCGCTGGTGGTCGTCGCGGTCGCCAAGCGCTGGGCGCCGCGCGGGACCGGGACCGACCGCCGGCTGGCGCGGTCGCTGCTCGTCGCGCTCTGCCTGCTCACCCTGGTCGTGGTGGCCTCGGCGCTCGGCCGGATGTGGTTCTACGTGGACGCCTCCGGGCTGACCACGCTCCGGCTCTGGGTGCTGGCGGTCGAACTGTGGCTGGGGGTGGTCTTCCTGCTGCTGGTCGCGGCGGGCCTGACCCCGTCGGCTGGCTGGCTGCCCCGCGCGGTGGTGCTCAGCGCGGCGCTGGCCGCCGCCGGGTACGGGCTGATCGGGCCGGACGCCCTGGTCGCGGAGCAGAACGTGGCCCGCTTCGAGCGGACCGGGCAGATCGATCTGCGCAATGTCCGCGGCCTCTCGCCGGACGCCGTCCCGGCCCTGGACCGGCTGCCGGGCGACTACCGGATCTGCGCGCTGAACGTCGTCGCCGCCGACCTGGCGCAGGACGGTCCGGCCCCCTGGTACGCCACCAGCCTGGCCGGGGCGCGGGCCCGGGACATCCTCACCGATCGCCCGGCGGCGGATCGCCTCTCGGACGGGAAGAACGCCTGCGACCGGGTCGGGCTGCGCCCCGGCCGCACCTTCGGCGGCTGAGCCCGGCCGGGGAACGGTGCGGGGGACGGGGGACGGGGGACGGGGGACGGGGGACGGCGAGGGCCGGCCGGGAGCGTGCTGCTCCCGGCCGGCCCTCGCCCGTCCGGTCCGCCTCCCCCGGGAGGGCGGCCGATCGGTGCGTCGTGACGTCGGTGCGTCGTGAGGTCAGTGCAGCGCGACGCCGGCGGTGTCCGACGGCAGGTCGGCGGCCTTGGCCTTGACGACGACGACGGCGACCACGAAGGCGAGGCCCGCCATCACGGCGCCCACGATGAAGCCGTGCGAGATGCCCTGCGCGAGCACCTCGTTGGCCGCGGCGGTGCCCTTGGGGAACTCCTGCTTCTCCATCAGCCAGGCCTTCTGCTCCGGCGTGGCGGTGGCCATGAAGCCGGGCAGCTGCGCCTTGGCCTCGCTGGTCGCGTAGTGCGCGAACACCGTGGTCAGGATCGACAGGCCGAGCGAACCGCCGATCTGCTGCATGGAGTTCAGCAGGCCGGAGGCGGCCCCGGTCTCCTGGCCGGAGACGCCCGCGACGGAGAGCAGCATCACCGGGACGAAGATCAGGCCCATGCCGAAGCCGAAGACCACCGTCGGGCCGAGGATCCCGTCGACGTAGCCGCTGTCCGCGTTCATGAAGGTCAGCCAGGAGAGCCCGACGGCGACCAGCAGCGCGCCACCCGCCATGAACGGCTTCGGGCCGTACTTGACCTGCAGGCTGGAGGCGAGCTGGGCGGCCACGATGATGGACGCGCTGATCGGCATGAACGCGAAGCCGGCCTTGAGCGGGCTGTAGTCCAGCGGGCCCTGCACGAAGAGGGTGATGTAGAAGAAGATGCCGAACATGGCGGCGGCCACGCAGAGCATCATCACCAGGCCGCCGGTGCGGTTCCGGTCGGCGAACAGTCTGAGCGGGGTGATCGGCTGCGCGGTCCGGCGCTCGATGATCACGAACGCGACCAGCAGGATCACACCGGCGGCGAAGGAGCCGAGCGTCAGCCCGTCCTTCCAGCCGTCCGACGCGGCGCGGATGAAGCCGTAGACCAGGCCGACCAGGCCGAGCGTCGAGGTGAGCGCGCCGGGCAGGTCGAAGCGGCCCGGGTGGCGCTCGGACTCGGCGATGTAGCGCGGCGCGGCGAAGGCGATGAGCACCGCGATCGGCACGTTGACGAAGAAGACCCAGCGCCAGTCGAGGTACTCGGTCAGTACACCGCCGGCCAGCAGGCCGATCGCGGCGCCGGAACCGGCCACCGCCGAGAACACGCCGAAGGCCCGGTTGCGTTCGGGTCCTTCGTCGAAGTTGGTGGCGATCAGGGCGAAGGCCGTCGGTGAGCAGATCGCGCCGCCGATGCCCTGGAGCGCGCGGGCGGCCAGCAGCATGCCGCCGTCCTGCGCGAAGCCGCCGAGCAGCGAGGCCAGGCCGAACAGCAGCGTGCCGGCGATGAAGACCCGGCGCCGGCCGAGGATGTCGCCCGCGCGTCCACCGAGCAGCAGCAGGCCGCCGAAGGTCAGGGTGTAGGCGTTGATCACCCAGGACAGGTTGGTGGTGGAGAAGTCCAGGGCGTCCCTGATCTGCGGCAGGGCGATGTTCACGATGGTGGCGTCGAGCACCACCATCAACTGCGAGGCCGCGATGACGGTCAGGGTGATGCCCTTGTGCGTGCTGCGGCCACCCTGCGGTGGAGAGTTCTTGCTGAGCGTGTCGGAGATAGCCAAGTTGATGCCCCCTGCTGGCTATTGCTTCGTATGCTGCGGACCTTGGGGTCCGGCGCGGCCCGTCGGCGTCCCGCGGGCTATGAAGGAACGGAATCGTTCACTAATGTGGACGATAGCGTTGGCGAGATTATGAACGCAAGCGTTCCTTAGGGTTGGTGACAATGGATCAGTTGGTGCGGCGCCAGGCGGCGGACCGCTCGGGCGGTCTCCCGGTGGCTCTTCCGGCAGGTCTCCCGGTGGCTCCTCCGGTCGGCCGGTCGGCCGGTCGGCCGGCGCAACGGGGATCCGAGGCCCCGCGGGCCGCCTGCCCCGTCCAGGTCGTCGCCGAGGCCCTGGGGCGGCCGGGTCGGCGGCGGGGGAGGGAGCTGGAGGCGGCGATCTTCGAAGCGGCGCTCGATCAGCTCACCTCCGGCGGATTCGCGCGGCTGACGATGGAGGGGGTCGCCGGTGCCGCCCGGACGGGGAAGGCCGCGCTGTACCGGCGGTGGGCGTCCAAGGTGGAACTGGTCATCGACGCCCTGGACTCCACTCTGCCACGCCCCACCGACACCCCCGCCCTCGGGTCCGCCCGAGCCGAACTGCACCACCTCGTCGAGAGTTTCGTCTCCGTCACGAGCTCCCGGGCGGGTGGCGCGGTGAGCGCGCTGATGGCCGAGCTGGATCACGACCAGGCCGAGCTGTTCAAGGACTTCATCGCCCAGCGGATGCTGGAGCCGACCAAGGCCGTGATCCTGGCCATCCTCCGCCGGGGCGCCGAGCGCGGCGACGTCCGGCCGGGTGCGGCCACCCCGCTGGTCGCCGACGTCGTTCCGGCGATGCTGCTGTACCGGATCAAGGTGTGCGGCCGCCGGACCGGCCCCGAGTTCGTCGACCAACTGGTCGACGAGGTGCTGGTCCCCTTGATCCGCCCCTGAGGCCGCTCCGGTCCCGGGGCGGGGCTGTGCCGGCTCGGGGCGGGGCGGTGCCGGGCCGAGCCCCGGGGGTGCGACGGTGTGACGTCGACGCCACCCGGGCGCGCCGACGGGTGGCATAGGCTGGAGTCCGACCAGCTGAACGGACCCCATCATGCCCATCGTCCCGCCGACGCACTCCGTCGAGCGCTCGCTGCGCCGCGCCGGTGCCAAGGTCGTCGTCGGCCTCGACGAGGTCGGGCGCGGTGCCTGGGCCGGGCCGGTCACCGTGGGCGCGGCCGTCACCGGCCTGCGCCGGCCCCCGGAGGGCCTGACCGACTCCAAGCTGCTCACCGAGCTCCGCCGCCGCGCGCTCGCGCCCGTGCTCGCCGACTGGGTCACCGCGTACGCGCTCGGCCACGCCTCGGCGCTGGAGTGCGACGAGCTCGGGATGACCGCCGCGCTGCGGCTGGCCGCCGTCCGCGCGCTGGAGGCGCTGCCGGTGGAGCCGGACGCGGTGATCCTCGACGGCAAGCACGACTACCTCGGCGGCCCCTGGCGGGTGCGCACGGTGATCAAGGGCGACCAGTCGTGCATCTGCGTGTCCGCCGCCTCGGTGCTCGCCAAGGTCCACCGCGACGGTCTCATGGCCGATCTCGGCGAGCAGTGCCCCGAGTACGGGTTCGCCGACAACGCCGGCTACCCGTCCCCGGTCCACCGGGCCGCGCTGGAGGAGCTCGGTCCGACCGAACACCACCGCCTCTCCTGGTCCTATCTCGACGGGCTGCCCCGGTGGCGCCACCTGAAGCGGATCCGGACGGTTCCCGGACCCGGCGGCGTGGGCTCCGCGGAGCCCGTCGGCGAGCAGCTTGCGCTCGGTTTCTGACGGTACGTCTGGAAACTCCCCGGGTCGCCGGTGGGGCCCGCGGTGCCCAAGGGGTGGGGCGCCCGTGCGCGCCCGACCGGCATTTGATAGATATCCGGGTATGCCTGTCTTCCCCGAGGAGCCGGAGATTAACGAGAGCCTCCCGGGCCCCGGCGTTCCCAGCCCCCGCGAGTCGGACGCACAAGCCCTCCGCGTGCCCGCCACCGGCGGCGCGACCACCGCCGTACCGTCGGCCGTCGGAGCCGTGCCGGCCCCGGCCCCGGTGCCGGGCCCCCGCCCCGCACCGCCGCGGCCGGCAGCGCCGCGTACGGCGGCCGCGCGGGCGGACCGTCCGGGGCCTTCGCCGCGCCCGAACCCGATCCCCAAGCCCACCCCTCCGCGACCCGCGCCGCGCCCGGCGTCGGTCGAGGTCCGGCACGTCCCCGCCACCGAGGCGGAGGCGCTGGACCGCGCGGACGAGACCGTCGACCAACTGCTGGACTCCGGCCGCGACCCCGGCACCGTCCTGGTGCTGACGGTCGGCGCGGCGCACCCCTGGCAGCAGCACGAGCTGACCTTCGGCGAGGAGCGCTACTGGGCGCAGCTCGCCGAGGGCGGCGACGTGTTCTACGCCGACGCCGAGCTGACCCGCCCGGCCCGCCGACCGGTGGTCGTGCTGGCCGTCAACGGCGGTCCGGCCGACCGTGCCGCAGCGGCGTACGCCAAGGCGCTGCGGCACGCGGAGGCGCTGCTGGTGGTCTGCGGCGGAGCCGCTCCGGCCACCGCCGGTGCGTCGCGCGCCGCGACCGGTGCTCCGGCCCCCCGCAGGCAGTCCGCCTGACACCGGCGGCGGGGCCCGGCGGTCCTGACCGCCCGGGAGACCCGACGACCATCCCGGCCCGGCACCCCTCGTGGTGCCGGGCCTCGGCGTTCCCGCCGCGCGCCGACGGGTGCGCGGGGCCGGGGCCCGGTCACGGGTGTCGGCCGTGGGCCGTGCCGGACCGCGGGCGGGCCGACGAAAGGTCAGCGGGTGCGTCAGGCGGTGCCGGTGCGCCGGGCCGTTTCGATCGCCGCGACCCGGGCCGGCCCCCACGGGCGCTCGGACTGGCGGGACCGCGGGGAGCGCTCGCCGCGCTGCGGCAGTTCCGTCACGGTGTGGACCGGCCCCTCCGCCCACGAACCCGCGTGCGGATTGCGTCCGCTCCGTCCGTCGCCGAGGATCTGCCAGCCGGCCGGGGTCAGCGCGACATACGCTCCGCAGCGCAGCCCGTGCAGGCCGGCCGCGTCCCGCAGCGCCCACATCCAGGCGCCGTCCTGCTCCGTCCAGCCGGCCGAGCCCTCGCGGCAGCTCAGCAGGACGGCCGTCCGCTTCGGGGCGGGCAGCCGCAGATCGTGCGGGGTGACCTGGCGCAGGTGAGTGAGGATCGCGTTGCGGTGCAGCCAGCCGTCCGTGTCGTGCGGCCAGGGCGCGAACGAGGCCGAGGCGGTCACCCGGTGCAGCGCGTCCAGGACGGCGACCACCACCGTGCCGGGCTGCGGCAGATGGCGCCGGTGCAGTTCCAGGACGAATTCGCGGGGATCGCGGAGCAGCGGGATCCCCGAGGCCGTCCAGGTCTCCAGATCGAGCACCCGTCTGAGGGTCGAACTCCGGACGAGGGGATACTGACCTCGGTCGGTTCCGCTGATCACGGCCCTCCTTCCCGACCCGCGGGTGCGCGGGTGCCTGCGTACGCCAGAGGCATGGTCCAAAGGACCAGGCTCCGGGTACGGTCCAATTCTCAGGGCAGATGGGGTTGAGCGGCAATGATGAAATGATGAACGCCGCCCGAAAGCCAACGTTCTGCCGGATATATTCCACGGCCGCCCGGAACCGGCCCGGCCGTCGCCGGACCGTGGTCCGGCCGGACCACGGGGCGCTGCGAAGCCTTCCGGACAACTCCGTCCCTCCTTTTCCGCGACGATCTCCCGGTGGTCTCCCCTCCGCCCGGTCGACGGTTCCGGCCGGGTACGGAGAGATGGACGAGAACCTGTGATTACTCCGATCGGGTGCGGCGGTCCTGCGAGGTGGTGCTGCGACGCGGCCTGGTGATGCGGTCCCGCTCCGGCCGGTGCCGCGTCCGGTCGTGCGGGGAGGCGGTCAGCCCTGGACGCCCAGCACCAGCGGCAGCACCGCGCCCGCCCCGGCGCGGCGCAGCAGCCGGGCGGCCACGGTGACCGTCCACCCGGAGTCCACCAGGTCGTCCACCAGCAGCACCGGCCCGCCCGCGGCCGCCACCGCCGACGCCGTCTCCGGCGGGAGGGTCAGCGCGCCCGCCACCGAGTTCAGCCGCTGGGCGCTGTTGCTGCGCGAGCCGTGCGGCGGCTGCCCGGTCGCGTACTCGATCCGCCCGAGCAGCGGCAGCCGCCCGATCTCGGCGATCCTGGCCCCGAGGCTGCCGACCAGCTGCGGCCTGGTGGAGGAGGCCATCGTCACCACGCCGACCGGCCGCTCCAGCCGGGCACCGTCGGTGGTCGCCGGGCCGGCCCAGCCACCCGGCCCGCGCGCCCAGTCGGCCAGCACGGTGACCAGGGCGTCCACCACCTCGCCGGGGACGGGCCCGTCCGGGGCCTGGTCGGCGAGCAGCGAACGCAGCCGGGTGCCCCAGCCGATGTCCGAGAGGCGGCCGAGTGCCCGGCCCGTCTCGGCCTGCTCGCCCGCCGGGATGCGGCCCTTGAGCGGGACGCCGAGCGCGTCCATGCCGGTGGGCCAGAGCCGGCGCGGCTCGAAGCCGACGCCCGGCCGGCCGAGGGCGGCGCGGGCGGCCTCCAGGGCCTGCGCCGAGACCTCTGGTCCGTGCAGCGGCCCGGCGCAGTTGTCGCACCGACCGCAGGGTGCCGCCTGCTCGTCGTCCAGCTGGCGGCGCAGGAACTCCATCCGGCAGTCGCCGGACGCCGCGTACTCGCGCATCGCCCGCTGCTCCGCCTCCCGGGAGGCGGCCACCTTGGCGTAGCGGGCGGTGTCGTACTCCCAGCTCCGGCCGGTGGCCGTCCAGCCGCCCTTGACCCGCCGGACGGCGCCGTCCACGTCGAGGACCTTGAGCATGGTCTCCAGCCGGGTGCGGCGAAGGTCCACCCGGGGCTCCAGCGCGGCGGTGGACAGTGGCCGGCCGGCCTCGGCCAGCGCGTCGATCGTCCGGCGGACCTGCTCCTCGGGCGGGAAGGCGAGCGAGGCGAAGTAGCGCCAGATCGCCTCGTCCTCGCGGCCGGGCAGCAGCAGCACCTCGGCCCGGTCGACCCCGCGCCCGGCCCGGCCGACCTGCTGGTAGTAGGCGATCGGGGAGCTGGGGGAGCCGAGGTGGACGACGAAGCCGAGGTCCGGCTTGTCGAAGCCCATGCCGAGGGCGGAGGTGGCGACCAGCGCCTTGACCCGGTTGGCGAGCAGGTCGGCCTCGGCGGTGCGGCGCTCGGCGTCCTCGGTGCGGCCGGAGTAGGAGGCCACCGGGAAGCCGCGCTCGCGCAGGAAGGCGGTGACCTCGTCGGTGGCGGCGACCGTGAGGGTGTAGATGATGCCGGAGCCGGGCAGCCGCTCGAGGTGGTCGGCGAGCCAGGCCAGCCGGTGCGCGGGGTCGGGCAGGGTCAGCACGCCGAGGGTGAGGCTCTCGCGGTCGAGCGGGCCGCGCAGCACGAGCGCGTGCTCGTCGCCGGTGCCGGTGCCGAGCTGCTCGGCGACGTCGGCGGTGACCCGGGAGTTCGCCGTGGCGGTGGTGGCCAGCACCGGGACGCCCGGCTGGAGCTCGGCGAGCATGGTGCGCAGCCGGCGGTAGTCGGGGCGGAAGTCGTGGCCCCAGTCGGAGATGCAGTGGGCCTCGTCGACCACGAGCAGGCCGGTGGAGGCGGCGAGCTTGGGGAGCACCTGGTCGCGGAAGTCCGGGTTGTTCAGCCGCTCGGGGCTGACCAGCAGGACGTCCACCTCCCCGGCGGCGACCTCGGCCTGCACGGCGTCCCACTCGTCGGTGTTGGCGGAGTTGATGGTGCGGGCGTGGATGCCGGCCCGGGCCGCCGAGTCCACCTGGTTGCGCATCAGGGCGAGCAGCGGCGAGACGATCACCGTCGGACCGGCGCCGCGGGCCCGCAGCAGGGCGGTGGCGATGAAGTAGACGGCGGACTTGCCCCAGCCGGTGCGCTGCACCACCAGGGCCCGGCGGTGGTCGACGACCAGGGCCTCGATGGCCGTCCACTGGTCCTCGCGGAGGGTGGCGCCGGGGCCGGCCAGCTCGCGCAGGACGGCCTCGGCCCGCGTCCGGACCTCGGCGCGGTCGGCGGCGGTGGCGGTGGTGTGGGTCTTCGGCTGCTGCATGGCCCCCATGTAACCCCGAGGAACCGACAAGGGGCGAACGGCGGCGGGTGCGGAGCGGGCGAAGCCGGGAGGTGTTTCATCCGTTCTTCTGCTGAACGGCAGCCGATTTTCCCCCGGAAGAGTGGCTCGACGATAGGCCGATCGAGGGAGGAGATATTCACAGGCCGGGTTTATCCACAGATCCGGAAGAATTTTCCAGGAGCTCCGGGGAATTGCGGCAGCCTTCCGCCCATGACCGACGAACCCATCGCGCTCCCCTTCGGCGACGGCCCCGGTGGCCGTCCGATCACCATGCGGGGCCCGGCCGACATGGCCGAGGCGCTGCCCTACCTGCTCGGCTTCTTCCCCGACGACAGCATTGTCGCGGTCGGCCTCCAGCCGCCCGGCCTGCACCAGGGCGGGGTGATCCGGCTGGACATCCCCGAGTCGGCCGAGGAGTGGCCGGCCGCCGCCGAGGAGACGGCCGCCCTCCTCGTCCGGCTCTCCGAGCGGCAGGACCGACGGCCGGTCCAGGTCCTCCTGTACCTCTGCCAGGATCCCGCCGGGCCGCGGCCCGGCGGGGAGCACGGCCCGCCGGTCGCCGAACGGCTGCGACCGCTCGCGGAGCGGTTGCAGCAGGCCTTCGAGAGCCGCGGTGTGCGGGTCAAGGAGTCGTTGTGCGTCTCGGCGGACCGCTGGTGGTCCTTCCTCTGCACGCGGGAGGGCTGCTGCGATCCGGCGGGGCACCCGATCCACCGCACGCCCGGCCCCGGCCCGGTCGCGGTGGCGGCGACCGTCGCCGGCCTGGCGCCGCGCGGCAGCCGCAAGGAGATCCTGGCCGCCCTGGCCCCGCTCGGGCCGCCCGGCGCGGACGCCGTGCGCGGCGCCCTCGCCCGGGCCGGGGCCGGGCCGTCGCCCGGGCGGCGGCTGTCGCTCGACCGGCGGGAGCACGCCGCGCTGCTCGACGCGGCCGTGGCCGAGTTCATGGCCGGAGCCACCGAACTCGACGAGGAGCGGACGGCGCGGCTGCTGCTGGCGCTCCAGGACCGGATCGTCCGGGACCGCGCGGCCGAGTACGCCAGACCGGACGAGCTCGCGTCCGCCCAACGGCTCTGGCGCTTCCTGGCCACCCGCTGCGTGGCGCCCTACGAGAGCTGTGCCGCGCCGCCGCTCACCCTGCTGGCCTGGACCTCCTGGGTCGCGGGGGACACCGCCACCGCGCGCGTGGTGCTCGGCCACACGCTCCGCCGCCACCCTTCCTACCTGCTCGCGCAGCTGCTGTACGAGTCGCTGAACAGCGGCTTCTCGCCGGACACGCTGTTGACGAGCGTGGAGACGGAGCGCCGTCGCCGCACCGAGCGGGAGGCACGGGAGGAGCAGGAGCGGGCGGTCGAGCAGGCGGCCGGGGACCGGGCGCCGGAAGCCGATCCGGACCCCGAGGGCGATCCGGAACGGGAGTCCGGGCCGTCGTCGGGTCCCTCCCCGGCGCCGGCGCCCGTCGCGGAGGGGCCCGCGCCCGGGAAGGTGCGTGGCCGTGGCCGTCGACGGCGCGGCCGTCCGGCGGTGGCGGGTACCGAGGGTGCGGCGGGCACCGCGGAGGCGGCCTCCGACGGGCCCGCGGGCCCCGGCCGCCCGGCCGGGGTGCCGCCCGGGCGGGAGGGCACGGGCGGCGACCCGTCGGGTGGCCGAGGCACCGGGACGGCCACCGCGCGGGCGCGGTGCGCGGCGGTCGGTGTCCGCCCGGGCGCCGCTCCGGCGCCGGGCTGCCGGGCCCAGGACCGCCGGCGTGCCCTCCGCACGGCACGGTTCGCCCGCCCGATCCCCCGGCCGGTGCCCTGCCCGTCGTCCGCGGCGGTGGGCGGCTGCCGGCGGGGCCGCCTCCGGGGCGTGTGCGGAGAGGCGGCGGAGCGTCGTGGCCGCTGACGTCCTGGCGGTCGCGGCGGGTGGGCCGGGCCCGTCCGGCCGCCACCGGAGCGGCTTCCCCGACCGGCGCGCCGGGCGGCCGGGGAAGCCCCGGCCGGGCCCGTTCCGCCCGGTGGCCGGTGCCGGTGACGCGCTACGCCTCGCCGCGCGCCATCGCGATCAGGCGGTCGAGTACCTTGCCCCCGCTGACCCGCAGGCCGTCGTGCTCCCACTCGTTGGTGATCCAGGTCCGCAGCCCCCGCACGGCCCGCGCGGTCTCCAGCGAGTCGGCGGTGTCGACGTACATGTCGTCGTGGTACACGGCCGCCACCACCGGCACGTCGTTGGCGGCCAGCCGCTCGGGGTCGTAGAGGTCGGGCCAGTCGGTGCGGGCGGCCAGCAGCTCCGCGGTCTCCTTCAGCGGGCGCAGCGCCGGGTCGGTGTCGAACATCCAGGGGTAGATCATCTCCCCGGTGAACAGCACCGGCGCGCCGGACTCCAGCGCGGCCCGGGCGTCGAACTCCGGGAACTCCGCGCGGACGCGTGCGGCGGACCAGCCGGTGCCGGCCGGGTCCACCGAGCGCTGGCCGTAGATCGACTCGTGCAGGACGGCGTAGAGCGGGCCCTGCGCGAAGGAGAGCTGCGCCTGGGTGCCGGCGAGGAAGGTGTCGGAGAGCTCGGGGCCGGCCGGGCCCTCCACCCAGGCCTCCTCCAGCAGGTAGTGGAGGGTCCCGGAACCGCTGCCGCCGCCGAGCAGCAGCCCGAGCGCCTGGAACGCCTCGACGGTGAGCCGGCCGCCGTCGGGCAGGTCGGCGGGGGCGTCGGCGAGGTGGGCGGCGATCCGCCGCACCGCCTCGACGTCCTGCGGGAAGCGCGCGTAGTGGCCCTCGTTCTTGCGGACGACGCGCGGGTAGGCGGCCCGGTAGACGTCGTCGGCGGAGCTGCGCAGGCCGGCCAGGCCACCGGTGATGAAGGCCTGGTCCAGTCCCTCGGGAGCGATGGAGAGGTAGGTGAGGGTGCAGAAGCCGCCGAAGCTCTGACCGAGCACGCTCCACCGGCGGTCGTCGCCGAGCAGCCGACGGCGGATCAGCTCGGCGTCCCGCACGATCGAGTCGGCCCGGAAGCGCGCCAGGTAGTCCGCCTGCTCCTTGGCGCCGCCCCGCCGGGCCAGCGTCTGCCGGGTCGCGGGGGTGGACCGCCCGGTGCCGCGCTGGTCGAGCAGCAGCACCCGGTGGTCGTCGAGCGCGCGATCCAGCCAGCCGTCCCGGCCGAGCGGGCGGCCGGCCTTGCCGCCCGGGCCGCCCTGGAGGAACAGCAGCCACGGCAGACCGGTGTCCCCGGTGCGGTCCGCGGCGACCACCTCACGGGCGTACACCTCGATCTGCTCGCCCTGCGGGGCGGCGTGGTCGAGCGGCACCCGGAAGACGTGGTCGGTGAAGGCAATCCCGGGCAGCCGGCTGGCGGTGGACATACAACTCCTCGGTCTCTGCTGGTCACAGCGGTCGCGCCGGCCCAGGCCGGGGTTGCCGGTGACGGGGCCGCGACCACCGCACCGTATCCTGACCGCGGTCCGAGGCCGCCCCGGCGGCCACCGCCCGCGACCGCCCACCCGGCGGCCCGTGCGGCCGGGCGCGACGGACCGGCAGCGGCAGCGGTCCGGCCGGCGGCCACGCCGCTCGGGCCGGCACCGGTGCCCGGTCGACCCGGCGGGCGTGACCTGCCGCCGGTCTCCGGCGTTCACTCCGGGGGCCTTGTGCCGGCGCGCCGACAGCCCCGCGGGGAACGGGCGCCGGTGCCGGACCAGGGTCCGGCGTCGTCACCGGCGCGGGCGGGCCGAGGGGCCCGGCGGTGTGCCGGGCGGTACGGCGGCGGCCGGGTGCGACGACGCCCGGCGGCGAACGACGCGGGGCCGGTACCGATTCGGTACCGGGCGCCGCTTGGCACGGCCCGGCACCGGGTACGGCCAGACACGGCACAGCGGCCGGCGGGGTGTCCGCCGACCCGACACCAGCACGCACGCGATCGAACATGCTCGCGGCCCACCGGCCCTGACCGGCCACCGGACCGCCGAGGGGAGGAGAGTCCGGTGACCGCGATCAGGCCACCACAGGCCACGCCGGCCGAGAGTGTGGTCGGCGCGCCGAGACCGGTCGGCCGGCCGGAGCAGGCCCAGCCGGCCGGCCCCGGCGTCCCGGCCCGGCCCGCGCCGCCGCGCCCGCAGCCGGCCGCCACCCACCACGCGGTGCTCTGCGTGAACGCGCCCGCGATGGCGGCCTCGGGTCCCGACGGCCAGCTGCGCGGACACGGCCTGCACGGCTTCTACCGCTCCGGGGTCCGGGTGGTCGCCCGGATGGAGCTTCGCCTCGGAGGGGTCGAGCCGCTTCCGCTCCAGGGCACCCTGACCTCGGCGGCCCAGGCCCGCTTCCTGGGCGCCGTCCGCCTCCCCGGCGACCTCGACCCGGACCCCGCGCTCACCGTCGAGCGGGTGCGCCACGCCGACGGCGTGGAGACCGTCACGGTGCGCAACGCCGGCAGCCGTCCGGCCCGGCTGCCGCTGGAGATCGCCCTCGCCACCGACCTCGGCCCGGTCGGCGAGATCGCCGCCGGCCACCGCCCCCCGGACCTGCCCGGCCAGGTGCAGTCCGCGGGGCTGCGCTGGGCGGGGCCCACCCACAGCGCCACGGTCAGCGCCCAGCCCTCGCCGCACGCCGTGCTGGCCGGGGCCGGCGTGCTGCGCTGGGACCTGGAGGTCCAGCCGGGCGCGCGCTGGTCGGTCGAGCTGCGGGCCGTGCTGGAGGCCGCGGCGCCCGCCCCGCGCCCGCCGGGAGGCCGCGGCGCCGGGGTCCCGCTGCCGTGGGCCGAGCCCGAGGTGCGCTGCGACGACCCTCGCGCGGGCCTGGTGGTGTCGCGTTCCCTGGACGCCCTCGGCGGGCTGCTCTTCGCCGACCCCGACCGCCCCACCGACCTCTACCTGGCCTCCGGCGCGCCCTGGCGGTTCGGCCTGGCCCCGGCCGACGCGCTGTGGGCGGCCCGGCTGACCCTGCCGCTCGGCACCCGGCTCGCCGCCGGCACCCTGCGGGCCCTGGCCCGCCGTCAGCAGCCCGCCGGCGCACCCGGCCAGGGCCCCCGCCGCCCCGACGGGCTGCTCCCCGGCGCGCTGCGGCACGGCGGCCCCGAGCTGCCGCCGACCTGCACCGCCACCGAGGCGACCCTGCTGTTCGTCACCGTGCTGGCCGAGGCCTGGCGCTGGGGCCTGTCCCGGGCCGAGGTGGCCGAACTCCTCCCGGCCGCCGAGCGCGCGCTCGGCGCGCTGCGCGAAGGCCTGGTGGACGGCTTCGTCACCGACCTGAGCCGCCCCGTCGAGGAGCGGTCGGCCCACCCGGTGCCGGCCAGGGCCGAGGTGCAGGCCCAGGCGCACCGGGCCGCGCTGCACGGCGCCGAACTGCTGGAGGCCTTCGGACGGCCCGGCGCCGAGGAGTGGCGCGGCTGGGCGACCGCCCTGCGCGGCCGGTTCCGCGACCGGTTCTGGGTGGACGACCTCTCCGGCGGCCGCCCCGCCGCCGGGCTCGCCCCGGGCGGCCAGCCGCTGCCCGCCGTCGCCGCCTCCCTGGTCCACCTCCTCGACCCGGGCCTGTCCGCCGACGGGGGCCGGCACGAGAGCCTGCTGGACCGCGAGCAGACCAGGCTGCTCGCCCAGCGGTTGGCCGCGCCCGAGCTCGACAGCGGCTGGGGGCTGCGCACGCTCAGCGCCAAGTCGCCCCGGTTCAACCCGCTGGGCCACCGCAGCGGGGCGGTGCGCGTCCACGAGACCGCCCTCGCCGTCGCCGGGCTCGCGGAGGCCGGTCACGAGAATGAGGCCGGGGCCCTGCTGGAGGGACTGCTCGCCGCCGCCGCCCACTTCGAGGGCCGGCTGCCCGAGATGTACGCGGGGGAGCAGTGGACGCCCGGCAGCCCGCCGGTGCCGCACCCCGGGGCCTGCCGGCCGGCGGCGGTCTCGGCTGCCGGGGCCGCGCACGCGGTGTTCGCGCTCGCCGGCGTCCGGCCGGACGTCCCCGGCGGGCGGGTGCTGGTCCGCCCGGCCAGCACGGCGCCGCTCGGGGAACTGGAACTGACGGGGCTGCGGGTGGCCGGCGAGCCGTTCTCGGTGAGGGTCAGCCGGATCGGCGTGGCGATGGTCGAGGAGGCCTCCGCCGAGCTCCAACTGGTGGCCCGCTGACGCCGTCCCCGCCCCCACCGCCCGGGCGCGGGCCGGACTCCACCGGCCCGCGCGGGGCGGACGGCGTGAACGGACCGCCGCAGTACGGCCCGTCCGCGGGCCTGTGCTTATCGTCAGAGAGACGACTATGATCGTCGCCATGTCGCGTTATGACCCGTCGGCCTTCCCGCCCTTCGCTGTCACGGTCGACCTGGTCGTGCTGACGGTGCGCGAGCACGCGCTCTGCGCCCTGCTGGTCCGCCGGGGCGAGCCGCCCTACCAGGGCTACTGGGCGCTCCCCGGGGGATTCGTGCGCCCCGACGAGGGACTGGCCGAGGCCGCTTCGCGGGAGCTGGCCGAGGAGACCGGTCTGCGCGCCTACTCCGCCCCCGGCCACGACGCGGCCGGGCCCGGCACCGCCGGCGCCCACCTGGAACAGCTCGCCACCTACGGCCACCCGCAGCGCGACCCCCGGATGCGGGTGGTCAGCGTGGCCTACCTGGTGCTCGCGCCCGACCTGCCGACCCCGCGCGCCGGCGGCGACGCCAGCGGCGCCCGCTGGGCCCCGGTCACCGAACTCCTCGGCCCGAACCAGGTCGACGGCGTCCCGCTCGCCTTCGACCACGGGCTGATCCTGGCGGACGGGGTGGAGCGGGCCCGCTCCAAGATCGAGTACTCCTCGCTCGCGACGGCCTTCTGCTCGGCCGAGTTCACCGTCGGCGAGCTGCGCCGGGTCTACGAGGCGGTCTGGGGCGTGGTCCTCGACCCGCGGAACTTCCACCGCAAGGTGACCGGCACCCCCGGCTTCCTGCTGCCCTCGGGCGGGACGACGACCCGTCAGGGCGGACGCCCGGCCCAGCTGTTCACCTCCGGCGGGGCCAATGTGCTCAACCCGCCGATGCTGCGCCCGGAGTCCTGAGCCGCCGCGCCGGGAGCCCTGAGCCCCTCGCGGCCGGTGGTCCGAACGTCCAGGTCGCAGGATCGGATTGTCCCCTGATCGGGTGAGGTGTGCGGGCGGTGGGCCCGTGCCGCTCCCGTAATGCCCGGAATCGCCGCCGTGGCCCCCTAATGTGCTGGCGCGGAACCGTACCGGCGCGATCCGGCGCCGCGCGGAGCAGGTCGGCCGAGGGCATGGGAGCAGCCAGCGATGATCCAGATCACCGGACTGACCAAGGTCTACCGCCGGGGCGTTCCACCGGCGCTCCTGGACCTGACCTTCGACGCCCGCCCGGGTGCGGTGACGGCGCTGCTCGGTCCCGAGGGAGCGGGCAAGTCGACCGCGCTGCGGCTGATGCTGGAACTCGAACGCGGCCGGGGCGTCACGCTCTTCGCCGGCCGGACCTACCGCCGGCTGCGGCGGCCCGAGCACGAGGTCGGCGTGCTCCTCGCCGGAGCGGGCGGTGCGCCGGTGGCGGCGGAGACCGTCGGACACCCCGACCGGAAGGCCCGGGGACACCTCAGGATGCTGGCCGCGGCCGTCGGGGTGCCGACCCGGAGGGCCGACGAACTGCTGGAACAGACCCGGCTCGCGGCCGTCGCCGACCAGCGACTGCGCACCTTCTCGCCCGGGATGCACCGCCGGCTCGCGCTCGCCGCCGCGCTGCTCGGCGAGCCCGGCACGCTGCTCCTGGACGCGCCCACCGAGGGGCTCTCCCCGCGCAACGTGGAGTGGTTCCACTCCTTCCTGCGCTCGTTCGCCGCCGCTGGCGGCACGGTGCTGGTCACCACCCGCACCCCGCAGGAGGCCGCCGCTCTCGCCGACCGGGTGATCACCCTGGACGAGGGCCGGATGGCGGCCGACCAGCCGGTGCCGGAGTTCCGGCGCACCAGGCTCAGCCCCGAGGTCGCCGTCCGGGGACCGCAGATGGCCCGGCTCGCCGATCTGCTGGCGGGCCACGGCGCGCAGGTCCGCCGGGACGGCGGGGCGGGGCTCGCGGTGGCCGGGATCGGCCGGACCGAGATCGGCGAACTCGCCTACCGGCACGGCATCCTGCTGCACGAGCTCGCCGACCGGGTGGTCGAGCAGCCCGCCCCCAGGGCCGCCCTGCCGGCCGGCTCCGGACGGTCGGGCCACCTCCGGACGCAGGCCGGGCCCGCGCCGGCCCGGCCGTCGAAGCCCCGGGCGGCGGGGGACGGGGCCGAGGAACGGCCGGGCGACCGGGCCACGGCACCGGCGACGGCAGCGGTGATGGCAGCGGTGATGACACCGGCGACGGCCGAGCGGACGACGGCGATGCCGGTGGTCCGGCCGCCGGCGGAGGAACCGGTGCCGGAGGGAGCGGCGCTGGAGAAGACGGTTCCGGAGAAGGCCGCGACGGTGATGCGGCGGGGCGCCGTCGATCGGGAGCGGGACCCGGCGCCCACCCTCGCGCTGCCGGTCGTGGCCCCGGCGGGCCTCTCGGCCGCGACCGCGCTGTCGGCGCTGACCGCCCGCAGCGGGATCAGGGCCGTCCCCCGGCGCGCGCCCGCCGAGAGCGGGCGGGCCCTGCCGGCGGCCGGTGGCGGTGGGCGGCGCGAGGAGGAGGGCTCGCCGGTCGTCGCCGTCGACCGGCTCTTCCGGGACGGGCTGACCGGCCTCGTCCGCCCGGCGGACGGCCGCCCCGGCGAGGCCACGGACCTCAGGGCGGACGACACCATCCGGCTGGGCCGCGTCGCGCACCCGACCGTCGCGCACCCGCCGGTCACCCGGCCGCCCGCCGCACAGCCCCCCGCCGTGCAGCCGCCCGTCGCGAAGCCGCCCGCCGCCCGTCCGGCCACCGAGCAGCTGCCCGCCGAGGCCCCCGTCGTTCCCCTGACCTCTGACCTTCGGAGCGAGTGAACCGTGCGAGTTCTGGCATACGAGCTGCGCCGGGTGCGCGGCCTGCGTTCGACCTGGCTGCTGCTCGGCCTGGTGCTGATCGCCGACGCCGCGGTCGCGGGCGTGCTGGCGAACCGGACCGCCGACGGCGAGCTGGACGGTGCGGCGGCGGTGCGGCTGCTGACGGCGGCGGTCCCGCTGGTGCCGCTGCCGTTCGCGGCGCTGGGGGCCGGGCTGCTGGGCGCGCTGTCGTACGGGCACGAGGTCCGGCACCCGGGGCTGGCGGCCTCCCAGGTGGGCTGTCCGCGCCGGGTGCGGATGCTGGCGGGCAAGCTGCTGGTGACCGGCGCGGTCGCGGCGCTGCTGGCGCCGCTGACGCTGCTGGTCGACGCGGTGACCGTGCACTTCGCGCTGCCGGCCGGGGTGGCGGTCGAGGCCTGGTCGGACCCGGACGCGCTCTCCGGGCGGGTCGTACGGGTGCTGGCCCGGGCCGGTCTGGGCGGGGCGGACGCGCTGCCGGGGGCGCTGGCGCCGCTGGCCCTCGGGGCCGGCCACGGGACGCCGGCCGCGCTGCTGGCGTTCGTCCTGCTGGTGGTCGTGGCGGCCTGGACCGGGGTGCTGGCCGCCGCGCTGACCCGCAGCACGGTCGCCGGGATGCTGCTGCTCTGCGCGCTGCCGCCGCTGCTGGAGTCCGGGGTGACGCTGCTGCTGCGGTGGACCGGGACGCCCTGGCCGGCCCGGGCGGCGGAGCTGCTGCCGTTCCACTCCGGGATCGAGTGGGCGTACGGATGGGTGTACGGCGGGGGCCGCCGGGTTGCGGCGGGCGGTTCGGTGCTGTCCGATCCGGCGCTGCTGGCCGCGGTGACGGCGCCGGCCTTCGTATTGCTGCTGGTCACCCTGGCGGTGCAGGTCAGACGCCGCGCGCTGTGACTCCCGGCCCGCCGGGGGCGGTTCGTCTGCGGTTCGTCAAGATCGACCAAGGGTGACCGCAATGCGTGCTTCGCCCTGATAAGAAGTCAATTATCCAGTCACGGTCGATCACCCTTTCGTGTGCTTTTCACGAGAATTCTCAAGCTGCGCCCGCCGATCGCCGACAAAGGACCTGTGAACACCCTTGCGCACCCCACCATGACCCCCGCCCGTTCCGTCGACGGGGCCATCCCCGGCCCCGCCGACCTGGACCGCTTCTCCTACGCCGACCGGCCCACCCCGCCGGCGCCCCGCTGGGAGGGCGCCGAGTCGGACCTCGCCCGGGTCGGCCGCAAGACCACCAGCAGCCGAGGCCGCGGCCTGCACGGCCAGCTCGTCCAGCAGCTCGGCCAGATGATCGTCTCCGGCGACCTCGGCGCCGACCGGCCGCTCGTCCCCGAGGAGATCGGCCAGCGGTTCGAGGTCTCCCGCACCGTCGTCCGCGAATCGCTGCGGGTGCTGGAGGCCAAGGGCCTGGTCAGTGCCCGCCCCAACGTCGGCACCCGGGTCCGCCCGGTCAGCGACTGGAACCTGCTCGACCCGGACATCATCGAGTGGCGCGCCTTCGGCCCGCAGCGCGACGAACAGCGCCGGGAGCTGTTCGAGCTCCGCTGGGCGATCGAGCCGCTGGCCTCCCGGCTCGCCGCCGGGCACGGCCGGGAGGACGTCCAGCAGCGGCTGGCCGAGCTGGTCGAGATCCTGGGGCACGCCTGCGCCCAGGCGGACCTCGCCACCTACGCCCGGGCCGACGCCGAGCTGCACGGCCTCGTCCTGCAGCTGGCGGGCAACCGGATGCTGGAGCACCTCTCCGGGATCGTCGCCTGCGCGCTCCAGGTGTCCGGCGGTCCGGCCACCTCCTGCGAGCGGCCCTCGGAGCCCTCGGTCGGGCTGCACGCCCGGCTGGTGGACGCGCTCGGCACCGGTGACGGCACCGCCGCCGAGACCGCGATGCGGGCGCTGCTCACCGTCCACCCCGAGATCGAGCCCTCCGTCCCGGCGCCCCGGGAGCACTGAGCGGACCGTTCGGCGACCGGGCGCCGCACCTCGGCCCCGCGACCCGTCCACGGACCGCCCCGTCATGATCCGTCCGACCGAGACCCTCCCCGCGGCCTTACGCCGCCCCCTCCGCGACCCGGGCCCTCCGGCTGCCGCCACGGTGCAGCCGGGGGGCCTCCGCGTTTTCACCGGCGGCCGCCGACGGAGTCGAATGTCGTGTCCATGGAGAATGGTTGGTGCGCGGGTGGGGGATGATGGAAGTCGGCCCCGGGCCGCGGGGCGCCGTCCGGTGTGACCCGCGACACGAAGGCCATGCGTAACACTTGACGAGTAGCAGCGATGTGTCCTGAGCGGAAGCAGCTCCGGAATACCCCAACATGTCAGAATGCTGTGTTGGTCTGCGGCGCTGCTGCCGTCCTGCAAACCCAGTCCTCAAGCCCGAGTCGGTCGGAATCGACACCGCGTGCCCGACGCGCGTTTTCCTTCCCCGCCCGCTCGGGCGGCCGGTACGGGTTCGAGTCCACTCATCGTCCGAGAGGTTGTTCGTGTCGGCCAGCACATCCCGTTCGCTTCCCCCCGAGATCGCCGAGTCCGCGGCTCTGCTGGCGCTCATCGAGCGGGGCAAGGCCCAGGGGCAGATCGCCGGTGACGACGTGCGCCAGGCGTTCGAGGCGGACCAGATCCCGGTCACCAAGTGGAAGAACGTCATGCGCAGCCTCAACCAGGTTCTGATTGAGGAGGGGGTGGACCTCATGGTCAGCGCGGCCGAACCGGCCGGCGCCAAGCGCAAGAGCGTTGCCGCCAAGAGCCCCACCAAGCGCACGGCGACCAAGGCGGTCACCACCCGGACCCCGGCCGCTCCGTCGGCCCCGACCAAGCCGCCCGTGCGCATCGCGCCCGGTGCGACCATCTCCACCCCGGCGGTCGCCGCAGCCGCGGCGCCGGTCGGCACGGTGTCCGCGGAGATCACCTCCGCCGCGACGGCCCCGGCCGCCGAGGCGAAGGCCGCGCCGGCGAAGAAGGCGGCCCCGGCCAAGAAGGCCGCCGCCAAGAAGACCGCCGCGCCGGCCAAGAAGGCCGCCGCCAAGAAGACCGCCGCCGGCAAGACGGCCAAGGGTGACGAGGAGCTGCTCGGCGAAGAGGAGCTGCTGGAAGAGGTGGCCCTGCCGGGCGACAAGCCCGGTACCGAGGGCGACGCCCCGGAGGAGGAGTCGGAGGGCTTCGTCCTCTCCGACGACGACGAGGACGACGCGCCGGCCCAGCAGGTCGCCGTCGCCGGTGCCACCGCCGACCCGGTCAAGGACTACCTGAAGCAGATCGGCAAGGTCCCGCTGCTCAACGCCGAGCAGGAGGTCGAGCTCGCCAAGCGGATCGAGGCCGGCCTGTTCGCCGAGGACAAGCTCTCGGCCGCCGACAAGCTCGCCCCCAAGCTCAAGCGCGAGCTGGAGATCATCGCCGAGGACGGCCGCCGCGCCAAGAACCACCTGCTGGAGGCCAACCTCCGCCTGGTCGTCTCGCTGGCCAAGCGCTACACCGGCCGCGGCATGCTCTTCCTGGACCTCATCCAGGAGGGCAACCTCGGTCTGATCCGTGCGGTCGAGAAGTTCGACTACACCAAGGGCTACAAGTTCTCCACCTACGCGACCTGGTGGATCCGCCAGGCGATCACCCGCGCGATGGCCGACCAGGCCCGCACCATCCGCATCCCGGTGCACATGGTCGAGGTCATCAACAAGCTGGCCCGCGTCCAGCGCCAGATGCTCCAGGACCTGGGCCGCGAGCCCACCCCGGAGGAGCTGGCCAAGGAACTCGACATGACCCCGGAGAAGGTCATCGAGGTCCAGAAGTACGGTCGCGAGCCCATCTCGCTGCACACCCCGCTGGGCGAGGACGGCGACAGCGAGTTCGGTGACCTCATCGAGGACTCCGAGGCGGTCGTCCCGGCCGACGCGGTCTCCTTCACCCTGCTCCAGGAGCAGCTGCACTCGGTGCTGGACACCCTGTCCGAGCGCGAGGCGGGCGTGGTCTCGATGCGCTTCGGCCTGACGGACGGTCAGCCGAAGACGCTGGACGAGATCGGCAAGGTGTACGGGGTCACCCGTGAGCGCATCCGCCAGATCGAGTCCAAGACCATGTCCAAGCTGCGCCACCCGTCGCGCTCCCAGGTGCTGCGCGACTACCTGGACTGATCACCCGCTGGACTGATCACCGGTACCGGTCACCGGTACCGAACGGAAGGCCCGGAGCCCTGCGCTCCGGGCCTTCCGGCCGTTCGGGGCGGGTCGGCGTCAGCGTCCGGGTGGCCGTTGTCGCTCGTCCGGGTGGTGGTTCGGCGGTGATCGGTCGCGGATCGTAGCCGGTCACCTACGCTGTGCCGGTTGCCTGCTGCCGAGCCACCTGGAGCCACGGTGTCGCCCACCCCGGACCGTCCGGACCGCGTCGATCCACCGACCCACGCGCCCGCCGCGGCGCCCGTCGCACCCGCGGCCGCGGGCCCGGTGTCCCGGCGGCGCCGGGCCGCCGCCCTGGCGATGCTGGCCGCGCTGCCCGCGCCGCTGCTCGCCCTCGGCCCGTCCGCGCCGGCCGCCCAGGCCCGGCCGCAGGGCCGGATCGTCGGCGGCGGGGCGGTGACCACCGGCGACCACCCGTGGATGGTCGCGCTGTCCAGCCGCCAGCAGTTCGGCTCCGGCCGCTCGGGCCAGTTCTGCGGGGGAGCGCTGGTCACCCCGACCAAGGTGGTCACCGCGGCGCACTGCTTCTACGACGAGTCCAGCGGGCGCCGGGTGGAGCGGCCCGGTCTGCGGGTCGTGGTCGGCCGGGACGACCTGCGCGGTTCGGCCGGCCGCGAGGTGGCGGTGCGCACCGTCTGGGTCCACCCCGACTACTCCTTCACCACCAACATGAACGACGTGGCGGTGGTCACCCTGGCCGAGGCGCAGAGCGGTCCGGTGATCGACCTGGTCGGCCAGGGCGAGACGGAGCCCTACCGGCCGGGGACCAGGGCGCAGGTGTACGGCTGGGGGGACACCACCGGCCGCGGCGACTACTCGCCCGCGCTGCGCAGCGTGGACGTGCCGGTCATCCCCGACCAGGCGTGCGCCCAGGCCTACCCGGGCGGCCCGGAGGGGCGCTTCGACGCCCGGGGCATGGTGTGCGCGGGTGAGCAGCGGGGCGGCAAGGACGCCTGCCAGGGGGACAGTGGCGGACCGCTGGTGGTCGCCGGCCGGCTCGCCGGGCTGGTCTCCTGGGGGACCGGCTGCGCCGAGGCGGAGCATCCGGGCGTCTACACCCGGATCGCCTCGGTGGCCGACGCGGTGCGTTCCGCTCTGTAACCGTTCGGGCACCGGGTGCCGACCCCTCCGGGCCGCGCCCGGGACGCGGGCGGGGCGGCGGGTGGAGCCGGTCCGGGAACGACGAAGCCGGACGACCGGCCCCCGGAGGGGCGGTCGCCCGGCTCACCCGGTCACGCGCGGTGCGGTACCGGACACACAGCTCGACGCTGGTTGCTGTTTGGCGCCTCGGATCAGCGCTCGTCGTCGTCGGCCGTGGCGGACGTGCTGCCCAGGCGGCCGCTCTCGTCCTGTATCTCCACGGCGATCTTCTTGAGCTCGGGCTCGAACTTCCGGCCGTGGTGGGCGCAGAAGAGCAGCTCTCCACCGCTGGCGAGTACGACGCGCAGGTAAGCCTGGGCGCCGCAGCGGTCGCAGCGGTCAGCCGCGGTCAGCGGGCTCGCAGGTGTCAGAACAGTAGTCACGTCGCCTCTTCTCTAGCTCGACGAGCTGTCGTACCAGGGTCAACATCCAACCAGGCCGAAAACGTTCCCGCTCGTGGCTTTTCTTCTCTGAGGATTCTGCTGTGTTGATGAGGACGTGCCCCGGGGGCCGGTGGTTCATGCGTACCGAATCCCAGGATCCGCCCGTCGCTCGAACGCCCGATCGGAACCGGGTGCCGGAGTCCGCGTAGCATAATCCTCTGCTGGGTTGGAGCATAAGCCCCGTCCCGGGCCCCGGTAGCCTGCATAACGGCAGTTCCGGAGCCTGTGCCCGGTCCCACGGTCCGCCAGGAGCGGTGGTACCGGGAGGAGATGGAGCCCCGGCGGCCCGAATCCGGCACGGCCCTTGTTCGCGCAGCGCGTACAAGCTGCGCGGGACGGGCCCGCCGTGCTGTGCACCCAGCGGAGGGGTGCGCACACGCAGGGGAAGCGGCTGTCGGTGCGGCGTGCTGCACTGGCGGACGGTTCCGGACACGTCCGGATGTGACCGATGAGACAGAACTTGACCGAGGAGAGTGCCGCGTGAGTGCCGAAACGACCGTGCCGTCCGCTCTGCTGGCCGGCGACGACGGTTCCAACTACACCGCTCGGCACCTGCTCGTCCTGGAGGGCCTGGAGGCGGTCCGCAAGCGCCCCGGCATGTACATCGGCTCGACCGACAGCCGTGGCCTCATGCACTGCCTCTGGGAGATCATCGACAACTCCGTCGACGAGGCGCTGGGCGGCTACTGCGACCGGATCGAGGTCGTGCTGCACGAGGACGCCTCGGTCGAGGTCCGCGACAACGGGCGCGGCATCCCGGTGGACGTCGAGCCGAAGACCGGGCTCTCCGGCGTCGAGGTCGTGATGACCAAGCTGCACGCCGGCGGCAAGTTCGGCGGCGGCTCCTACGCGGCCTCCGGCGGTCTGCACGGCGTCGGCGCCTCCGTCGTCAACGCGCTCTCCGCCCGCCTGGACGTGGAGGTCGACCGCAGCGGCCACACCCACGCGATCAGCTTCCGCCGCGGCACCCCCGGCATCTTCACCGAGTCCGGGCCGGACGCCCCGTTCGAGCCGGCCAACGGCCTGGCCAAGGCCCGCAAGGTGCCCAAGACCCGCACCGGCACCCGGATCCGCTACTGGGCCGACCGGCAGATCTTCCTCAAGGACGCCCGGCTCTCCCTGGAGCACCTGCACGCCCGGGCCCGGCAGACCGCCTTCCTGGTGCCCGGCCTGACCATCGTCGTGCGTGACGAGCGTCTCACCGAGAGCGAGAAGGTCGAGGAGAGCACTTTCCGCTTCGACGGGGGCATCGCCGAGTTCTGCGAGTTCCTGGCGCCCGACAAGCCGATCTGCGACGTGCTGCGGCTGCACGGCGAAGGCACCTTCAAGGAGACCGTGCCCGTCCTGGACGAGCTCGGCCACATGACGCCGACCGAGGTCACCCGGCACCTCGGGGTGGACATCGCGCTGCGCTGGGGCGCCGGTTACGACACCACGCTGCGCTCCTTCGTCAACATCATCGCCACCCCCAAGGGCGGCACCCACGTCACCGGTTTCGAGCGCTCGCTGGCCAAGACGGTCAACGAGGCGCTGCGCGCCGCCAAGCTGCTGCGCGTCGCCGAGGACGACATCACCAAGGACGACGCCACCGAAGGCCTCACCGCCGTGGTCACCGTCCGGCTCGCCGAGCCGCAGTTCGAGGGCCAGACCAAGGAGGTGCTCGGCACCTCGGCGGCCAACCGGATCGTCGCGGCCGTCGTCGCCAAGGAGCTCAAGGCCTTCCTCACCTCCGGCAAGAAGGACGAGAAGGTCCAGGCCCGGGCGGTGCTGGAGAAGGTCGTGGCCGCCGCCCGCACCCGGGTCGCCGCCCGCCAGCACAAGGAGGCCCAGCGCCGGAAGACCGCGCTGGAGACCAGCTCGCTGCCGGCCAAGCTGGCCGACTGCCGCAGCGACGACGTCGACCGCAGCGAACTCTTCATCGTCGAGGGCGACTCCGCGCTCGGCACCGCCAAGCTGGCCCGCAACTCCGAGTTCCAGGCCCTGCTGCCGATCCGCGGCAAGATCCTCAACGTGCAGAAGGCGTCCGTGAGCGACATGCTCAAGAACGCCGAGTGCGCGGCGATCATCCAGGTGATAGGGGCCGGTTCGGGCCGCACCTTCGACATCGACCAGGCCCGCTACGGCCGGGTCATCTTCATGGCCGACGCCGACGTCGACGGCTCGCACATCCGCTGCCTGCTGCTGACGCTGTTTCAGCGCTACATGCGGCCCATGGTCGAGCAGGGCCGGGTGTTCGCCGCCGTGCCGCCGCTGCACCGGATCGAGCTCACCAACCCCAAGCGCGGGCAGGAGAAGTACCACTACACCTACTCGGACGCCGAGCTGCGCTCCACCCTGCTGGAGTTCCAGCGCAAGGGCCTGCGCTGGAAGGACCCGGTCCAGCGGTACAAGGGTCTCGGTGAGATGGACGCCGACCAGCTGGCCGAGACCACCGTGGACCCGCGCCACCGCACGCTGCGCCGGATCAACCTGGGCGACCTGGAGCAGGCCGAGAAGGTCTTCGACCTGCTGATGGGCAACGACGTGGCGCCGCGCAAGGAGTTCATCGTGGACTCGGCGGCCACCCTGGACCGCTCGCGCATCGACGCCTGAGCCGTCCCGGCGCCGGAAGGGCCCTCCACCCGCGGGTGGAGGGCCCTCGTGCGTCCGTTCCACCTGCCGTCCACCCGGGCGCCGATGCCCCGCGGGCGCCGGATCCGTAGCGTCAAGGAGGTCAGCCGGATCAGCCTCCCGGACGGAGAAAACCGATGTCTGCCCAGGTCAACGCCGCTCTGGTGGTCGTGGTGATGCTGCTGGTGCTGCGGCGCCAGATGAGCGCCCGGCGGCTGGACACCGAACGCCGCTTCTGGGTGCTGCCGGTGGTCCTCGGCGCGGTCGCGCTGCGTGACCCGCAGCTGCTCGACCACCGGGACACCGCGTGGTCCGCCGTGCTGGTCGGCTCCGGGCTGCTCGCGGTGCTCGCGGCGGGCTCGGTCTGGGGCTGGACGGTCCGGATCTGGCGGGAGCCGGACGGGGCGCTCTGGGTCCGGGGCACCGCGGCGACGCTGGCCGCCTGGGGCGGGCTGATCGCGATCAGGTTCGGTCTGTTCGGGATCGGGGAGGTCCTGCACCTGCACCAGTCGAGCAGCGCGCTGCTGCTCGGGCTGGCGGTCCTGCTGCTGGTCCGCACGCTCGTGGTGAACTGGAGGGCGCGGGCGCTGGAGCCCCCGGGGCGGGCGACCGAGTCCTGCTGACCGTCGTCGTGAACTCACCGGGAGGAACGTTTGGCCAAGGGGTACTGGACCCGCTGGCCGGCCCATGAGGG
Organism: Kitasatospora sp. NPDC004723; assembly: GCF_040609255.1. NCBI lineage: Bacteria > Bacillati > Actinomycetota > Actinomycetes > Kitasatosporales > Streptomycetaceae > Kitasatospora > Kitasatospora sp. NPDC004723. The sequence continues at coordinate 74,395 of NZ_JBEXJT010000013.1, read as the reverse complement.
GCTGCGGCACGACGCCGAGAGCCGGCCGCGGCGGATCCTCACCGCGCTCGGCCGGCTCGTCGTCCTGGTCAGCGTCTGCTGGGGGACGTTCGCCGGCGGCAGGTACAGCGGCTGGGCGATGGTGGCCGGGGCGGTCGGGCTGGTCGCGGCGGTCGGCCTCGCCGCCGGCTACCTGCACGCCAGCCGGGAGCAGTGGGCGACGCGCTCGTACCTGCTGGCCGCCGGGGTGTTCGCAGCCGCCTGGCTGGCCAACTGGGGGAAGGCCTACCTGCTCTCCGACGTGCTCTGGTACGGACTGGCGGTGACCGCGCTGATCCGGCTGCCGGTCGGGCCGGCGCTGATCGTGGCCGGGGCCTCGCTCGGCTCGTACGCCGCGGTGAGCTGGGCGAGCTGGCTGAGCATCACGGCCACCGCCGGCGGACTGGTGCTGCTCGGCCACCTGCTGCGGCTGGACACCGAGGCGCGCGGCACCGCGCGCCGGCTGCTCGACCGGGAACGGGCCGCCCGGGCCGCCGAGGCGGAGAGCGCCGCGCTCGCCGAACGGGCCAGGATCGCCCGGGAGATCCACGACGTGCTGGCGCACAGCCTCTCCGCCCAGCTGGTCCACCTGGAGGCGGCCCGGCTGATGCTGGACTCCGGCACCGACCGGGAACGGGTCCGGGAGCGGGTGGTGGCGGCGCGGCGGATGGCGCAGGACGGGCTGGCCGAGACCCGGCAGGCGCTGTCCGCGCTGCGCGGCGAGTTCACCCCGGTCGGTGAGTTCCTGGTGGAGCTGACCGGGGTGGAACGCGCGGCGTTCGGGGTGAGCGGGACACCGCGTCCACTGGCCGCCGAGGTGGGGCTCGCGGTCCGGCGCACGGCGCAGGAGGCGCTGACCAATGTGCGCAAACACGCCCCCGGCGCGCGCTGCACGGTCGAGCTCCGCTATCTGACGGACGAGGTGGAGCTGGAGGTGCGCGACCAGCGCGACCAGCGGGCCGGACGGGCCGGGGTGCCGGGCGAACTGGCGGCCAGCGGCGGCGGGTACGGTCTGCTGGGAATGCGCGAACGCGCGGAACTGCTCGGCGGCACCCTGCTGGCGGGCCCGCACGAGGGGGGATGGCGCGTGCTGCTGCGGGTGCCGGCGTGACGGGGCCGAGGGACGTCAGGGTGCTGGTCGCGGACGACCAGACGGTGGTCCGCGAGGGGATCGTGATGCTGCTCGGGCTGCTGCCCGGGATCGAGGTGGTCGGCTCGGCGGCGGACGGCGAGGAGGCCGTCGCGCTGGTGGCCCGGCACCGGCCGGACGTGGTCCTGATGGACCTGCGGATGCCCCGCTGCGACGGGGTCGAGGCGACCCGGCGGATCCGCGCCGGGTACCCGGGCACCGAGGTCGTGGTGCTCACCACCTACGCGGACGACGACTCGCTGTTCCCGGCGCTGCGGGCCGGGGCGCGCGGCTACCTCACCAAGGACGCGGGCGCCGAGGAGATCGCCCGGGCGATCGCGGACGTCCGTTCGGGGGCGGCCGGGCTCTCGCCGCAGGTGCAGCTGAGGCTGCTGGAGCGGCTGGCGGGCGACGCCCCGGCCGCGCCGGAGGGGGATCCGGGTGCCGGAGCGGGTCCGGCACCGGGTCCGGCACCGGGTCCGGCACCGGCGGCGGAGGGGCTGCCGGCCGGGCTGACCGCGCGGGAGGCGGAGGTGCTGGGGCTGATCGCCCAGGGGCTCTCCAACACCGAGATCGCCCGGCGGCTGTACGTCAGCCCGGCCACCGTGAAGACCCACATCAACAACCTGTTCGCCAAGACCGGCGTGCGGGACCGGGCGCAAGCGGTCGCGTACGCCTTCCGACACGGAATCACCGGGTCTCCGTAGTAGTCGGATGAGCGTCTGTCGGATCATCGATCACCTCATCGAGTGAACGTATCTGCGTTGGGAGTTTGGGGAGTTGTGGCGCCCCCATCATGGTTCGCGTCACAACCCCCCGGTCCAGGAGCAGCCGTGCCACAACAGCAGACGAGAAACCCCGAGCCGGGAGGGCAACTGGACTGGTGGGCGCCGACTCCGGTGATCCCGCCGGAGCCGGCAGCCGTGCCGGAGTCGGTGCTCGTGCCGGAGCCCGTGTTCGCGCCGCAGCCGCTGCTCGCACCGGAGCCGGTGCCCGCGTCGGAGCCCGTGCCGGGGCCCAGCAGCATCGAGGTGTACCGGGCCGTCCAGCGCAGCGCGGCCTTCCAGCGGATCCGCCACAGCTACCGGACGTTCGTGTTCCCGGTCAGCGGCGTCTTCCTCGCCTGGTACCTGCTCTACGTGGCCGCCCAGGCGGCGGCGCCCGCGCTGATGCGCACGCCGGTCGCCGGCCCGGTCAACGTCGCCTGGCTGCTCGGTCTCCTGCAGTTCGCCACCACCTTCGTGCTGGCCTGGCTCTACGCCCGCAATGCCCGCACCAAGCGCGACCGGGCCGCCCTGTCGCTGCGCTGGGACACCCAGGACCAGCTGCGATGAGGACCTCCACCCCGCCCCCCGTCGCCCCCGCCGGGGACCACCACGCCCTGGCCGTGGTGCTCTTCGCCGTCGTCGTCCTGGTCACCCTGGGCATCACCTTCTGGGCCGGCCGCCGCGGCAGCGCCGCCGAGGACTTCTACGCCGGCGGCCGCGACTTCACGCCGCTGCAGAACGGCTTCGCGCTCTCCGGCGACTACCTCTCCGCCGCCTCCTTCCTCGGCGTCGCCGGGCTGATCGCGCTGTACGGGTACGACGGCGTGCTCTACAGCATCGGCTTCCTGGTCGCCTGGCTGGTGGTGCTGATGCTGGTCGCCGAACTGGTCCGCAACGCCGGCCGCTACACCCTGGCCGACGTGCTGGCGCTGCGGTTGCGCCGTCGCAAGGTCCGGGCGGCGGCCGGCGGCGCCAGCGTGGTCGTCACGCTGTTCTACCTGGTCGCCCAGATGGTCGGCGCGGGCAGCCTGGTCGCCCTGCTGCTCGGTACCAACAGCGCCCAGGCCCGCACCTGGACCATCGTGGCGGTGGGCGGTCTGATGATCGTCTACGTCACGATCGGCGGCATGCGGGCCACCACCTGGATCCAGATCGTCAAGGCGTTCATGCTGGTCGCCGGCTCGGTGGTGCTGACCGTGCTGCTGGTGGTCCGCTTCCACGGGGACGTCGCCGAGCTGATGCGGCAGGCGGCACAGCACAGCGGCGCCGGGCAGCGCTACCTGGAGCCCGGGCTCAAGTACGGCAAGAGCTTCACCAGCCGGCTGGACTTCTTCAGTCTGGGCCTGGCCCTCGTGCTGGGCACGGCCGGTCTGCCGCACATCCTGTCCCGTTTCTACACCGTGCCCACCGCGCGGGCCGCCCGCCGCTCCACGATGTGGGCGATCGGACTGGTCGGCGGCTTCTACCTGATGGCCATCGCCCTGGGCCTCGGCGCCACCGCGTTGATCGGCTCGGCCGAGGTCCGGCAGGCCAACTCGGCGGGCAACACCGCCGTCCCGCTGCTCGCCCTGGTGCTCGGCGGCGGCAACGGCTCCACGGGCGGGGTGGTGCTGTTCGCGCTGATCTCGGCGATCGCCTTCGCCACCATCCTGGCGGTGGTCGCCGGGCTCACGCTGGCCTCGTCGGCGGCGTTCGCCCACGACATCTGGGCGGGTGCCTGGCGGGGACGGCCGCGCGGTTCACGGGGCTCGCGCGGCGGGCGCGGGCGGAGCGCCGCGGTCCCGGCCTCCCGGCGGTCACGCCGCGGGGCGGACGGCGCGTCGGCGGTCGCCGAGCACAAGGAGGTCCTGGTCGCGCGGATCGCGGCGGTCGGGATCGGTGCGGTGGCGATCGTGCTGAGCCTCTTCGCCCAGCAGCTGAACGTCGCCTTCCTGGTCGGCCTGGCCTTCGCCGTCGCCGCCTCGGCCAACCTGCCGGTGCTGCTCTACAGCCTGTTCTGGCGGCGGTTCACCGCCCGCGGCGCGGTCTGGGCGGTGTACGGCGGGCTGGTTCCGGCGGTGGTGCTGGTGGCCTTCTCTCCGGTGGTCTCCGGCACCAAGGTGGCGCTCTTCCCCGGGATGGACTTCCACTGGTTCCCGCTGGAGAACCCGGGCATCGTCTCCATTCCGCTCGGCTTCCTGGCCGGCTGGATCGGCACCCTCACCTCGCCCGAGCCGGCCGACCCGGACCGGTACGCCGAGCTGGAGGTCCGCTCGCTGACCGGGGCCGGGGCGGTCTGAGCGACCGAGGAACGGACGACCCCCGGCGGGAATCCGCCGGGGGTCGTCCGTTCGTCACCGAGGGTCCGTCAGAGCTCCCGGAGGGAGACGACCTCCATCCGGGACGGGGTGGCCGGGGCCTTGCCGCAACTCTCCGGGCGGGCCGGCTCGCTGACGCCCTCGACCACCTCGGCCTCCCAGGACCGGCCGTCCTCGTGCCGGACCCCGACCCGCCAGCGGCCCGCACCGTCCGGCCGCTGCGCCACGGTGAGAGCCTCGGCCCCGGTCTCGCCGGTGGCCAGCCGCACGGCGTGGTCGGCCGCCTGGCCCGGGCGCTCCCAGCCGGAGCAGCCGCGCGACCACTCCGGCACCATGTGGCCGGACGCCGTCGCCGCCAGCACCTCCTTGGCGGACTCGGCGGTGAGCCGGCCGTACGCGTAGCCGTACGGCAGCACCAGCATGGTGGGGGAGAAGCGGTGGCCGCCCAGGTGGGTCACCTCCCACACCTCGCTGTGCCCGGCGGCGGCCAGGTCGGCGGCGAGCGGGCGGCCGAGCAGGGCGCAGCAGCGGTCCCGGCGGCCGTTGGTGCACACCAGGGCGATCGGGCCGCCGACGTGCGGTGCGCCGAGGCCGCCGTGGTCGCCGGCGCCCAGCGCCGCGAAGTCGAGGGCCAGCAGCTCCGCCGGGTCCGTCACCGCGTGGCGGCGCACCCAGCCGCGGCCGGCCGCCGGGACGGTGTGCGCCACGAGCACCTCGTGCCGGGCCGTCGGCAGGCAGTCCGCGTGCCGCCCGGGCCGGCGGATCAGCGCCACCCGCACCCCGGTGCCGGCGGCCGCGGCATCGAGCGCGCGCCCCACCTCCGGGTCCAGATGGCTCTCGCCGAGCGCCTTCGCGCCCCACGGGCCGTTCTGCTCGACCAACAGCCAGGTCGTCGCGGTCGCGGCGGTGGCGGCCAGCGGCTCCGACAGTTCACGCGACAGCGTCGCACAGGTGCTCACCCCGGTAAGGCTACCCTTGCCCGCCGATCGGGGCGCGGTCGCCGGGGAGGGGAGGACGGCGGGCCGGTGGGGCGGCGCCGGGAATGCCGCAGGGGCGCCGGAACGCGGAGGTCCGGCGCCCCTGCGGGGGAGTGGGGGTGGGTCAGGCGGGGCCGGCGACGGTGCCGATCGGGGCGGTGACGGGGGTGCCGGAGCCGTCGCGGCGGGGGTCGCGGTCGGGGAGGTCGACCGGGGCGCCCTTGGCGGTGGCGGCCCGGGCCGGGGCCGGGCCGGCCCAGGCGAAGGCGAGGGCGTCCTCGCCGCGCAGGAATCGCTGGCAGCGGACGCCGCCGGTGGCGCGGCCCTTGCGCGGGTACTGCTCGAAGGGGGTGACCTTCCAGGAGGACTGGTCCTCGCCGGCGAGCGTGCCGGAGGTGCCGGCGACCGAGACCACCACCGCGTCGGCGGCCGGGTCGACGGCGGTGAAGGAGAGCACCCGGGCGCCGTCGGCGAGCTTGATGCCGGCCATGCCGCCGGCCGGGCGGCCCTGCGGGCGGACCTGTCCGGCGGGGTAGCGCAGCAGCTGGGCGTCGGAGCTGATGAAGACGAGGTCCTCCTCGCCGGTGCGCAGTTCGACCGCGCCGACCACCTCGTCGCCGTCCTTGAGCGCGATCACCTCGAACTCGTCCTTGTTGGCGGGCCATTCGGGGACCACCCGCTTGACGACGCCCTGGACGGTGCCCAGCGCCAGGCCGGGGGAGGACTCGTCCAGGGTGGTCAGCGCGAGGACCCGCTCGTCGGCCTCCAGCCGGAGGAACTCGGTGACGGCGGCGCCGCCGGCCAGCGTCGGCGAGGGGGTGGGCGGCAGCGCCGGCAGGTCGATGACCGGCAGTCGCAGGACCCGGCCGGCCGACGTGACCACGCCGACGTCGGCACGGGCGGTGGTCGGTACCGCGGAGACGATCACGTCGTGCTTGGCGCGCTTCTCGGAGAGCTCGAACGGCTCGCCGTCGGCGGTGCGGGCGAGCAGGCCGGTGGAGGAGAGCAGCACCCGGCACGGGTCGTCGGCGACCTCCAGCGGGACGGTCAGCGAGGCGGCCGGCGCGGCGCCGGCCTCCAGCAGGACGGTGCGCCGCTCGGTGCCGAACTGCTTGGCGACCGCGCCGAGTTCGCCGGAGACGACGCTGCGCAGCTTGCTGTCGGACTCCAGGATCTCGGTCAGGTCGGCGATCTCGGAGATCAGCTTGGCCTGCTCCTGCTCCAGCTCGACCCGGTCGAAGCGGGTGAGCCGGCGCAGCGGGGTGTCGAGGATGTACGCGGTCTGCGTCTCGGACAGCGAGAAGCGCTCCATCAGGCGCTCCTTGGCCTGGGCGGCGTTGTCGCTGGACCGGATGATCGCGATGACCTCGTCGATGTCGACCAGCGCGACCAGCAGGCCCTCGACCAGGTGCAGCCGCTCCTGTCGCTTGCGGCGGCGGAAGTCGCTGCGCCGGCGGACCACCTCGAAGCGGTGGTCGACGTAGACCTCCAGCAGCTCCTTGAGGCCGAGGGTGAGCGGCTGGCCGTCGACCAGCGCCACGTTGTTGATGCCGAAGGTCTCCTCCATCGGCGTCAGCTTGTAGAGCTGCTCCAGCAGGGCCTCGGGCACGAAGCCGTTCTTGACCTCGATGACCAGGCGCAGGCCGTGCTCGCGGTCGGTGAGGTCCTTGACGTCCGCGATGCCCTGGAGCTTCTTCGCGTTGACGAGGTCCTTGATCTTGGAGATGACCTTCTCCGGGCCGACGTTGTACGGCAGCTCGGTGACCACGATGCCCTTGCGGCGGGCGGTGACCGCCTCGATGGTCGTGGTGGCGCGGATCTTGAAGGTGCCGCGGCCGGACTCGTAGGCGTCCCGGACGCCGGAGAGGCCGACGATCCGTCCGCCGGTGGGCAGGTCCGGGCCGGGGACGAACCGCATGAGGGTGTCGAGGTCGGCGTTCGGGTGCTTGATCAGGTGGCGGGCGGCGGCGACGACCTCGGAGAGGTTGTGCGGCGGCATGTTGGTGGCCATGCCGACGGCGATCCCGGTGGCGCCGTTGACCAGCAGGTTGGGGAAGGCGGCCGGCAGCGCGAGCGGCTCCTGCTCGCTGCCGTCGTAGTTGGGGCCGAAGTCGACGGTCTCCTCGTGGATCGACTCGACCATGGCCATCGAGGCGGCGGTGAGCCGGGACTCGGTGTAGCGCATCGCGGCCGGCGGGTCGTCGTTGCCGAGCGAGCCGAAGTTGCCGTGGCCGTCGATCAACGGCAGCCGCATCGAGAACGGCTGGGCCATCCGGACGACCGAGTCGTAGATGGAGGCGTCGCCGTGCGGGTGCAGCCGGCCCATCACCTCGCCGACCAGGCGGGCGCACTTGACGTGGCCGCGCTCCGGGCGCAGGCCCATCTCGTTGGCCTGGTACAGGATGCGGCGGTGCACCGGCTTGAGGCCGTCCCGGGCGTCCGGGAGGGCCCGGGAGTAGATGACGGAGTAGGCGTACTCGAGGAACGAGCCCTGCATCTCGTCCACGACGTCGACGTCGAGGATGCGCTCCTCGAAGTCTCCGGGGGGCGGGGTCTGCGAACTGCGGCGGGCCATCGCGGCGGGGCTCCCTTACGTCTCGCTTGCGTCTCGTCCACGTCTCGTCGGCGCGGTTGTCGCCGGGGCTGTCGGCGGTTCTGTCAACAGGGCTCGGCGCCCCCATTGTGGACCCTCCCGCCGACAGTCCCGGCCAGCGCCCCTCTTCCGCCCCTGGCGAACGCCCCGTCCGCGCGGACACATCCGCGCGGTCCGCGCGTTGCACCACAATGGGGGACGCCACACGAACCCCGACTTCGACGACGGGAAGGACCCGAGCGCATGGCCAACCCGGCCCCCGCCTCCCAGCGAGGCATCGCCATCACCGAGCACCGCCTGGCCAATGGCCTGCGCGTCGTCCTCTCCGAGGACCACCTGACCCCGGTGGCCGCGGTCTGCCTCTGGTACGACGTGGGCTCCCGGCACGAGGTGAAGGGCCGCACCGGGCTGGCCCACCTGTTCGAGCACCTGATGTTCCAGGGATCCGCCAACGTCTCCAACAACGGGCACTTCGAGCTGGTCCAGGGCGCCGGCGGTTCGCTCAACGGCACCACCAGCTTCGAGCGCACCAACTACTTCGAGACCATGCCGGCCCACCAGTTGGAGCTCGCGCTCTGGCTGGAGGCGGACCGGATGGGCTCGCTGCTGGCGGCCCTCGACGAGACGTCGATGGAGAACCAGCGCGACGTGGTGAAGAACGAGCGCCGCCAGCGGTACGACAACGTGCCCTACGGCACCGCGTTCGAGAAGCTGACCGCGCTGTCCTTCCCGGACGGCCACCCCTACCACCACACCCCGATCGGCTCGATGGCCGACCTGGACGCGGCCACCCTGGAGGACGCCCGGGCGTTCTTCCGCACCTACTACGCGCCGAACAACGCGGTGCTCTCGGTGGTCGGCGACATCGACCCCGAGCAGGCCGTCGCCTGGGTGGAGAAGTACTTCGGCAGCATCCCGGCGCACGACGGCAAGCAGCCGCCGCGCGACGGCAGCCTGCCGGAGACCGTCGGCCGCGAGCTGCGCGAGCTGATCCGCGAGGACGTGCCGTCCCGCGCGCTGATGGCGGCCTACCGGCTGCCGCACGACGGCACCCGCGAGGCGGACGCCGCCGACCTGGCGCTGACCATCCTCGGCAGCGGCGAGTCGAGCCGGCTGTACAACCGGCTGGTCCGCCGGGACCGCACCGCCGTCGCGGCCGGCTTCGGCCTGCTGCGGCTGTCCGGTGCGCCGAGCCTGGGCTGGCTGGACGTCAAGACCTCGGGCGACGCCACCGTCGAGCAGATCGAGACGGCCGTCGACGAGGAGCTGGCCCGCTTCGCGGCCGAGGGGCCGACCCCGGCCGAGCTGGAGCGCGCCCAGGCGCAGATCGAGCGCGAGTGGCTGGACCGGCTCACCACGGTGGCCGGCCGCGCCGACGAACTCTGCCGCTTCGCCGTGCTGTTCGGCGACCCGAAGCTGCTGAACGACGCCCTGCCCAAGGTCCTCGACGTCACCGCCGAGGAGGTGCGGGAGATCGCCGCCGCACGGCTGCACCCGCAGAACCGGGCGGTGCTGGTGTACGAGCCGGCCCCGGCCGAGGACACCGCCGACGACACCGCTGCCACCGCCGAGACCGACGAGGAGGGCGCCGCCGTATGAGCACCGAGTACGTCCCCGCCATGACCTTCCACCCGCAGCCCCAGCCCGGCACCCCCAGCCCGTGGGCGTTCCCGGCACCGGAGCGCGCCGCGCTCGGCAACGGCATCACCGTGCTGCACTGCCACCGCCCCGGCCAGCAGCTGGTGGCCGTCGACGTGCTGCTCGACGCGCCGCTCGCGGCCGAGCCGGAGGGCCTGGACGGCGTCGCCTCGATCCTGGCGCGGGCGTTCAGCGAGGGCACCGACACGCTGACCGCCGAGGAGTTCGCGGCCGAGCTGGAGCGGGCCGGCGCGACCCTGGACGCGCACGCGGACCACCCGTGCATCCGGGTCTCGCTGGAGGTCCCGGCCTCCCGGCTGGCCCGCGGCCTGGACCTGCTGGCCGCCGCGCTGGGCAGCCCGGCGCTGCCGGAGGACGAGATCGAGCGGCTGGTCGCCAACCGGCTGGACGAGATCGTGCACGAGCAGGCCAACCCGGCCCGGCGGGCCGCCAAGGCGCTGTACGCCGAGCTGTTCGACGGCGCCGACCGGCTGTCCCGGCCGCGGGCCGGCACCGCCGAGACGGTCAAGACGATCGACCGGGCCGCCGTCCGGGCGTTCTACGAGGCGCACGTGCGGCCCGCCACCACCACCGTGGTCGTCGTCGGCGACCTCACCGGCACCGACCTGCCGGCCCTGCTGGAGTCCACCCTGGGCGCCTGGAAGGGCTCCCCGGCCGAGCCGAGCGCGCACGCGCCGGTGACCGCCGACGACACCGGCCGGGTGATCATCGTGGACCGGCCCGGGTCGGTGCAGACCCAGCTGCTGATCGGCCGGATCGGTCCGGACCGGCACGACCCGGCCTGGGCCGCGCAGATCCTCGGCACCTACTGCCTGGGCGGCACCCTCACCTCCCGGCTGGACCGGGTGCTGCGCGAGGAGAAGGGCTACACCTACGGCGTGCGGGCCTTCGCCCAGCCGCTGCGCTCGGCCGCCGACGGCAGCGGGCGCTCCCTGCTGGCGATCAGCGGCTCGGTGGACACCGCCTCCACCGCCCCGGCGCTGGCCGACACCTGGACCATCCTGCGCGCGCTGGCCGCCGAGGGGCTCACCGACGCGGAGCGCGCCGAGGCGGTGCAGTTCCTGGTCGGCGTGGCACCGCTGAAGTACGAGACGGCGGGCTCGGTGGCCGGCACCCTGGCCGACCAGGTGGAGCAGCACCTGGCCGACGACTTCCAGGCGGAGGTCTACCGGCAGCTGGCCGAGCTGCCGACCGCCGCCGCCACCGAGGCCGTGGTCAAGGCCTTCCCGCCGGACCGGCTGGTCACCGTCCTGGTCGGCGACGCCTCGGCGTTCGCGGACCGGGTGCGGGAGCTGGGCATCGGTGAGGTCACCGTGATCGGCGCCTGACCCAGCACGGGCGGCCAGGGGCCCGGTGGAGCGTTCCGACGCTCCGCCGGGCCCTTTGCCGTCGTCCGCCGTCGTGGCGTTAATTCCCTTGCACGGGACGCGCGGTGCGTGGGTAGATATCCCCCGGCAACCGGTGCACACACGGAGAGGAGGCGGTCACCATGCGGGTCGAGCCATTCCAGCGGCGCTCCCCGAGACTGTCCTCCCGATGCCCCTTGGCCGCCTGAGCGCCGCCAACCCCTGACATCCCCGCGTCGCGCCGGGTCTCTCTTCGCGCGGCATCCCCCCGTGGCGGCTCCCCGCCTAGGCTTGAACCGTCCGACCTTGGAGGTCGTTGAACCATGTCGTACACCGAGGTACCCGGCGTCCGGGTCCCGATCCGGATGTGGACCGATCCGGCCACCGTCGAGGGCCAGGCGATGCAGCAGCTGCGCAACATCAGCTCGCTGCCCTGGCTGCACGGGCTCGCCGTGATGCCCGACGTCCACCTGGGCAAGGGCGCGACGGTGGGTTCGGTGATCGCGATGCGCGGCGCCGTCTGCCCGGCGGCGGTCGGCGTGGACATCGGCTGCGGGATGAGCGCGGTGAAGACCTCGCTCACCGCGCAGGACCTGCCGGACGACCTGTCGCGGCTGCGCTCGCGGATCGAGCAGGCCATCCCGGTCGGCCGCGGCCTGCACGGCGAGCCGGTCGACCCGGGCCGGCTGCACGGGGTCCCGACCGGCGGCTGGGACGACTTCTGGCAGCGCTTCGACGCGGTCGCGCCCGAGGTGAAGTGGCGCCGGGAGCGGGCGGCCCAGCAGATGGCGACGCTCGGCGGCGGCAACCACTTCATCGAGGTGTGCGTCGACGACACCGGCGCGGTCTGGCTGATGCTGCACTCCGGCTCGCGCAACATCGGCAAGGAGCTGGCGGAGCACCACATGGGCGTGGCCCAGTCGCTGCCGCACAACCAGGGGCTGATCGACCGTGACCTCGCGGTGTTCGTGGCGGACACCCCGCAGATGGCCGCGTACCGGCAGGACCTCTTCTGGGCGCAGGAGTACGCCAAGCGCAACCGGGCGCTGATGATGGCGCTGTTCCAGGACGTGGTCCGGCGGGAGTTCCCGCGGGCGAAGGTCGCCTTCGACGAGGTGATCAGCTGCCACCACAACTACGTGTCGGAGGAGCGCTACGACGGCGTCGACCTGCTGGTCACCCGTAAGGGTGCGATCCGGGCCGGGGACGGCGACTACGGGATCATCCCGGGCTCGATGGGCACCGGCTCGTACATCGTCCGCGGGCTGGGCAACGAGGCGTCGTTCAACTCGGCCTCGCACGGTGCCGGGCGGAAGATGAGCCGCAACGCCGCGAAGAAGCGGTTCACCACGCAGGACCTGGCCGAGCAGACCAAGGGCGTGGAGTGCCGCAAGGACGCGGGGGTGGTGGACGAGATCCCCGGCGCGTACAAGCCGATCGAGAAGGTGATCGAGCAGCAGCGGGACCTGGTCGAGGTCGTGGCGCACCTGAAGCAGGTGGTGTGCGTCAAGGGCTGAGGCCCGGTTCCCCGCGACGAAGCCCCCGGCCATCCGGCCGGGGGCTTCGGCATGCCGCCGGTGTGCCGTCCGTGTGCCGTCGGCGTGTTCCCGGTCCGCCGCCGGGCGCGTTCAGACCCCGTCGCGCTTCGGGTTGAGCCGCCGGTAGCCGGGGTGCACCCCGGCGGTGAGGTGCTGGGCCTCGGCGATGCGGCGCAGCAGCTCCGCCAGGGCGATACGTTCCTGCGGCTCCAGGCCCGAGCAGATGGCCTCCTCGTGGGCGAGCGCCGCCTCGGCCAGCCCGCGCATCGCCTCCTCGCCCTTGGGCGCGAGGTAGAGGTCCTGGAACCGGCGGTCCTTGGGGTTGCGCCGGCGCTCGACCAGTCCGCGCGCCTCGATGGCGTCGACGAAGGCCACGAACCGGCTGGGGGACATGCCGAGCCGCCGGGCGAGCTCCTGCTGGTGCTGGCCGGGGGACAGCGCGACCGACCGGAGCAGACCGGCCTGGGCCGGGGTGAGGTCCAGCTCGGCGACCCGTCGGGCGAAGGCCTGGGCGGCGTGTTCGCCCAACTGGGAGAGGAGAAAGGCGACCTGGGCTCCCTGTGGGCCCGTGTGCGCGATCGGGGCGGGGTCGGGAGGTTCGGTCATGAAAACACGATAGCAGTGGACAATGATGTCCCGGGGTGAACTATTCTGGTTTTGGAACTACCGGCGCCGGTGCCGATCCGTTCGGCGCCGCGCCGGGCCCCAACGACCCGTTCTCGACTGGAGCGCCCCCATGACCACGACATCAGCGGTGCCGGCCGCCTCCGCCCGGCGTTCGCAGTCAGGACCGCCCTTGCTGCTGCCCGCCGTGGCGTTCGCGGCATTGATGGTGGTGTCCATCGTGCTGGCCCGGCAGACCCCGCTGCCCACCGATTCGGCAGCCGACACGCTCGCCTACTACAAGGACCACGCGACCGCCGCGAAGGTCTCCGGGACGCTGCAGTTCGGCGCCTCGCTCCCGCTGGCGGTCTGGGCCGCCATCGTCTACCAGCGGCTGCGCCGGCTCGGCGTGGTCGCGCCCGGCCCCGGCATCGCGCTGGTCTCCGGGGTGCTCGCCGCGGCGTCGATGGCGCTGTGCGGTCTCACCGTCTGGGCCGCCTCCCGGGCCGGTGACCTCGGCGACGCGCCGCTGGCCCGTTCGCTGGCGGACCTGACCTTCGCCTCCGGCGGCCCCGGGCACGTCGTCCCGTTCGCCGTGATGCTGGCCGGTGTGGCGGTGCCGATGCTGCTGCTCGGCTTCGGGCCGAAGGGCTTCGCCTGGGCCGGCCTGGTGCTCGCCGGGATCGGCGTGCTCGGCACCCTGGCGCTGCTCTCGACCAGCCTGGGCTTCTTCCTGCCGATCGCCCGCTTCGGCGGTCTGATCTGGCTGATCGCGGCCAGCGTGATCCTGCCGAAGCAGCGCCTGCCGCGCCGCACCGCCGCCTATGAGGCGGAGGCGGAGACGGTCTGAGACGGTCCGGGCCGGCCCGGACCGGTGCGAACCGGTCCGGGCCGGCCGGGATGACTGCTCCGGTGCGGTGACGGCCCGGACCCCCCGTTGGTGGTGCTCCGGGGGTGGGGCCGCCCGGGCCGGGGGAGGGCGACGGGTCGCGGCGCCGGGAGGCGCGGCGGACCGGTCGCGACCGAGCGGGCCGCTGGGCTCGTGAGGAAAAGGGAAGGCGGCGCGGCGGTGTCCTGGGGAGGAAGGCCGCCGCGCCGCCGGCCGTCGTACGGCGGGTGGTGCGTCCGGGTGCGGGTGTGAGTGCGGGCGCGGGCACGCGGGAGGTGGCGAGGGGCCCCGGTGCGCGTGGGGAGGCGCCCTGCCGTCAGGCCGCCGCGAGGCGGCGGTCGAGAACGGCGAGAATCAGCTCCTCGATCCGGCGGGCCACCGCGGCGCTGTCGCCCTCCGGGCCGGCCAGCAGATCGAAGCTCTCGAAGCTGGTCAGCATGAAGAGCAGTTCCACCAGCTCGTCCAGCTCCGCCTCGCCGACCTCGGCGTCGCGGTCGGCGAGCAGCCGGCCGAGCACCACCTGGAGGCCGCCGCGCCGCCGCTCGCCGCGGCTCTGCAGCGCGGTGTCGAGCTCCGGGTCGAGGATGCCCAGGCCGCGCAGTCGCCGCAGCGCGACCCGGCCGGAGGCGTAGAAGCCGGTGAGCACGTCGAGGATGGCGGTGAGCGCCTCCCGGCCGCTGGGCGCCATGAATGCCGCGGGCATCCTGGCCATTCCGCCGCGCTGGGCCAGGTCGTCGAAGAGCGCCTCCAGGAGGCCGGTCTTCGAGTCGAACTGGTAGTAGACGGTCATCCGCGCCACTCCGGCGGTCTTGGCGACGGCGTCCATGCTGAACGAGGCCGGGCCCTTCTCCCCGGTGAGCAGCTCGCAGGCCGCCTCCAGAATGCGGGTGCGGGTCTGTTCGGCGGCTACCTGGCGTTGGCCGGCTCGGTACTGGCGTGGGCTCATGGGCTGTTGACGTCTCCTGAGGCGGGTGCTATGACATTCATTGTACACTCAGTCTATATAAAAATGCGGGGGCAGGGAACGGTCCGGCACGGACCGTCTCCCGGACCCGCCCCCGCGGAGGACCGGCGCCACTCCCACCAACGACATCTCTCCACGCGGAGGCCACGATGAGGTATCGCCATGTGAGTGTGCCGAGGATCGGCGGAGCCGAGGTCCTGAGGCTGTCCAGTGACGAGCTCCCGGCCCCGACCGTCGGTCAGGTCAGGGTCCGGGTGCTCGCCGCCGGCGTCTCCTACGGTGACATTCTGCTCCGTGCCGGTGTCATCCCCGGCGGGCCCAAGCGCCCCTTCACTCCCGGATACGACCTGGTGGGGGTGGTGGACCAGGTCGGACCGGGCACCCGGGCCCCCGAACCGGGACAGCGGGTGGTCGCGCTGGTGCGCAGCGGTGGCTACGCGGAGTACGCGCTCGTCGCCGCCAACCGCCTGGTCCCGCTGCCCGACGGGGTCGACCCGGTCGAGGCCTCGGCGCTCGCCCTCAACTACTTCATCGCCCAGCAGATGCTGCACCGGGTGGCCGAGGTCCGGCCCGGCGGGACGGTGCTGGTGCACAGCGCGTCCGGCGGCGTCGGCACCGCCTTCCTGGAACTGGCCGGGCTCGCCGGGGTCACCGTGTACGGCACCTGCTCCGCCGCCCGGGCCGAGCAGGTGCGCGCGCTCGGCGGGCGTCCGATCGACCGTGCTGAGGACTTCCTGCGGGTGGTGCGCGGACTGCCGGGCGGCGCGGTGGACGCGGTCTTCGACCCGATCGGCGGCCGGCACTTCATGCGCTCGTACCAGGCGGTGCGGCGCGGCGGCGTGATGGTCGGCTTCGGCCAGAACGCCGCGCTGCGCGGGACCGACCGGCGGGACCTGCTGACCGGCGCCCAGGGGTTCCTGGGCGGCATCGTGCTGCCGAAGCTGATCCCGGACGGGAAGCGGACCCTGTTCTACAACGCCTGGAGCCTGGAGAAGTCCCACCCGGCCGCGTACCAGCAGGACCTCGCGACCGTGCTGGAGCTGCTGCAGAAGGGGCTGGTCAGCCCGCGGGTGGGCCGCACCATGCCGCTGGACGAGGCGGCGGACGCGCACCGCGCGATGGAGAGCGCGGCCGTCACCGGGAAGATCGTGCTGGTCCCGGCCACCGCCTAGCCGGCCGCGACCCGGCGCGCGCCACCGGCCAGGGGGCGCGCGCCGGGTCGCCGGGCTTCCGTCCCCGGGGCAGGGCCCCGTGACCGGGGACGGGGCAGGAAAGGTTCCCAGCGTGTTGGGGATTCCCGACCCATGACGGTGGGACGGCCGGTCCGCAGGATGGCCGTAGCACCGCTTCCCCCCGCTGCCGTCCCGCCGGAGGCCCTTCGATGCGAACCGCCCTGCACCGTGCCCACCGCCGTCTCCTGCTGCGCCGGTGGGCGCGGCGGACCGGCCGCTACCTGGCGGACGGGCTGATCTGGCTCGGACTGGCGATGGGGGCGCTCACCTCGCCCTCCGCCCTGCCGGGGGCGCGGAAGCCGGAGGACGTGCTGCCGCCGCCGGGGGTGCCCGAGTGGCATCCGGAACGGACCGGGCCGTCTCCCGCGCCGCTGACCAGGCGCGAGGAGGAGCTGTGGGCGCTCCTGCTGGAGCGCTGACCGGCGCCGCGGGCCGGCCGGCTCAGTTGCCGAGGCCGGCGCGCCGGGCCCGGACGGCCGCCTCGGCGCGGTCCGCGACCTGGAGCTTGCTGAAGATCCGGGAGAGGTAGTTGCGCACCGTCTTCATCGAGAGGCCGAACTCATTGGCGATGTAGGCGTTGTTGCGGCCGTCCGCGAGCATGGTGAGCACCGCCATCTCCCGGGGGGTGAGGTCGGGGAACGGCTCGCGCTCGGGGGCCGGCCGGCGGACCTGCGCCAGCAGGTGGGCGGCGGCCTCCGGGCCGAACAGCGCCCCGCCCTGGCTGACCGCGGTGATCGCCCGGCGGACGTCGTCCAGTCCGGCGCCCTTGACCAGGTAGCCGCGGGCGCCGGCCCGGACGGCCGCGACGATGGAGTCGTCGTTGTCGTCGGCGGTCAGCATCACCACCGCGACCCGCGGGTGGCGGGCGAGCAGGGTCCGGGTCGCCTCGATGCCGTCGGTGCCGGGCATGCCGATGTCCATCAGCACGACGTCGGGCGCGAGCCGCTCGACGGCGGAGAGCACGTCCGCCCCGCTGGATGCTTCGCCGACCACCGTCAGGGAGTCGATCCGGTCCAGGAGTTGGCGTAAACCCGCCCGAAACAGCTCGTGATCGTCGACGACCAGGATGCGGAGGTTTCGGGGCGCGACCGGGTCCATGGGGGCTCCTAGGGGAGGATGAGGGAACGCGTGGAACACGCGGGAGACCGGGGGCGGGCGCGGGTCGGTCGGGCACGGACTCCGCGACGGCCCCGGGACGGGGAGGGAGGGCCGGGAGCGGGTCAGTCGAGCAGGGTGGCGCCGTCGACCAGTGCCGAGTGCGGCAGCCGGATCCGGACCGCGGTGCCGTGCGGGGTCCGGGCCGACACCGAGAAAACACCGCCGAGTTCTTTGGTGCGGACGCACATCGACGGAAGACCGATTCCGCGGTCGGCGTCCGCGGAAATGCCGATCCCGTCGTCCTCGATCGACAGGTCGAGGCCGCTTCTGCCGACCGATGCGGAGATCCGGCAGACCGACGCCCGCGCGTGCCGGGCGACATTGGCGACGGCCTCGCCGGAGATTTTCTTCAATTCGGTCTGGACGTCGGCCGGGAAATCGTCCAGGACGGTCGGCAGCTCCGTGACGAACCGCAGCCGGCCGGCCCCGGCCTCCTCGAAGGCGTGGACCTGCCGGTCCAGGAACTGGCGCAGCGTTCCGGCGGACTCGAGGGTCCGGGGCTCGGAGCGGTCGAGGTCCCGGATCACCTGGCGGACGTCGGCGATGGCGGTGCTGACGTCCTCCCGGGCCTGGGCCAGCAGGGCCGGTGCCAGCTCGGCGTCGCCGTTCAGGTTGAGGCCGGCCAGTTCCATCCGCATGTGCAGCGCGGCCAGCCGGGGAGCCAGTGAGTCGTGCAACTCCCGCCGGAGGCGGCGTCGTTCGTCGAGTCGGGCGGCGGCGTCCGGACAGCCGGACTCCGCATCGGCGGCCGCGGGCGCGGCCGTGGCGGCAGCCGGGCGGCGTGGCTGGGAAGGCGGCAGGCCGGCCGCGCCGAGGCCGGTGACCAGTCCGAGCAGGGTGCTCACCAGCCGGCCGATCCGGTCGGAGGTGTTCCGTTCGCCGCGTGTGGTGAGCGCTGCCGCGCCACCCATGGCCAGGTTGGTCGGTCTTCGGTCGTCCCTGCCGGAGGGTTTGAGTATCTGGTCCAGCATGGTTCCTGAGATCCCCCCGTCGCTCGCGTCTGACCCACTGTGCACGGGCGTTTCCTGGCGCGGGGAAATGGAATTCCTCGGGCATGTCCGAAAATCGGCACGGCGGACCCCTCGCTATCGGTCCGTCGTACGTTTCAATGCCGTGATCCCAATCCACCCGAGACAAGACCTTAGGCGCGCCGTTGCACGGGGCGCAAGGGTGGGCGAGTCGGGCGGGGGAGGGGGCGGTGACGGATTCGGACACTTGGTTGCACCCATGTGAGTGAGCACTTACCCTCATGGAGTCGGGCCACAGCACGACCGGCGAACGAGGCGCGCGGCGCCCCGCCGGCGTCCCCCGGAGAGCCGAGGAGGCGACCCCATGGGCACATCCCGCACCACCGATCTGACGCTCGATCAGATCGCCGAGATCTACCGGACGATGAGCGTGATCCGGGCCTTCGAGGACCGCCTGCACGGCCTGGCGAAGAGCCTCCCGGGCGCGGTCCACCTCTACAGCGGGCAGGAGGCCGTCGCCGCCGGCGTGTGCGCGGCCCTCGCCCCCGACGACTACCTCGCCAGCACCCACCGCGGCCACGGCCACGCCATCGCCAAGGGCTGCGACGTCGAGGCGATGCTGAAGGAGCTGCACGGCCGGCCGGACGGGATCTGTGGCGGCAAGGGCGGCTCGATGCACATCGCGGACTTCGACCGCGGCATGCTCGGCGCCAACGGCCTGGCCGGCGGCGGCGTCCCGCTCGCCTGCGGCGCGGCACTGACGGCACGCCAGCAGGGCACCGGGCAGGTCGCGGTGGCCTTCACCGGCGACGGCGGCGCCAACCAGGGGGCCGTGCTGGAGAGCCTGGTGCTCGCCCGGATGCTCGACCTGCCGGTGATCTTCGCCGTCGAGAACAACGGCTACGCCCAGGCCACCCCCGCCGACCGGCACTTCTCCGGTACCGACATGGCCCAGCGCGCGGCCGGCTTCGGCATCCCCGGCGAGGTGGTCGACGGCTACGACGTGCTCGCCGTGCACACCGCCACCACCGAGGCCGTGCGCCGCGCCCGGGCCGGCGAGGGCCCGACCGTGCTGGAGTTCCGGGCCGAGCGCTTCCACGGCCACATGGAGCTGTGGGACGACCAGTCCTACCGCCCGGGCGCCGACCCGGAGCGGCTGCGCACCGAGTCCGACCCGCTGCTGCTGCTCCGCTCCCGGATCGCCGACGGCACCGTGGCCGGACCCGCCGCCTTCGAGCTCGACCGGATCGACCGGGACGCCACCGCGCTCGTCGAGGCCGCGGTCGCGGCCGCCGCCGAGCCCTTCACGGCCGACCCGCGCAGCCTGCTCGACCACGTCTACACCCGCTGACCGCCCCGGAGGAGGGATCCACGTGCGCACCATCACGTACCAGCAGGCGATCGGCGAGGCGCTGACCCAGCAGATGCGCTTCGACCGCTCGGTGGTCCTCATGGGCGAGGACAGCACCAACGCCTGGGGCCCGACCAAGGGCCTGCACCTCGAATTCCCGGACCGCGTGCTCGACATGCCGATCACCGAGGCCGCCTTCGTCGGCGCCGCGGTCGGTGCCGCCGCGACCGGCCTGCGCCCGGTGGTCGACCTGCTCTTCGTCGACTTCGCCACCGTCTGCTTCGACCAGATCGCCAACCAGGCGGCCAAGTTGCGCTACATGGCCGGCGGGCGGATCTCGGTCCCGCTGGTGCTGCGCGCGATGTGGGGCACCGGCCTGCGCCGCGGCGCCCAGCACTCGCAGGCGCTGCACCCGCTCTTCGTGCACCTGCCCGGCCTCAAGGTGGTCGCGCCGTCCAGCCCGTACGACGCCAAGGGGCTGATGGCGCAGGCACTGGTGGACGACGACCCGGTGCTGTTCCTGGAGCACAAGATGCTCTACTTCGTGCCCGGCGGCGTCCCCGAGGAGCCGTACGCGATCCCGTTCGGCTCGGCCAAGGTGGTCCGGCCCGGGACGGACTGCACGGTGGTCGCGATCGGCCGGATGGTCTCGGTCGCGCTCGCGGCCGCCGAGCAGCTCGCCGCCGAGGGCGTGCAGATCGAGGTGATCGACCCGCGGACGCTGTCCCCGCTGGACACCTCGACCATCTACGGCAGCGTGGAGCGCACCGGGCGGCTGGTCGTGGTCGACGAGGCCCACCCCCGGTGCAGCCTGGCCACCGACATCGCCGCGCAGGTCGCGCAGGACCGCTTCTCGGCGCTGCGCGGGCCGGTCAGGATGGTCACCGGGCCGCACGCGCCGGTGCCGTTCAGCCCCGAGCTGGAGGACGCCTTCGCCCCGGGGCCGGACCAGGTGGCGGCCGCCGTGCGGGCCACCGGACTGGTGCGGAGCGCGGCCTGAGCGCCGTACTGCCGCACTGCCGCACCGACGATCCATCAGCTTCCGTACCGCTGTGCTGCCGGGCCCGGGTCCGGGCCCGCCGACCGAGGAGGAACCGAGTGACGTCCCAACCGTTCGTGAAGCAGCCCGACGAGGGCCGCGCCATCTGGCACGTGGGCGCGCTGCTCAAGTTCAAGGCGACCGGCGCCGAGACCAACGGGCAGTTCTGGCTCGCCGAGCAGCTGTCCCCGGCGGGCTACGCCTCGCCGGTCCACCTGCACACCCGCGAGGACGAGTTCTTCATCGTCCAGGAGGGTGAGATGGTGCTGCGGATCGGCGACGACGAGCACAAGGTCGGCCCGGGTGCGACGGTCTTCGCGCCGCGCGGCATCGCCCACCAGTACCGGGTGGAGACCGAGGGGACCAGGTTCCTGGTGCTGGGCACCCCGGCCGGGTTCGA
Organism: Kitasatospora sp. NPDC004723; assembly: GCF_040609255.1. Classification (NCBI taxonomy): domain Bacteria; kingdom Bacillati; phylum Actinomycetota; class Actinomycetes; order Kitasatosporales; family Streptomycetaceae; genus Kitasatospora; species Kitasatospora sp. NPDC004723. The sequence continues at coordinate 53,467 of NZ_JBEXJT010000013.1, read as the reverse complement.
GGAGTGGTTCTTCCGGACCGGCGAGCCGGCCACCAGCCTGGAGCTCCCGCCGCCGCTGCAGGGCCCGCCGGACTTCGCCCGGCTGCTCGGCGCGCTGGAGCCGCTCGGCGTGCAGCTGGTCGGGCCGCCGCCCGGGCCGGGCGGGCCCGCCGGGCCGCCGCGCTGACCGGTGCCGCCGCTTCCTTCGCCGGCCCCGTCGCCCTTCGCGGGCGGTGGGGCCGGCGTGCTGGTCGAAACCTGTGAGCGGGCACTCACCTGCACGCTATCCTTCGGGTACCCCTCCGCAGCCGCGGACCGGTTCGCAACCGGCCGCCCCGTTCCCTCGGAGCCTTCATGAGTATGCGCGAGCAGATCGTCGACGCCGCCGAGCGGGTGATCCGGGACCTCGGCCTGGCCCGCTGCACCACCAAGGAGATCGCCGAGGTGGCGGGCTGCTCCGAGGGCACCATCTACCGGCACTTCCGCAGCAAGGAGGACGTCTTCCTGGCCGTCCTCGCCGAGCGGCTGCCCGGCCTGCTGCCGGTGCTGCGGGCGCTGCCGGAGGAGGTCACCAGCGAGGGCGAGGTCCGGGCGGCCCTGCAGCAGGTGGCCGAGGAGGCGCTCGCCTTCTACCGGGAGTCGATGCCGATGCTGCTGTCGGTCTTCGCCGAACCCAAGCTGCTCGACCGCCACCGGGAGTGGATGCAGGCCAACAACGCGGGGCCGCACCGGGCCGCCGAGCTGCTGGCCGACTACCTGCGGCGGGCCCAGCGGGCCGATCTGGTCAGCCGGGACGCCGACCCGGTGGCGGCGGCCCAGCTCCTGCTCGGCGCCTGCTACCTGGCCGCCTACGGGGGCGTGTTCGCCAGCCCGGCCGGCGGTTCGGAGGCGCTGCGCGAGGCCGAGGCCTTCGTCCGCCAGCTCTGGCGGACGCTCGCCCCGGTCGACCGCCCCGCGGCGCCCGCGAAGGGCCGCGGCAAGTCCCGCTGAGGCGGTGACCCTCCCCGCCCCGGCGGCGGGAGGGCGAAGAGCGGCCCGCCGCCCGGTGAGCAGTACCGGGCGGCGGGCCTTCGCCCCGGGAGGGGCCGGCGGCGCAACGGGGCAGGGGCGGACGGCTGGATGCCGTCCGCCCCTGCCCCTCGTACCTCGGTTCAGCCCTGGAGCCCCAGGACCTGGGCCGCCGCCGTGACCTGGCCGAGGTCCCCGGCGCACGGCATCAGCAGCAGCTCGTCGCAGCCCGACTCGGCGTACTTGCCGACGATCCCGCGCAGCTTGCCGGGGTTGTCGGCCGCACCGCGCAGGATGTGGTCGACGAACGGCCCGGCGTCCCGGTAGTAGGACCGCAGATAGCCCTCGGTGTGCTTGCCGGCGTCCTCGCCGAGCGCGAAGTACGCCAGCGCCACCAGCCGCGGCGCCCCGGTCCGCCCCTCGGCGGCCCACTGCTCGCGCAGCGCCTGGGCGCCCTGGGCGAACATCACCGGTCCGGTGCCGCCGCCGATCCAGCCGTCGGCCAGCCGGGCCGCCCGCCGCAGCGCGGCCGGCGAGTGCCCGCCCAGGATCAGCTCGGGCCCGTCCGGCCGGACCGGGGCCGGGCCGACCGCCGGCTCCCGGCCGGACTGCGCGTCGGCCCAGTGCCGGCGCAGCTCGGCCACCTGGGTGCCGGTCCGGGCGCCGCGGCCGGTCTTCTCGACCTGCCCGACCTCGAAGTCGTCCTGGCGCGAGCCGACCGCCAGTCCGAGGGTCAGCCGCCCGCCGGAGAGCCGGTCCACGGTGGCCGCCTGCTTGGCCAGCAGCGCGGTGTTGGCGCGCAGCGGCGAGATGAGGATGCTGGTCGCCAGACCGATCCGCCCGGTCACCGCGGCGGCGGCGGCCAGCGTGGTGAGCGGCTCCCAACTGGTGTGCACCAGGCGGTCGATGGTGCCGAGGGTGGAGAACCCGGCCTCCTCGGCGAGCCGGGCCCAGGCGACCACGTCGGCGCCGGCCGCGCCGGCCAGCGAGGTCGGCAGTCCGATTCCGACCTTCATCTCACTCACCCTCGATCGGCTGGTCGTGGCGGCGGGAGAGCACGTTCTCCATCGAGGCCAGCCGGAAGAAGGCCTGTGCGCCCTCCCGGCTGGTCATGTCGCGGGGAACGGCGAGGTGCTTCTCCAGCTCCCGCTCGAACTCGCGGACGGCGGGCTGCTGGCTCATGTGCGCGGCCACCAGCGGCAGCGGGCCCTCGATCTCGATCACCCGGACGGCCAGTTCCCGGCCCACGAAGGCCTGGGTGCCGAGGAGCTTGCCGACCACGGTGCCGTCGGGCGCCTTGACGTCGAAGTCCGGGCGGCCGCTCTTGCGGAAGAGGTCCTTGACGATGTCCTCGCTGCCCGGCAGCAGCGGGTAGTACAGCGCGTGCCACGTGCTCATGGATCGTCTCCTGACGGTTCGGGGCCGGGCTCGGCCCGTCGGTGGGTGGGAAGGCGCGGGGGTCACTGGCTGGCGGTGACGCCGCCGTCCACGTACAGCACCTGGCCGGTGACGAAGCCGGCCCGCGGCGAGGCGAGGAAGGTGACGGCGTCCGCCACCTCGTGCAGTTCGGCGGTGCGGCCGAGCGGGATCCGGCCGAGCACCATCCGCATGAACTCCGGGTTGCCGGCGTTCTCCTGGACGAAGTCGGTCCGCACGAAGCCGGGGGCGACGGCGTTCACCGCGATCCCGTGCCGGCCCCATTCGGCGGCCAGCTGCTTGACCAGCAGGTCCAGGCCGGCCTTGCTGGCGCCGTAGGCGCTGAAGCCGCGCCGGGCGCCGAACTTGCCGCGCACCGAGGAGAGGTGGACGATCCGGCCGCCGCCGGCCGCGATCATCGCCCGGCCGACCGACTGGGAGAGCCAGAAGGCGCCCAGCAGGTTGGTGTCGACGATGGTGCGCCAGTCCTCCTCGGAGATGGTCTCGGCGCCGACGGTGACCAGCGCGCTGGCGCAGTTCACCAGGACGTCGATGCCGCCCCAGTCGGCCGCCACCGCGTCCACCAGCCGGTCGACGTCGGCGCGGTCGGCGACGTCCACGGCGTGCGGGGCGACCGTGCCGCCGCGGGCGGCCAGCGGGTTCAGCCGTTCGGCGGCCTCCTCGGCCTTCTTCAGCGAGCGGCCGGCGACGGCGACCTTGGCGCCCTGGGCGGCGAGGTCCGCCGCCACGGCCGCGCCGATGCTGCCGTAGCCGCCGACCAGCAGGACCCGGCAGCCGAGGAACTCCCGTTCGGTCGGGACGCGTTCGGGCGCGGGACGGGGCGGTGCCGCGGCCCCGGGCGGGCCGCCGATCCCCGGGGGCGGGCCGCCGACGCCCGGGGGTGGTCCGCCGAAGCCCTGGGGCGGGCCGGGCGGTTGGGTCGGTGCGGCTGCCGTCATGGCAGCACCTCCCTGTCGCGTGTCGGTGTGTGCGGTTGTTCTGACGGAGAGTCAGAAGTGCTCAGGCCGCGGCGGACGAGCCCGGCAGGCCGAACAGCTCGGCGGCGTTGTCGTGCCGGATCCGCGCGACGGTGGCGGCGTCCAGGCCGAGGCCGTCCAGCCGGGCCAGCGAGGCGTCCAGCGGCGCGCTCATCGGCGGGGAGTCGGTGCCGAACATGACGTTGCCGGCCCCGAAGGCGTCGACGGCGGCGGCCACGGCCCGCAGGCTCGGGGTCGCGGTGTCGACGTACACCCGGCGCAGCGCCTCGGCGAGCGGCGGTACGGCGGGCCCGCCCGGCCCGCCCGGCCCGGCGGGCCCGGCCGTCCCAGGTCCGCCGGGACCGCCGGGGCCGCCCGCTCCGGGCCCGCCGACCCCCGGGGGCGGCCCGCCGGGGCCGCCCCCGGGAGCACCGCCCGGCCGCCCGAAGGTGACCGGCATCCGCCGGGCCAGCTCCAGTCGCTCCAGCAGCAGCGGCAGCCCGCCGCCGCAGACCGGGGCGACGATCCGCAGCTCCGGGTACTTCTCCAGCCAGCCGGCGAACAGCACCGCCGCCGTCCCGAGCGTGACGTCGCACGGCCGGGCGATCTGCTCGACCAGCCGCAGGTCGTCCAGTTCCCCGGCCCCGGCCGGTTCGGCCGGCGGGTGCAGCATCACCGGGGTGCGGTACTGGGCGGCCATCGCGAAGAAGGCGTCGGCCTGCGGGGTGTCCAGGAACCGTCCGGCGACGGAGGAGTTGACCATCAGCCCGACGAATTCGTCCTGCTCCAACCGCTTGGCGGCGGCGGCGAGTTCGGCGTCGGATCCGAGCGGGTTGGTGTAGACGTAGCCGCGCAGCGCGGTGGGCCGGGCGCGGACCTGCTCGCCGAGCCAGTCGTGGAAGCGTTCGAGGGTGTCCAGCGGCTGGCGGTAGTTGTCCAGGCCGGGCGTGCGCACCATGGTGCCCGCGCCGACGGGACTGCCGACCAGGGACGTGGTGATCCCGGCCGCCGCCTTGAGCTCCACCATGCCGTCGACGTCGGCGAGGCTCGGCGGCATGGGGAAGCGGCGGAAGAGTTCGGGCGACGTGATGTGGCCGTGCACATCGATCGTCATCGGCTCGGCACCTCCTGGGACGGCCGCCGGCCGGTCGGCGCGGCGGGGGTGGTCACGGGCCCCGGGCACTCGGTGAGTGAGTGCCCGCTCGCACCGTAGGGTGCGGTCGGTGGGCGCGTCAACACGGCCCGGCGGTCGGCTGGTTGGTGCAACGAACGGACTGGGCGAACCGCCCGGGACGGCCGGGATTCGGTCCGTGGGCGGCCGGGCGACGTCCCAGCCCGGTGGAGACGGATGCCTCCTGACACTGGGACCGCCCGGCGGCAAGGATGAGGCGGCGGGGCGCCCCGGGGGCCGAGATGCCCCGGTCCCCGGGGTCCCGCTCTCTCGAAGTGGGCGACCCCGCCCCGGTCCGCCGCACCGTCGCGGCGGACGTCCCGCGATCCCCGATCGATTCGAGGAATCGATATGAAGGACATGAAGGACAACACGGACACCTGGCTGGTGACGTCGTCCAGCGTCCAGCTCGGCACCTTGTGGATCATGAAGACCTCGATCCTGCCGATGCTGAACTCGCTCCCCTACGACCGGTACGTGAACACCTGCCAGCTCATCGACATGCACGTGTTCCACCCGATCGCCTTCTGGAACGGCCTCGCCACCGCCGCCGTCGGCGCGACCAAGGCGGTCCGTTCGGAGAACAAGGTGGCCAAGGTGCTGTACGCGGCCGGCACCGTCGGCATGGCGACCGTCGCGGTCGCCTCCGAGGGCGTCAACCGCCCGATCTGGCGCCAGATCGAGCGCTGGAGCCCGTACCGCGACAGCGACGCCGCGTGGCGCGGCAAGCGCCGCCGCTGGCACCTGGCGCACGAGACCCGGACCATGGGCGCGATCGGCGCCGCGGCCTGCTTCGTGCTCGCCTCGTTGCTCTGACCCGATCCCCCAGCCGCTCCCTCCGTCCCCGGACCCGCCCCCGCCCCCGGCCGTGTGCCGGCCGGGCCGTCCGCCGAGAAAAGGACTGTCATGACCTCGTCCACCGAGAGTGCGGTGGAGGCCAACAAGGCCCTCATCCGCGACCTGACCGAGCGGGCGTTCAACGACGGCGACCTCGCCGCCATCGGCGACCGCTTCGCCGAGGACTACGTGGTGCACGCCCCCGGCCTGCCCCCGATGCCGCCCGGCCCGGACTCCTTCCGCCAGGCCGTGCTGCTCTGGCGCAACGCCTTTCCGGACGTCCATGTGACCGTCGAGGACGTGGCCGGCGACGGTGACCGCGTCTACGCCCGGTTCACCACCCGCGGCACCCACCAGGGGCAGCTGTTCGACATCCCGCCCACCGGCAAGCCGGTCACCGTGCACGAGATGTCGTGCCACCGGGTCGTCGACGGCCGGGTCGTCGAGTCCTGGATCGGCGACAACGTGCCCCGGATCCTGCTCGACATCGGCGCCATCCAGCCGGTCGGCCGCCCGCAGCACTGAGCGGCCCGCGGCCTCACGGCCCAGCAGCCCCAACCACCCGAACCAGCCCGAGGGGAGTCCGCATGCACCGCACCCTGATCATCGCCCGGATGGTGCCCGGAGCGGAGGGCGACGTCGCCCGCGTCTTCGGCGAGTCGGACGAGACCGAACTGCCCCGGCTCGCCGGCGTCACCCACCGCTCGCTGTACCTGCTCGGCGACGCCTACGTCCACCTGCTGGAGACCGACGACCCCGGACCGGAGGCGGTCGAGGCCGCCCGCCGGCACCCGGAGTTCGGCCGGGTCAGCGAACGGCTCACCCCGTTCATCTCCCCCTACCTGCCCACCTGGCGTTCGCCGCAGGACGCGGTCGCCCGGTGCTTCTACACCTGGGAGCCCGGCAACGGCGGTCGCTGAGCCCGCCCTCCGCCGGCGGCGCCGGCCGACCCGGGGCCCGTTCACCCCGGCCGGCCGTGCGGCCCAGGAGCAGTCCCTACACCGGAGAAAAGAGGCAGCACCATGACCGACCACCAGGCCGGCGGGACGACCGTCGTCGTCACCGCGGCGGAGATCGAGAACGTCCTCATCACCAGCGCCGGCGCGGCGCCGGACGTCTTCGAGGGTTCCCGGCACGTCCCCCTGGAGGAGCTCGGCCTCGACTCGCTCGCCGTTCTCGAGCTGGAGGCGGTGATCGCCGACCGCTACGGCCTGAAGGTCCCGGACGGCGCCGTCGCCCTCAGCGTCGACCAGATCGTCGCCGAGCTTCAGACCGCCGGGGCGGTGGGCTGAGGATGGCCGGGCACACCGAGAACAGCATCGTCATCCAGGCCCCGCTCAAGCTCGTCTGGGACGTCACCAACGACGTCGCCGGCTGGCCGGAGCTGTTCACCGAGTACGCGTCCGCCGAGATCGTCGAGCGGCGCGGCGAGACCGTCCGCTTCCGGCTCACCATGCACCCGGACGAGGAGGGCCGGATCTGGAGCTGGGTCAGCGACCGCACCGTCAACGTCGCCGACCGCACCGTCCACGCCCACCGGGTGGAGACCGGCCCGTTCGCCTACATGCAGATCCACTGGCGCTACGAGGAGCTGCCCGGCGGCGGCACCCGGATGACCTGGATCCAGGACTTCGCGATGAAGCCCACCGCCCCGGTCGACGACCAGGGCATGACCGACCGGCTGAACACCAACTCGCCCGTCCAGCTGGAGGTCATCAAGGCCAAGGTCGAGGCCCTCGCCGCCGACCCGAACGCCGTCGCCCCGAACGCCGTCGCCCCGAACACCGCCGAGAAGGAGTGAGCGCCGTGGCCGCCAGGAACATCCGCATCATCGCCGCCGACGACGTCCCCGCCAACCGCAAGCGCGGCGGCGAGACCCGCGCGGTGCTCTCGCCCGGCACCGTCGGCTCGACCTCCGGCTTCATGGGGATCGCCCGGCTCCAGCCGGGGGAGCGGATCAGCGAGCACTACCACCCGTACAGCGAGGAGTTCCTGCTCCTCATCCGCGGCGAGCTGACCCTCGACCTCGACGACAAGCCCTTCGAGCTGTTCGCCGGCCAGGGCCTGGTCATCCCCAAGGACGTCCGGCACCGGCTGCGCAACACCGGCTCCGAGGAGGCCTTCGCGGTCTTCCACCTCGGCCCGCTGGCACCGTCCCCCGAGCTCGGCCACGTCGACACCGAGGACGGCCCGGGGACCACGGCGGACGCCCACATAGTGCTGGGGGAACGATGACCGCCTTCCCCGCCACGGGTGCCCGCCGGGTGGTGGTCACCGGGATCGGCGTGGTGGCGCCCGGCGGCACCACCCGGGAGACCTTCTGGGACCTCATCACCTCGGGCCGCACCGCGACCCGCCGGATCTCCGCCTTCGACGCCTCGGCGTTCCGCTCGCAGATCGCCGCCGAGGCCGACTTCGACGGCGCCGCCGCCGGACTGACCCCGCTGGAGCTGCGCCGCGCCGACCGCTACGTGCAGTTCGCGCTCGCCGCCTCCCAGGAGGCGGTGCTGGACGCCGGCCTGGAGCTCGACGAGCGCACCCGGGAGGCCACCGGCGTGGTGCTCGGCTCGGCGGTCGGCGGCACCATCGTCCTGGAGGACGAGTTCGTCGTCGCCAGCGACTCCGGCCGCAAGTGGCTGGTGGACCCGGACGTCACCAGCCCGTTCCTCTACCAGGGCCTGATCCCCAGCAGCCTGGCCGCCGACGTGGCGGTGCGGCACGGGGCGCACGGCCCGGCGGTGGTCGTCTCCACCGGCTGCACCTCCGGCATCGACGCCATCGGCCACGCCTACCAGCTGCTGCTGGACGGCGAGGCCGAGGTGATGATCACCGGGGCCTCGGACTCGCCGATCTCCCCGGTCACCGTCGCCTCCTTCGACGCCATCAGGGCCACCACCCCGGACAACGACGACCCGGAGCACGCCTCCCGGCCGTTCGACCGGGACCGGCACGGCTTCGTACTCGGCGAGGGCTGCGCGGTGCTCGTCCTGGAGGAGCTGGAGCACGCCCGCCGGCGCGGCGCCCGGATCTACTGCGAGGTGGTCGGCTACGCCAACCGCGGCAACGCCTTCCACATGACCGGCCTGCGCCCGGACGGCCTGGAGATGTCCGAGGCCATCAACGACACCCTGCGCCAGGCCCGCTTCAACCCCGAGGACGTCCGCTACATCAGCGCCCACGGCTCCGGGACCCGCCAGAACGACCGGCACGAGACCGGCGCCTTCAAGCGCTCGCTCGGCCACGCCGCCTACGGGGTGCCGATCAGCTCGATCAAGTCGATGGTCGGCCACTCGCTGGGCGCGATCGGCGCGATCGAGATGGCCGCCTGCGCGCTGGCCGTCGAGCGCGGGGTCGTCCCGCCGACCGCCAACTGGCAGAACCGCGACCCGGAGTGCGACCTCGACTACACCCCCAACACCGCCCGCGAGGTGCGGGTGGACGCGGCGCTCTCGGTCGGCAGCGGCTTCGGCGGCTTCCAGTCCGCGATGCTCTTCGCCAAGCTGGGGAGGGGCCGATGAGCACACGGCGCGCGGTCATCACCGGCATCGGCGTGGTCGCGCCGAGCGGCATCGGCAGCGAGGCGCACTGGAAGACGGTCTGCGGCGGCGAGAGCCGGATCGGCCCGATCACGCTGTTCGACGCCGGCCCGTACGAGACCACGCTGGCCGGCGAGGTCCCGGACTTCGACGTCAACCGCTACGTCGAGCGCCGGCTCCAGGTGCAGACCGACCGGTGGACCCACCTCGCCTACGCGGCGGCCGAACTGGCCCTCGGCGAGGCCGAGCTGGACCCGTCCACGGTCGAGCCCTACAAGCTCTCGGTGGCCCTGGCCAGCTCCTCCGGCGGCAACCAGTTCGGCCAGCGCGAGCTCCAGCGGCTCTGGCAGCCGGACACCTCGCGGACCGTCGGCGCCTACCAGTCCATCGCCTGGTTCTACGCCGCGACCGTCGGACAGCTGGCCATCCGGCACCAGGCCAAGGGCCCGTCCAGCGTGCTCGTCTCGGAGGGCGCCGGCGGCCTGGACTCGCTGGCGCACGCCGCCCGGCTGATCCGCCGGGGCGCCGACGTGGTGCTCGCCGGCGGCACCGAGGCACCGCTCGGCCCGTACGCGCTCGCCTGCCAGCAGCGCAGCGGCCGGCTGTACACCGGCACCGACCCGGCCGCCGCCTACCTGCCGTTCGACGAACGGGCCGGCGGCTACGTGCCCGGCGAGGGCGGCGCGGTGTTCATCGTCGAGGACCTGGAGCACGCGCTCGCCCGCGGCGCCAGGATCCGCGCCGAGATCGCCGGCTGGGCCGCCACCCAGGACGCCGTCGCCGCCACCCGGACCGCCACCGGCTCGGTCCGCCAGTACGCCCGCGCGCTCGGCACCGCGGTCGAACGGGCCGGACTCGTCCCCGGGGAGGTCGACGTCGCCTTCCCCGACGCGGTGGGCGTGCCCGGCTACGACCGCACCGAGGCGCAGGCGCTGCGCGCGGTGTTCGGCCCGGCCGGCCCGGCCGCCGTCACCACCCAGAAGCCGCTCACCGGCCGGCTCTACCAGGGCGGCAGCGCCCTGGACGCGGCCACCGCCGTGCTCGCCATGGACTACGGCCTGATCCCGCCCTCGGCGGGCCCGGCCCGCCCGGCGGACGGCTGCGACCTGCCCTTCGTCCGCGAGGAGCAGGCCACCGAGGTGCGCACCGCGCTGATCGGCGCCCGCGGCTTCGACGGCTTCAACAGCGCCGTCCTGCTGCGCGCCCACGGCTGACCCGATCACCCACCGACCCGGAAGGAGACCGCCATGCCGGTCGTCGAGGGCGCGGCACAGGGCCGCGTGCTCTTCCTCATCACCGTCAAGGAGGAGCGCCGGGAGGACTTCCTCGCGGCGTACGAGCAGATCCGCCACCTGGTCGCCGAGGGCGTCCCCGGGCACCTGCGCGACCAGGTCTGCCAGTCCTCCACCGACCCGGAGCAGTGGCTGATCACCAGTGAGTGGCGCTCGCTGGAGGACTTCGTCGCCTGGGAGCGGACCGAGGAGCACCGGGACCTGGTGCGGCCGATGCGCGAGTGCTTCAGCGAGGCCAGGTCCATCCGTTTCCACATCAAGGCCGAGACCTCGCGGGACACCCCGCGGGCGGGCCTTTCCACTGCTACCACCGCGGGGTGAGGTCATGACACGGACAGTGATCATCGGCGGCAGCGTCGCCGGCCTGGTGGCCGCGCTGGCGTTCGCCGACCTGGGGCACGACATCACGGTGCTGGAGCGGGACGCCAACGAGGCTCCGGACACCGTCGACGACGCGCACGGCGACTGGCAGCGGCCGACCGTGCCGCAGCTGCACCACTCGCACGCGTTCGGCTCGCTCGGCACCAACCTGCTGCGCGACCGGCTGCCGTCCGTCTACCAGGCGCTGGTCGGGGCCGGCGCCCGGGAGATCGAGCTGGGCAGGGCCATGCCGCCGACCCTGGCCGACAAGACGCCGCACCCGGCCGACGCCGAGCTGCGCATGCTCGGCAGCCGGCGCACCACCTTCGAACTGATCCTGCGGCAGGAGGCGCTGCGCAAGCCCGGCATCTCCTTCCGCCGGGGCGAGACGGTGCGCGGCCTGACCGTCGCCGACCGCGGACCGGCCCGGGTGACCGGCGTGGTCACCAAGGACGGCCGCACCGTCGGGGCCGACCTGGTGATCGACGCCAGCGGCCGCCGCTCGCAGGGCCACGAGTGGCTGCGCGAGCACGGCCTGGCCGAGCCCGAACTGGTCGCGCACAGCGCCGACATCACCTACTACACCCGCTACTACCGGGCGCTCGGCCCGCGCCCGGCGGGCCCGCTCAACCGCGGCTTCGGCGCCGGCGGGCTCTGGGACCACTACACCGGCGTGATGTTCCTCGGCGACAACAACACCTTCGCCATCTCCTTCGGCATCCTGCCGGACGACGCCGAGCTGAAGCAGATGCGCGCCGAGGACGTCTTCACCGCGGTGGTCCGGGCCACCCCGCTGCTCGCCCCCTGGGTGTCGCCGGAGGCCTCGGTGCCGATCTCGCCGGTGCACGCGATGGGCGGCCTGGACAACTCGCTGAAGCTGTACGGCCAGGACGCGCAGCCGGTGCCCGGCTTCCTGCCGGTCGCCGACGCGGTCTGCACCACCAACCCCTCGTTCGGCCGCGGCGTCTCGCTGGCCATCGCGCACGTGCTCGGGCTGGCCGACCTGGTGCGCGAGCACCCGGAGCCGGACGCCGAGCAGGCCGCGCTGGCGGCCGGCCTGGCCGGGCGGACCTTCCGCCCGTGGTTCGAGGACGCCGTCCGCAACGACGCGGGCCGCGCCCGGCTCTGGCGGGCCACCGTGGCCGGCCAGCAGCTGCCGCCGCTTCCGCCGGACGTGCTCACCTTCGGGACGGTCGCCGAGGCGGCCGCCACCGACGAGGTGGTCTGGCGCCGGCTGGTCCGCACCATGATGTCGCTCGACAACCCGGCCGGCCTGTACGAGGACGAGGAGATCCGGCTGCGGGTCAAGCAGGCGGTCGCGGGCTCGCCGCCGCCGTTCCCCGCCCCGGACCGGGCCACCCTCGTCGACATCGTCCGCCGCGCCGCGGTCTGACGACCCGTCGGAAACCGGCTCCGCCGGAACCCCTTTCGGTACCGCCCAGCCCCGCACCGCACCAGCACAGGAGGAGAGTCATGAAGGTCGTCGACCACCCGAACGCCAAGCTCATGGAAGCGGTCTACGCCGCCTTCACCGTGGGCGACGTGCAGAAGGCGGCCAGCTACTGGACCAAGGACTGCGTGCACTACTACCCGGGCACCAGCGAGCTGTCCGGCGCGCACGAGGGCATCGAGTCCGCGCTGGCCTTCGCCGGCCGGATGTTCGAGATCTGCCAGGGCCGCATCCAGATGGAGATCCACGAGATCGGCGCCAGCGACTCGTTCGCCTTCGCCACCGTGTTCACCCGCTACGAGCGCGAGGGCAGGAGCCTGGAGATGCCCTTCGTCAACGTGGCGCGCATCCAGGACGGCCTGATCGCCGAGTTCTGGACCTACCCCGAGGACCAGTACGCCGTCGACCGGTTCTGGGCCTGACCGCCCCCCCCCGACGATCGAGAGAGGTCGCATCACCATGGCAGGCATCATCAGCAGTTGGGGTGACAACACCAACGGCCAGCTCGGCGACGGCGGGACCGTCAGCCGGAGCACCGCGCAGGAGATCAAGGGCCTGGAGAACGTCGTCCGGTTGGCGGCCGGCAGCGGCCACGCGCTGGCCCTCACCGGCGACGGCGAACTCTGGGGCTTCGGCCGCAACGCCTTCGGCCAGCTCGGCGACGGCTCCACCGAGAACCAGGCCACCCCGGTGCGCACCGTCGGGCTGCCCGGCCGGGTCCGCGCGGCCGGCGCCGGCGGCGGCCACAGCGCCGCCCTGCTGGAGGACGGCACCGTCTGGGCCTGGGGCGCCGGCTTCTTCTGCGCGCTCGGCGAGGCCAACTTCGGCGTGCAGCCCGTGCCGGTCCGGGTCGAGGGCCTGGAGGACGTCGTCGACCTGGCGGTCGGCGGCGCCCACAACCTGGCGCTCAAGGCCGACGGCACCGTCTGGTCCTGGGGCCGCGACGACCGCGGCCAGCTCGGCGACGGGCCCGGCTCGACCCGTGAGGGCCGGATCGTCCGCTCCTACATGACCGCCTCCTTCGACTGCCGGCCGCGCCCGGCCGTGGTCGAGGGCCTGGAGCCGGCCGTCCGGATGAGCGCCGGCGGCGGCCACAGCATGGTCGTGCACGCCGACGGCACCGCCTCGGTCTGGGGCTTCAACGACCGCGGCCAGCTCGGCGACGGCACCACCGTCGACCGTGCCGCCCCGCAGAAGGTCGCCGGCCTGCACTCGGTCACCCAGCTGGTCGGCGCCTACCACCACACGGTGGCGCTGCTGGCCGACGGCACCGTCTGGGCCTGGGGTCTCAACGACGGCGGCCAGCTCGGCGACGGCACCACCGCCGACCGCGCGGTGCCGGCCCCGGTGCCCGGCCTGACCGGCGTCAAGGCGGTGGCGGCCAGCGGTGGCGGCACCGACGCGGCCCCCGGCAACGGCGGGCACGCGCTGGCGCTGCTGGCCGACGGCTCGGTGCGGGGCTGGGGCTGGAACAACTGGGGCCAGCTGGCCGCCGGGCAGGTCCAGATCGTCCCCACCCCGACCCGGATCGCGCTGGCCGGTCCGGCGGTGGGCCTCGCGGCCGGCGGCGAGATCCCGCCGACCAACAAGTTCATGGCGAACCCGGGCGGAGGCTTCGCCTTCGCCCTGCTGGGCTGAGCCCGGCCCCGTGCGAACGCCGGGCGGCCCCGGCCCGTCCAGGGCCGCCCGGCGCGGGCCCGTCCGGCCCGACCACCCATGACCGCTGACCCCTCGGGCCGGGGGCGCCCGTCCGCCCCGGCCCGGTCCCCGCAGGGAGGCCTCACCCCATGACCGCCGTTCCCCAGACCGCCCCTGCCTCGGCCGGCGCGGTGTTCCTCTCCGAATTGATGTTCCCGTCCACCCCGCGCTGCCTGGCCCTGGCCGCCGAGTTCAAGATCGCCGAGCTGCTCGCCGACGGCCCGCTGCCGGCCGCCGAGCTCGCCGAGCGCGCCGGGGTGGCCGCCGGCCCGCTCGCCAAGGTGCTCGGGCTGCTGAGCGAGGACGGCGTCTTCGAGGAGACCGAGCCCGGTGTCTTCGCCAACACCGCGCTGTCCGAACTGCTCCGCCCCGGTGTGCCCGGTTCGATGGACGCGATGGCCCGGATGGTCGGCGCCGAGTGGCTCTGGTCCTCCTGGGGCGCGCTGGACCACAGCCTGGAGACCGGCAAGCCCGGCTTCGAGAAGGTGCACGGCACCGCGCTCTGGCCCTGGCTGCAGCGCAACCCGGCCGCCGCCGCGACCTTCAACCAGGCGATGACCGACTTCACCGACGCACTCGCCGACGCCCTGGTCTCCGCGTACCCCGACTTCGCCGGGGCCGGCGCGGTCTGCGACCTCGGCGGCGGGCAGGGCACCTACCTGGCCGCGATCCTGAACGCCTACGAAGCCGTCGGCCGCGGCGTGCTGGCCGACCTGCCGAGCGTGATCGAGCAGGCCCGCACCCAGCCGGACGTCGCCAAGCTGGCCGAGCAGGGCCGGCTGGAGTTCCAGCCGGTCGACTTCTTCGCCGGGGTCCCGGCCGGGATCGGCACGTACGTCACCAAGCAGGTCTGGCACTCCTGGCCGGACGAGGCGCTGGTGCGGCTGCTGCGCCGGTGCCGCGAGGCCTCGCCGGGCGCCCGCTTCGTCGCGGCCGAGCTGGTGCACCGCGAGGGCGTGCCGCGGTTCGTGAAGAACTTCGACCTGGTCATGCTGGTGACCATGAGCGGTGAGGTGCGGACCGAGGCGCAGTTCGCCGAGGTCTTCCGGCGCGGTGGTTACCGGCTGAACCGGGTGGTGTCGACCGGGACGGCCTTCTCGCTGCTGGAGGCCGTGCCGGACCCCGACCCGCTGGACTGACCCGGCGGAGCGGCCGGCGGCCCGAACCACCGGCCGGAATGGCGCCGGCCCGGGCCCCCGGAATTCCCGGGGGCCCGGGCCGGTTCCCCGGCCGCCCCGGAAAGCCCGGAAAACCCGGAGAAGGGGCCCGGATCCTTCCTGGATCCGGGCCCGCGGGTGTTTTTCCGGGAAATCCCCGGGGATCAGTCGAAGCGGTATTCCGAAAGGCCCCCGACGGGCCGGAAGCCGAGCGACGTGAAGAGCCCCTGGACGGCCGTGTTGGCCTCGCCGAGCACCGCCAGACCGGTCAGCCCGTCCGCACGTTGCCCGGTCACCGCCTCGGCGAGCAGGGCCCGGACGTAGCCGCCGCGGCGGGCCTCGGGCCGCGAGTACACCGGGTTGTAGCGCACCACCCCGGCGACGGCGGCGGTCCGGCCGACCGCGGCGACCGGCTGCCCGTCGTCCTCCCAGACCCGCAGCAGGCCGCCGGCGATCTGGCCCTGGACCGAGCGCCGGGCGATCTCCCGGCTGAGCCGGGCGCCGTGCGCGGCCTCCAGGCACCAGTCGGTGAGCAGCTCCAACTCCTCGGTCCTGGCGGCCCGGGACTGCCCGGACGGGGCTGGCCGTTCGTTCGGCGCGGCCGGACCGTCCAGGCACAGCACGAGTTCGCGCCGGTCCGCCCGGGCCGGGCGGCCGGTGGTCCTGGACCAGGCCTCGGCGAAGGCGCCCGACGCCGGGTCCGAGCCGATCACGCCGGGCAGCGGGTCGGGGCCGGCGCCCAGCTCGGCGCCCAGGGCGGCCGCGGCGGCGGCCGGCATGCCGCTCAGCACGACCAGGTGCGGGGGAGTGAAGGCCGCCGCGCCGACCACCGGGCCGCCGTCGGACGCGGGGTCCTCGATGCGGCTCCAGTTGGTCGGCGGGGCGGTCGGCGGCCGGAATTTCGCCGCTGCCAGCATGGTCAGCAGGATGGAATTCTCGACCGGGTTGCCAGCAATCCACTCACCGGTTTCGGATATGAACTCTTCGGTGTTCCTTGTGGTTTTCACGAGCATATCGAAAAAATACTCGGAGGGTGGATTGCTGGCAATGGGTGGTACGCCGGGAACCGCCCGTGGACGGTGTCGGGTCAGTTGGCGCCCGGGCGTCCGGCGCCCGGAGCGCCCTGACCCGGAGCGCCCTGACCCGGAGCGCCACCCGGAGCGCCCTGGCCGGGGCCGCCCTGGCCCTGGCCCGGAGCGCCGCCGCCGGGCCGCCCCATCGTCCCGGCCGTGACGCCGGCCGTCATGCCGCCCTCCAGCCCGAACAGCGAGCCGGTGACGAAGCTGGCCGCGTCGCTGCCGAGGAAGACCACCGCGTTGGCGACCTCCTCCTCGGTGGCGATCCGGCCCAGCGCGGTGGCCGCCCCGGCCCGCTCCAGCGCACCCGGCTGGCCGCCGACCCGCCGGCGGAAGTCCTCGGTGTCCACCGGTCCGGTGATCAGCGCGTTCACCCGGATGCCGGCCGGGCCGGCCTCCAGTGCGGTGGCCCGGGTCAGGCCGACCACGCCGTGCTTGGCCGCGGTGTACGCGCCCAGGCCGAAGGCGGTGCCCTGGACGCCGGCGGTGGAGGCGTTGTTGATGATGCTGCCGCCGCCGTTCGCCCGCATGACGGCGATCTCGTGCTTGAGCGAGTGATAGGTGCCGATCAGGTTGACGGCGATCACCTGGGTGAAGGCGTCCGCCGGGACCCGGTCCAGCGGGCCGAACGCCCCGCCGCCGCCCGCGTTGTTGAAGGCGATGTCCAGCCGGCCGTGTCGCTCGACCGTGGTACCCACCAGCCGGGCGACGTCATCCTCGACGGTGACGTCGGCGGCGATGAACTCCGCCTGTCCGCCCTTCTCGCGGATCCGCTCCACGACGGCGTTGCCCAGCTCGGCGCGGCGGCCGGAGACCACCACGTGCGCCCCCGCGGCGGCCAGGGCGGCGGCGGCGGCCGCCCCCATGCCCGAGGTAGAACCGGTCACGAGCGCGATCTTTCCCTGCAGTTGACTCATCGTTAGCTGCCCCTCCGGGCGGCCGGTGGTCGCCCTTGACGTTGGCCCTTGACGGCTAATTTTGATTGTATAGTCTATACGAATTCAAGCTTGGAGCAAGGACTCCGAGCCGGCGAGCGCCTCCTCGAGGAGTACCCCATGAGCGCCCCGTACGCAGCACCAGCCCCGGAAGTGCCACGTAAAACCTTCTTGACGATCTTCGCTGCCCTGGTGCTTGCCATGTTCCTGGCAGCCCTGGACCAGACGATCGTGGCGACGGCCCTGCCGACCATCGCCGGTGACCTCGGCGGCGTGACCCACCTGTCGTGGGTCGTCACCGCCTACATGCTGGCCGCCACCGCGGCCACGCCGCTCTGGGGCAAGCTGGGCGACCTCTACGGCCGCAAGCTGATGTTCCAGTCGGCCATCACGATCTTCCTGCTCGGCTCGGCGCTGTCCGGGATCTCCGGCAACATCGGCCAGCTGATCGGCTTCCGCACCCTCCAGGGGCTCGGCGCGGGCGGCCTGATGGCGCTGGCCATGGCCCTCATCGCGGAGCTGGTGCCGCCGCGCGAGCGCGGCAAGTGGCAGGGCTTCGCGCAGTCCTGCTTCGTGGTCGCCGGCGTGGTCGGCCCGCTGATCGGCGGTACCTTCGTCGACCACCTGTCCTGGCCGTGGATCTTCTACATCAACCTGCCGATCGGCGTGGTCGCGCTGCTGGTCGTCAGTTCGGTGCTGAAGCTGCCGGTCCGCAAGCAGCAGAAGCAGCTGGACTACCTCGGCTCGGCGCTGCTCAGCGGGGCCATCGTCTCGGTGCTTCTGGTCTCGGTCTGGGCCGGCGACCAGTACGCCTGGGGCTCGGTGCAGATCATCGGCCTGCTGGTGCTCGCGCTGCTGCTGCTCGGCGCCTTCGTCTGGCAGGAGAACCGGGCCAGCGAGCCGGTCGTCCCGCTGGCGCTGTTCAAGGACCCGGTGGTCCTGGTGGCCACCCTCGGCCTCTTCCTCACCTCGGTCTCGCTGTTCGTGGCGACCGTCTACACCCCGCTCTTCCTCCAGATCGCCAACGGCGACAGCGCCACCGAGTCCGGTCTGCTGCTGGTCCCGATGATGCTCGCCACCGTGGCCAGCCTGACGCTCTCCGGCAAGGTGGTCGAGAAGACCGGGAAGTACAAGCTGTTCCCGATCGTCGGCCTGCTGGTCATGGCGGTCGGCCTCTACCTGATGTCGACGCTCAAGGCGGACTCCTCGCAGGTCTCCGCGGGCGTCTTCCTGGCGGTCTTCGGCCTCGGCTTCGGTCTGGTCACCCAGGTCCTCATCGTGGCGGTGCAGAACTCCGTCGAGATGCGGCAGCTGGGCGTGGCGACGGCCGCGGCGAACTTCTTCCGCTCGCTCGGCGGTGCCATGGGTGTGACCATCTTCGGCGCGATCCTCAACTCGCAGCTGCGTGACTGGCTGCCCAAGAAGGTTCCGGCGGACGCCCTGGAGCGGCTCGGTACGGACGGTCTGCTGACCGCGCCGGCCAAGGTCCGGGCGCAGGCGCCGCCGGTGCGCGACGGTGTCGCCGCCGCGCTGGCCGAGTCGCTGCACGTGGTCTACCTGATCGGCATGGTCATCGCGCTGGTCGGTGCCCTGGTGGTGGTCTTCCTCCAGGAGCGGCCGATGCGCGCGCCGATGGGCGCGCCCGGCGGCAAGGGCCCCGGTGGCCCGGGCGGCCCCGGCGGTCAGCAGCAGGGCCAGGGCGGCGGCCAGTGGCAGGGTCAGGGTCAGGGTCAGGGTCAGGGCGCCCCGGCGGGCCAGGCCGGCCAGCAGGGTGCCCCGGGTGCCCAGCCCGGCTCCGCGGCCGGCGGGCGACCGGAGACGGCGACCGGCTGACCGCCGCGGCCGGACCGTACCGGTCGGGCGGACCGGCGTTCGCCACCGCTGCCCCTCCTCCCCCACCGTTACCCCCGGCGGTGGGGGAGGAGGTCTGTCCGGACCGTTCCCGGATGCTCCAGGGCGGCTGGGAAAGGTAGTTGACGGCGCCTCAGTGAACGATGCGGCTCGAAACGGACGCCGGAAGCCATCGCGGAGTGAGTGTTCACCCGCTAGGCTGGACAGGCAGTCGGCACCCCGGCCGCGGTGGGGCGGGGTGTCTGGCACGGCCTTCCCCGCCGCACTCCGAGCGCCGGGAACCCGGCGCGACCAGCCCACCAGGAAGCGGGTCGACTCCATGGCCGACATACCCAGCCAGCGGCGTGCACTCTCCCGGGACCTCCCGCCCGCCGCCACCCCCGGCATACCCCCGGCGACCAGGATCGGTGTCATCGGTCTCGGCGTGATGGGCGGCGGGATGGCCTCCCGGCTGCTCGACCAGGGCCACCGGATCGTGGTCCACAACCGCACCCCCGAGCGCACCGCGCCGTTCGCCGCCCGCGGCGCGGAGGTCGCCGCGACCCCGGCCGAACTGGCCGCGCGGGTGGACGTGGTGCTGCTCAGCCTCGCCTCCGAGGCGGCCGTCGAGGAGCAGCTGTTCGGCACCGGCGGGGTGCTGGAGACGCTGCCCGCGCACGGCATCGTGATGGACACCAGCACCGTCTCCCCGGACTTCGCCCGCACGGTGGCCGAGCGGGTCGCCGGGCGCGGCCGCAGCTCCGTCGACGCCTGCATCATCGGCAACGGCCAGCACGCCAAGGACGGCGAACTGCGCTTCATGGTCGGCGGATCCGCCGAGACCTTCGAGCGGCTGGGCCCGGTGCTGGAGCCGCTCGCCAAGGAGATCCGCCACCTCGGCCCGAGTGGCCTCGGCGCCACCGCCAAGGTCATGCTCAACGTGCTGATGGGCGTCGAGATGCAGGTGCTCGCCGAGTCCGTGACGCTGGCCCAGCGGGCCGGCATCGACCGCGAGCTCGCCCTGTCGATGATCAGCGAGAGCGGCTTCAGCTCGCCGGTGATGCGCTACAAGGCCGGCGTGATGCGCCGCCGGGCCTACGGCGAACCGCAGTTCAGGCTCGACCTGATGCGCAAGGACCTCCGGCTGGCCACCGCCGAGGCCGATCGCCTGGGCGTCGACACCCCCGTCTGCGACGCCACCCACGACACCCTCGTGGCCGCCGCCGAGGCCGGCCTCGGCGAGCTGGACTGCGCCGCCGTGCTCTCCCACGCGGAGGCCGCCGCCGGCCTGGCCGGAACCCCGGACCGTACGTGAACCACTCGCCCTCACCGAGGAGTTGATCCACGTGTCCCAGCCCAGACGGCCCCGGATAGCCGGCTTCGGCACCAGTCTGGTGGCCCTGCTGACCGCCCTCGTCCTGCTCGCCGCCACCAATGGCGCCGGCGCCGAGGACACCGAGGCCCGCCCGCGATCCGGCGCCTGGAGCAGCTGGCAGTTCGACCCGGCCGGCAGCCGGTTCAACGGCCAGGAGTACCGGATCACCCCGTCCAACGTCGCCAACCTCGACCTGAAGTGGGCCTTTGGCCACGCCAAGGTCCCGGGCGTCTTCCTCGGCAGCCAGCCCGCCGTGGTGGACGGCACCCTGTACGTCGGCGGCGTCGAGGGCACCTTCCACGCCCTGGACGCCCGGACCGGCGCGACCCGCTGGACCTTCGACGTCGCCCCGGTGGCCGGCGCGCACTCCACCAGCAGCCCCGACCCGGTGCGCAGCAGCCCGGCCGTCGAGGGCAACACCGTCTACTTCGGTGACAACCGCGGCTACCTCTACGCGCTCGACCGCTGGACCGGTGCGCTGCGCTGGTCGCTGAAGCTCGACGACCACCCGCAGGCCCAGACCACCAGCTCGCCGCTGGTCTACAACGGCCAGGTCTACATCGGCATATCCAGCCGGGAGTCCGGCGCCACCTTCGACCTGACGTACCCCTGCTGCACCTTCCGCGGCTCGGTCGTCGCCGTCGACGCGGCCACCGGGCAGCTCACCTGGCGGCACTGGACCACCCCCGAGCCGCAGCTGGTCGGCACCTGGCCGAACGGCGCCAACCGCTACGAGCCCTCCGGCGTCGCGGTCTGGAGCACGCCGGTGATCGACCGGGAGAGCGGCACCGTCTACGTCGGCACCGGCCAGAACTACAGCGGCGCGGCGGGTGACACCGACTCGCTGCTCGCCCTGAACGCCGCCACCGGCGCCGTCCGCTGGCGCGCCCAGGAGGTCTTCCCGGACACCTTCACGGTCGCCTGCGGCATGGCCGGCGCCGACGCCTACTGCCCCAGCAAGGCCAACGGCACCGACCACGACTGGGACTTCGGCGCCAGCGCCAACGTCTTCAGCATCGGCAACCGGCGGGTGGTCGGCATCGGCCAGAAGAACGGCGTCTACCACGTCTACGACGCGCTGACCGGCGCCAAGGTGTGGGACCGCGCGGTGGTGGCCAACCCCAATACCCAGGGCGGCAGCTCGGGCATCCAGTGGGGCACCAGCTACGACGGGACCCGCCTCTACGTCGCCACCTGGTTCGCCAACCCCGGCACCCTGTACGCGCTCGACCCGGCGACCGGCGCGATCCTCTGGCAGACCGAGAGCCCGGCCGACGGCTGCCAGTGGGGCGGCTCGGCCGCCAACCCGGAGCTCTGCCAGCGCGGCTTCACGCCCGCGGTGAGCAGCAGCCGCGGCCTGGTCTACGAGGGCGACGCGGACGGCAAGATGCGGGTCTTCTCGGCGAGCACCGGCGCGGTGCTCTGGCAGTACGACGTGGTCCGCGACTTCACCACGGTCAACGGCGTTCCGGCGCACGGCACGGCGCTCTCCGGCGGCGGTGGCGCGGTGGTCGCCGACGGCATGCTCTACGTCCAGGCGGCGTACTACCCGCAGTACCCGAGCGCCTCGGGCGGCGCGCTGCTCGCGTTTTCCCTACGGTAGGACCCGTCGGTGTAAGAGAAGGTCAACTCACGGCCGGCGGCACGAAGTTGCCGCCGGCCCCGGCAAGGAGGAAAGTCATGGAGATCGTCGTGGTGGGAGCGGCCGGCCGCACCGGTCGGCTGCTGGTCGAGAAGGCCCTGGAGAACAAGCACGGCGTCACCGCCCTGCTGCGCGACCCGGCCAAGCTGCCGGTCGAGCACGAGCGGCTGACCAAGGTGCGCGGCGACGTGTTCGACGTCGACTCGCTGACCGGTCCGCTGGCGGGCAAGGACGCCGTGGTGGTGTCGCTGGGCGTGACCAGCCGCACCACGACGACGGTGTTCTCCGAGGGCGTGCGCAACGTCATCGCGGCCGCCCGGACGGGCGGGGTGCGCCGGCTGGTCACGATGTCCTCGGCGGGCCTGGAGACCAAGCACCTGCCGGCGATGCAGCGCTTCGTCGCCGAGTTCGTGGTGGACCGGGTCTACCGGAACATCCACCTGGACCTCGGCCGGATGGAGGACGAGGTCGAGTCCAGCCCGCTGGACTGGACGATCGTCCGGGTGCCGATGCTCACCGACGGGCCGGCCACGCCCAACTACCAGGCGGTGGTGGGCGGCCACCTCCCCAAGGCCTCGCGCGTCGCCCGGGCGAACGTCGCCGACTACATCGTCACCCATCTGGATGACCCGGCCACCTACGGCCGGCGCGTCGAGGTGGCCAACTGATGACCCCCGGTGGCGGCCGGCCCGCCCGCGGCACGTCCGCGGCGCGGGCCGGCCGCGCTCCGCACGGCCACCGCTGACCGAGCGACCGAGGAACCGAGGGTCCCAGGGATCAAGGGGGAAACGCACCGTGAACATCGTCGTCTTCGGCGCGACCGGCGGCACCGGCCGCCACTTCCTGGAGCTGGCCGCCGCGGCCGGGCACTCCACCGTCGCCTTCGCCCGCGACCCGCTGGCCCTGGCCGACGCCCGGCCGACCACCATCCGGCAGGGCGACGTCCTCGACCCGGAGGCGGTCGCCCGTGCCGTCGAGGGCGCGGACGCGGTGGTCTCCGCGCTCGGCATCGGCTACAGCCGGGCCGACACCACCGTCTACTCCGCCGGCACCGGCCACATCCTCAAGGCGATGCACGCCGCCGGGGTGGCCCGGGTGCTGTGCGTCTCCACCACCAGCATGAGCCCGGCGCCGTGGAGCGCCGCCCCGCTGCAACGGGCGCTCACCTCCTGGGTGCTGCACCCGATGCTCCGCCGGCCGTACGCGGACATGGCGCGGATGGAGCGGGTGCTGCTGGGCGACACCGACCTGGACTGGACGCTGGTCCGGGCCGCCCGGCTCACCGGCGGCCGGGCCCGCGGCCGCTACCGCACGGCCGCCGGGCGGCGACTGCCCGGGGCCTGGTCGATCTCCCGCGCCGATCTCGCGCACTACCTGCTCGGCGCGCTCGGCGACCCGGCCGCCCGGCGCGCGGTCGTCGAGATCGCGTACTGACCGCGCGTCCACCGACCGCCGACCACGGCCGCCCGGCCGTCCGTACTCAACGAGCGGTACGGGCGGCTACTCCCGCGGTGCGATGCCCGGCCCCCGCGGACCGGGCAGAGTGGGGAGTGATCCCGCGGATCACCCAAGCCGTGGGCCGGCGGCCGCACACCATCCACCCCGGTGGCCGCCGGCCCGTGGCCCGCGTCGCCCCTCGCCCTCCGGAGCACAGCCGATGCCCACACCTCCTGGTCCGCCCGCCGCCGACACCTCCGCGCCCCCGACCGGGGCCACCGCGGGGGAGCCGCCGGTGGCCCCCGACGCGCCCCCGGCCGACCGTGCCGGGCGCCTGCGGCTGCCCCGGCACGCCCGCCGGGTCTGGCTGGTCGTGCACGTCGCCTTCTCGGTCGGCTGGCTCGGCCTGACCGCGGGCGTGCTCGCCCTCGGCATCGCCGGCCGCTTCTCCGACGACCCCGACACCGTGCGTGCCGCCTACCTGGCCCAGCAGATCTTCGCCGACTGGCTGCTGATCCCGGTCAGCCTGGTCTCGCTGCTCTCCGGAGTGCTGCTGTCCCTCGGCACCACCTGGGGCCTGCTGCGGTACCGCTGGGTCGCCACCAAGTTCTGGCTCACCCTGGCCGCCACCCTGGCCTCGATCTTCGCGCTGCGCGCCTTCATCCACGACGCGGCCGGCCAGGTCGCCGCCGGCACCGTCCCGCCGGACGGCCGCGCCCCGCACGTCCTGGTCATCGCCCCCTCGGTGGCCCTGACCATCTACCTGGTCGCCACCGTGCTCTCCGTGGTGAAGCCCTGGGGGATGACCAAGCGCGGCCGGCGCCTCGCCGCCGAGGCCCGCGCCGCGCGCACCAAGCGTCCCGCCGCCGCGGCGCCGGGGCGGTGAACCTCCTCCGTACATGAGCACCGACCACTACCCCTACGGCGGACCGCCGTGGACCAGGCCGTCCTGGACGCGGGTCTCCGCGCTCCTGGCCGCCCTGGTCCAGGTGGTCGGCTCCACCGCCGCCGCCCGCCAGCAGCCGGACCGGGCCGCGCTGGACGCCGCCGGGTACGCGCTGCTGCTGCTCGGCCCGGCCCTGCTGCTGCTGCGCGAGCGCTACCCCGGCCCGGTGGTGGCCGCCGTCACCGCCGTCACCACCGGCTACCTGCTGGCCGGCTACCCGTACGGCCCGGTCTTCCTCAGCCTCGGCGTCGCCGTCTACGGCGCGCTCGCGCGAGGCCGCCGCCGGTGGGCCTGGATCTCGCTGGGCGCCGGCTACCTGGTCCACCTGTCCAGCTCCCACCTGCTGCCGCACGACTGGCAGCGCGCGCCCGGGCCCGGCCCCAGCTGGTGGCAGGAGGCCGGGGCCGCCGCCTGGCTGCTGCTGGTCCTGGCCGGCGCCGAGATCATGCGCAACCGCGGCGAACAGCTGGCCGCCCGCCGGCTGGCCCGGCGGCAGGCGGAGGAGAACCGGGCCGCCGAGGAACGGCTGCGGATGGCCCGCGAACTGCACGACATCCTGGCCCACTCGATCTCGGTGATCCACCTGCAAGCCGGGGTCGCCCTGGAGCTCATCGACGAGCACCCCGACCAGGTCCGCGCCGCGCTGACCGTCATCAAGGCGACCAGCAAGGAAGCGCTGGGCGAGGTCCGCCAGGTGCTCGGGACCCTGCGCGGTCCGGACGGCCAGGCCCCGCGCACCCCGGCCCCGGGGCTCGCCCGGCTGCCCGAACTGGTCACCCAGGCCGGCCACGCCGGGCTCACCGTCACCATCGAGACGGCCGGTACGGCCCGGCCGCTGTCCACCCAGGTGGAGCTGGCCGCCTTCCGGATCGTCCAGGAGGCGCTCACCAACGTCATCCGCCATTCGGCCGCGCGCACCGCCACCGTTCTGATGGACTGGTCCTCCCCGCGGGGGCTGCTGCTCCGGGTGGACGACCCGGGCCCGGCCGCCGGCGGTGAGGGCGGCGGCTCCGGCAACGGCCTGGTCGGCATGCGCGAGCGGGCCGCGGCCTTCGACGGCGAGCTGACCGCCGGACCGCACGGCGGCGGCTTCCGGGTGCGGGCCTGGCTGCCCGACCCGGCGGGGGAGGGCACGGCGAGCGAGAAGGGGCGGTCGGGATGATCGAGGTACTGCTGGCGGACGACCAGGTCCTGGTCCGGGCGGGCTTCCGGGCCCTGCTCGACGCCCAGCCCGACATCGAGGTGGTCGGCGAGGCCGACGACGGCGAGGCGGCCGTCCGGCTGGTGGAGGAACTGCGGCCGGACGTCGTGCTGATGGACATCCGGATGCCCGGCACCGACGGCCTGGAGGCCACCCGGCGGATCTGCAGCCGCCCCGAACTGGCCGCCGTCCGGGTGGTGGTGCTGACCACCTTCGAGCTGGACGAGTACATCTTCGAGGCGCTGCGGCTGGGCGCGGCCGGGTTCCTGGCCAAGGACACCGAGCCCGCCGACCTGCTGCGGGCGGTACGGGTCGCCGCCGTCGGCGACTCGCTGCTCTCCCCGGGCGTGACCCGCCGGCTGATCGACGAGTTCGCCAGCCGCTCCCGCGAGCCCGCCGCGAGCGAGCGGCTGCTGGCCTCGCTCACCGACCGCGAGCGCGAGGTGCTCACCCTGGTCGGCATGGGCCTGAGCAACGACGACATCGCCCGCCGCCTGGTGGTCAGCCCGCTCACCGCCAAGACCCACGTCAGCCGCGCCATGGTGAAGCTCGGCGTCCGCGACCGCGCCCAACTGGTCGTCCTCGCCTACGAGTCCGGCCTGGTCCGCCCCGGCTGGCTGTGAAGGACCGCTCGCCCGCGCGCTGACCGGGTCCGGGCCGGGGCGGGGGCTCGCCGGCCGGGTGCGGCCCGGGGCGGACCGGGAGCAGCACCGCCCCCGCCCCGTACTCCCCGCGTCGTACCCCCGGTGCCGCTCCCCGGAGGACGCGCCGGCCCCCCTCCCGGCGGGACGCTCGTGGTGGCCTCGGGAACGGTCCGGGGCCGGAGCGCGGCCCCCGTCCGAACCCGCGGGGCCCACCGAGGAGTTGACCGACATGCAGAGCACCGCACTGCTAGCCGACACGATCTGCCGGGACGGCTGGGGCCCGTGGAACGGGGGCGGCCCGGGCCCGTGGTTCCTGCTCTTCCCGCTGTTCTGGCTGCTCGTCCTGATCGCCCTGTTCACCGTGCTGCGCCGTCGCGGCTGGGGCCGGCGCGGGCCGTGGGGCCCGCCGTGGGCCGGCCAGTGGGGCGGCCCGTGGGGCGGTGGCCCGGGCTGGCGCGGCGGCTGGCCGGGCGGTCCGGAGGGCCCGCTGGCGAGCCTGGCCCGCCGGTACGCCGACGGTGAGATCAGCGAGGAGGAGTACCGCACCCGCCGGGACACCCTGATCGAGCACCTGCAGGACCCGGGTGACACCAAGCCGGGCCAGGGCGGTGCCAAGTGACCACCTTCCCGGTCCTCGACCTGGTCGACACCGACCGGATGGCCGCCCGGGTCACCGAGGCGGTCAAGGTCTACGGGATAGGCCGCACCGAGGTGCGCGCCCTCGACCACGTGACCGTCGGCTTCCCGGCCGGCCGGCTCACCGCGATCATGGGGCCGTCCGGCTCCGGCAAGTCCACCCTGCTGCACTGCGCGGCGGGGCTGGACCGGCTGACCGCCGGCACCGCGATGATCGGCGACACCGAGCTGGAGAACCTCAACGACCGCCGGCTGACCCTGCTGCGCCGGGAGCGGATCGGCTTCGTCTTCCAGTCCTTCAACCTGGTGCCGGTGCTCACCGCCCGGGAGAACATCACGCTGCCGGTCGACCTGGCTGGCGGCGAGGTGGACCAGGCGTGGGTGGAGACCCTGATCGACGCGGTCGGGCTGCGGGAGCGGCTCGACCACCGGCCGAGCGAGCTCTCCGGCGGCCAGCAGCAGCGGGTCGCGCTGGCCCGGGCGCTGGCCGGCCGCCCCGAGGTGGTCTTCGCGGACGAGCCGACCGGCAACCTGGACTCCCGCACCGGTGCCGAGGTGCTGGAGCTGATGCGCCGCGCGGTGGACGAGATGGGCCAGACGGTGGTCATGGTCACCCACGACCCGACCGCCGCCGGCTACGCGGACGAGGTGCTCTTCCTCGCCGACGGCCGGCTGGTGGACCGCATGGAGCGACCCACCCCGGCCGGGGTGCTGGACCGGATGAAGGCCTTCGACCACGCTCCCGCGGCCGCACGGGGAGGCGTCGGTTCATGAGCAGCAGCGCCACCGCCACCCTGCGGATCAGCCTGCGCTCGCTGTCCGCGCACAAGCGGCGGCTGGCCGGGACCTTCACCGCGATCCTGCTCGGGGTGGCCTTCCTGTCCGGCACGCTGGTGCTCGGCGACACCCTGCGCGGAAGTTTCGACACCCTCTTCACCGACGCCAACCGCGGCACCGACGCGGTGGTGCGCAGCGCCGACGTGATGGACACCGAGAACACCTTCGGCGGCGTACGGGCCCCGGTGGACCTGGCGCTGGCCGACCAGCTGCGCCAGGTGCCCGGGGTGGCGGCGGCCGAGCCGGCGATCCAGGGCTCCGGCCAGCTGATCGGCAAGAACGGCAAGGCCGTGGGCGGCCAGGGCCCGCCCACCCTGGCCGGCTACTGGCAGACGGACAGTGGGCTCAACCCGTACCGGCTGGCCGAGGGCCGGGCGCCGCAGCGGCCGGGGGAGGCGGTGATCAACCGGGGCGCGGCCAAGGCCGGGGAGCTGAAGCTGGGCGACACGACCATCCTGCGCGCCCCCGACCCGGTGACGGTCACCATCGTCGGCATCGCGACCTTCGGCGCCAAGGCCGACGGCATGGGCCAGAACACCTGGACCGGGCTGACCCTGGAGGACGCCGAGCGCTACCTGACCCCGAAGGGGCAGGGCCAGGCCACCTCGATCCAGTTCCGGGCCGAGAGCGGGGTCTCCCAGCAGCAGCTGGTGACGGCGCTGTCGGCGAAGCTGCCGTCCGGCCTGGAGGCGGTGACCGGGACGAAGATCAGCGAAGAGGCCACCAAGCAGGTGTCCAGCCGCTTCCTGACCATGTTCACCACCCTGCTGCTGGTGTTCGCGGGCATCGCCCTGCTGGTGGCGACCTTCACCATCCACAACACCTTCGCCATCGTGGTGGCCCAGCGGACCAGGGAGAACGCGCTGCTCCGCGCGCTGGGCGCGGCGCGCGGCCAGGTGCTGGCGGCGACCCTGGCGGAGGCCGTGGTGGTCGGCGTGGCCGCCTCGGTGGCGGGCCTGCTCGGCGGGATCGGCGTGGCGGCGGGGCTGAAGTCGCTGTTCAAGGTGATCGGCTTCAACCTGCCGACCGGCGGCCTGGTGATCAGCGCGCTCTCGGTGGCGCTGCCGCTGCTGGTGGGCACGGTCACGGCGGTCGCCTCGGCCGTCGCGCCGGCCGTGCGGGCCGGCCGGACGGCGCCGCTGGCCGCGATGCGGGCGGTGGCGGTGGACGGTGCGGCGGCCGGCCGGGCCGGCCGGATCCGCTGGATCGTCGGCGCGCTGCTGGTGGCGGCCGGGGTGGCCGGTACGGTCGTCGGCGCGACCAACGGCCCGTCGGTCGGGCTGACCGCGGGCGGTGCGGTGACCACGCTGCTCGGCGTGGTGGTGCTCGGCCCGGTGTTCGCGACCTACGTGGTGCGGCTGCTGGGCGCCCCGCTGCCGAGGCTGCGCGGTATGCCGGGCGTGCTGGCGGAGCGCAACGCGGCCCGCAACCCGAAGCGGACGGCGGCGACGGCCAGCGCGCTGATGGTCGGGGTCACCGTGGTCTCGCTGTTCACCGTCTTCGGTGCGTCGATCAAGGCGACCATGGACGACACGGTGAGCAAGACCTTCGCCGGGGACCTCGCGGTCTCCACCGGCGGTTTCCGCGGCGGCGGGCTGAGCCCCAAGCTGGCGGACGCGGTCGGCGCGCTGCCGGAGGTGAGCCAGAGCGTGGGCCTGGGCCGCGGCGTGGCCCGGGTGGACGGCCACGGCCGGACCCTGGACGTCACCGATCCGACCCGGCTGGGCGGCATCGTCGACCTCGGCCGGGTGGACGGCTCGCTGCAGCTGGGCACCGACGGCCTGGCGGTGTCCCGCAGCGAGGCCGAGAAGCAGGGCTGGCAGGTGGGCAGTT
Organism: Kitasatospora sp. NPDC004723; assembly: GCF_040609255.1. Classification (NCBI taxonomy): domain Bacteria; kingdom Bacillati; phylum Actinomycetota; class Actinomycetes; order Kitasatosporales; family Streptomycetaceae; genus Kitasatospora; species Kitasatospora sp. NPDC004723. Next base: position 24,194 of record NZ_JBEXJT010000013.1, on the reverse strand, counting down.
CGGTGCTGGTGCGGTTCAGCGACGGCGTCGAGTCGGCGTTCACCGTGAAGGCGCTCTACCAGGGCGCCGGCGAGCTGACCGGTGACTACCTGGTCACCCGGGAGGCCTGGGCCCCGCACCGCGGCCAGGACACCGATTCGCTGGTGGCGGTCGCGCTGAAGGACGGGGTGTCGCTGTCGGCCGGCAAGGCGGCGGTGAAGAAGGCGGTGGAGCCGTTCGGCGCCCCGGACGTGCAGACCAGGTCGGAGTACGCGAAGAGCGCCGCCTCGGTGGTCGACATCATGCTGTCGGTGGTCTACGCGCTGCTGGCGCTCGCGGTGCTGATCGCGCTGCTGGGCATCGCCAACACGCTGACCCTGGCGGTGCACGAGCGGACCAGGGAGCTGGGCCTGCTGCGCGCGGTCGGCCAGACCCGCGGCCAGCTGCGGGCGATGGTGCGCTGGGAGTCGGTGCTGGTGGCGATGTTCGGCACCATCGGCGGCCTGGGCCTGGGGGCGTTCCTCGGCTGGGCGCTGGTGCGGGCGGCCGACACCGAGGGGACGGGCAGCTTCGCCGTCCCGCCGCTGCAGCTCACCGTGGTGCTGGTGGCCGGACTGGTGGCGGGTGCGGTGGCCGGGCTGCGGCCGGCCCGCCGGGCGGCCCGGCTGGACATCCTGCGGGCCATCGCGGCCGGCTGATCCGCCGCGGACACACCGGAGCCCGGGCCCCCCGACCAACGGGGCCCGGGCTCCGGACGTGTGCGGTGTGCTCTCAGGCGGCGGCGGGCAGCTCGTCGAGGCCCTCCGAGACCAGCTTGGCCAGGCGGTCCAGGGCCTGGTCCGCGCCCTCGGCGTCGGAGGCCAGCACGACCTCGTCGCCGCCCTGCGCGCCGAGCGCGAGCAGGCCGAGCATGGAGCCGGCGTTGACCGGGTTGCCGCCCGGCTTGGTGATGGTGATCGGCACGCCGGTGGCCGCGACGGCCTTGACGAAGACGGAGGCGGGACGGGCGTGCAGGCCCTCGGCCCAACCGATGGTGACGCGGCGCTCAGCCATGAGACGTGCCTTTCGGTAAAGCTGGTCACGGCCGTGATGGGGGAAACGGACGTGTTGTCTAGACCAGTGTTGCACGCAGCCCCCGCCCGCGAACCGCTGCGTTCGGGAGTTGTGATTGTTTCTTTCAGGGCCATAAACGGCGCATAATCCCCGTTCAGCGGCCCTGTCCACGCTGCGTCCACCCTGCCGGGAACGCACGCCCGGCGCCATTCGGCTCGCCGCCGGATAACCTGACGGTCGTGGACGACTCTGCGGTAGCGCGATCCGAGCCGGAGTACCCCCAGCACTGGGAGGCCGACATCCTGCTGCGTGACGGCGGCACGGCCCGGATCCGGCCGATCACCCCCGCCGACGCCGGCCGGCTGGTCGAGTTCTACGAACAGGTCTCCGACCAGTCCAAGTACTTCCGCTTCTTCGCGCCCTACCCGCGGCTCTCCGACAAGGACGTCCGCCGCTTCACCCACCACGACTTCGTCGACCGGGTCGGCCTCGCCGTCGTCGTCCGCGACCGCTTCATCGCCACCGTCCGCTACGACCGGATCGACCACGACGGGCGCCCCTCCGAGACCGGCACCGACGCCGAGGTCGCCTTCCTGGTCCAGGACGCCCACCAGGGCCGCGGCGTCGCCTCCGCGCTGCTGGAGCACATCGCCGCCGTCGCCCAGGAGCGCGGCATCCGCCGCTTCCAGGCCGAGGTGCTGCCGGAGAACCGCAAGATGGTGAAGGTCTTCACCGACGCCGGGTACGTCCAGCGCCGCAGCTTCGCCGACGGCGTCGTCCACCTGGAGTTCGACCTCGAACCCACCGCCGCCTCGCTCGCCGTCATGCGGGCCCGCGAGCACCGGGCCGAGGCCCGCTCCGTCCAGCGGCTGCTCACCCCGCGCTCGGTGGCGGTGATCGGCGCCTCCCGCCGCCCGCAGACCGTCGGCCGGGCCCTGCTGCGCGACCTGCTCACCGGCTTCGCCGGCGACGAGCGCCCGGTGCACGCGGTCAACCGCAACGCCCCGCCCGGCACCGAGCTGGACGGCGTCCCGGTGCACCGCTCGATCCTGGACGTCCCCGGCCCGGTCGACCTCGCGGTGATCGCCGTCCCCGCCTCCGCCGTCCCCGAGGCGGTCGCCGAGTGCGGCGCGCACGGCGTCCAGGGCCTGGTGGTGGTCTCCGCCGGCTACGCCGAGACCGGCCCCGAGGGCCGCGACCGCCAGCGCGCCCTGGTCCGCCAGGCCCGCGCGGCCGGCATGAGGGTGATCGGCCCCAACGCCTTCGGCCTGATCTCCACCGACCCCGAGCGGCCGCTCAACGCCTCCCTCGCCCCGGTGCTGCCCGCCCGCGGCGGCTTCGGCGTCTTCTGCCAGTCCGGCGCGATCGGCGTCGCCCTGCTGGAGGCCGCCCACCGGCGCGGCCTCGGCATCTCCTCCTTCGCCTCGGTCGGCAACCGCGCCGACGTCTCCGGCAACGACTTCCTCCAGTACTGGGCCGAGGACCCGGCCACCGACGTCGTCCTGCTCTACCTGGAGTCCTTCGGCAACCCCCGCAAGTTCACCCGGATCGCCCGCCGGCTCGCCCAGGCCAAGCCGGTCGTCGTGGTCAAGGGCGCCCGCCACACCGGCAGCCTGCCGCCCGGCCACGCCGTCCCGGCCACCGCCACCGGCCTCAAGGACGCCACCGTCGACGCCCTCTTCCAGCAGGCCGGCGTCACCCGGGTGGAGACCATCACCGAGCTGTACGACACCGGCGAACTGCTCGCCCTCCAGCCGCTGCCGCCCGGCGACCGGGTCGCCGTGATCGGCAACTCCGACTCCCTCGGCCTGCTCACCCACGACGCCTGCCTCTCCGCCGGCCTGCGCCCGCGCACCCCCGTCGACCTCACCACCGCCGCCACCGGCGAGAACTTCCGGATCGCCCTGGACACCGCGCTCGGCGACCCCGGGGTGGACGCGGTGATCGCCGTCGCCATCCCGCCGATCGGCACCTCCGCCCACGCGTTCATGGGCGGCCGGCTCACCGCCCCCGACGACCCCGAGCTCGGCTCCGACGACCCGGAGATCGCCGCCGCCCTGCTGGACGCCGGCGAGCGCGCCCGCGCCGCCGGCAAGCCGCTGCTCCTCGCCCACCTGGCGCTCACCGACCTGCCCGGCCGGCTGCGCCCCGGCGGCATACCCGCCTACCCGGCGCCCGAGCGGGCCGTGCGCGCCCTCGCCCACGCCGTCCACTACGCCGACTGGCGCCACCGGATGGCCGCCGCCGAGGAGACCGCCCGGGTCCCCGAACTCGACCGGATCGACGAGGCCGGCGCCCGCGCCCTGGTGGAGGCCGCGCTCTCCACCCGCGCCGCGGTGGCGGCCCGCACCCAGCCCGGCGGCGCCCGGATCACCCTGCCCGACGCCGACGCCGCCGCCCTGCTCGCCCGCTACGGCGTCGACGTCTCGCCGACCCTGCCCGCCCCCGACGAGGAGAGCGCGGTGCGCGCCGCCGCCACCCTCGGCTACCCCGTCGCGCTCAAGGCCACCGCCCCGCACCTGCGCCACCGCCCCGACCTCGGCAGCGTCCGGCTCGACCTGACCGGCGAGCCCGGCCTGCGTCGCGCCCACCAGGAGCTGGACGCCCTGCTCGGCGGCGCCGCCCAGGCCGAACTGGTGGTCCAGCGGCTCGCCCCGCGCGGGGTGGACACGGTGATCGGCGCCACCGTCGACCCGGCGGTCGGCGCGATCCTCTCCTTCGGCCTGGCCGGCGCCCCCGCCGAACTGCTCGGCGACGTCGCCCACCGGCTGGTTCCGGCCACCGACCAGGACGTCGCCTCGCTGGTCCGCGAGGTCCGGGCGGCGCCGCTGCTGTTCGGCTGGCGCGGCGCCGAGGCGGTCGACACCGACGCCCTGGAGGAGGTCCTGCTGCGGGTGTCCCGGCTGGTCGACGACCTCCCGGAGGTCGCCTCGGTGGATCTCGAACCGGTGGTCGTCGCCCCGCACGGACTGGCGATCCTGGGGGCGCGCGTACGGATCGCACCCCTGCCGGTCCGCAGCGATCTGGGCCCGCGCGCCATGAGCACGCTGTAACCTTCCTTGGTTGCGTCCGGACCGCGGGCGCCGTTGTCCGAAGCTCGGCGCCGCGCCGCCCGCTTCGTCGGCGGACCATGCCAGGATGGAGTTATGGCGAAGACCGGTACCACCACCACGCAGGACCTGCGTTCCGCGATCGAGCGCAGCGGCTACTACCCGGCCCTGGTGTCCGAGGCGGTGGAGTCCGCGGTGGGTCCCGAGCCGATCACCTCCTACCTGGTGCACCAGGAGACCACCTTCGACGCCAACGAGGTCCGCCGGCACGTCACCGTGCTGGTGCTGACCCCGACCCGCTTCGTGGTGAGCCACACCGACGAGCAGACCGGTGACGCCGGCAGCCCCGCCGTGCCGCTGGCCACCACCTCCACCGAGAGCGTCCGGCTGGACCGGATCAACTCCGTGGTGGTGAGCCGGATGGTCGCCAATCCGGAGACCTACACCCCGGGCACGCTGCCCCGCGAGGTGGTGCTGACCATCGGCTGGGGCGCCGTCCAGCGCCTCGACCTCGAACCGGCCGGCTGCTCCGACCCCAACTGCGAGGCGGACCACGGCTACACCGGCTCGGCCACCGCCGACGACCTGTCGCTGCGGGTCAGCGAGGCCGGCGACGGCCCCGAGACGGTCGCCCAGGCCCTGGTCTTCGCCCGGGCCCTGTCCGAGGCGACCATCACCAACGGCCCCCGGGTCTGATCCGCGCCGTCGTCCAGCCCCGCAGTACCGTGCCGCGGTCCGGTACCGCCGCCACGCCCCGCCGCCACGCCCCGCCGCCACGCCCCGCCGCCACGCCCCGCCGCCACGCACCGACCCGCGCCGTCCGGACGCCGCCCCCGCCCGCCCGGACCGTACCGGCCAGCCAGGAAGCCACCTCCGCCACCATGCCCTTCGCCCCCGACGGCCACGACGCCTTCGAGCTCCTCGACCCCGCCACCGCCCCCGCGCCCCCCTACGGCACCGGCTCGCTCTGCGACCTGCTGCCCTCGGTGGCGGCCGGCCTCGGCGTACCCGGCTTCGAGGCGGCGCTGCCGCTGGCGCCCGCCGACCGCGCGGTGGTCTTCCTCGTCGACGGCCTCGGCTGGGAACTGCTGCTGCGCCACCCCGAGTACGCGCCGTTCCTCTCCTCGCTGACGGCCGGCTCGCTCGGCGGCACCGGCCGGCCGCTGACCGCGGGCTTCCCGTCCACCACCGCCACCTCGCTGGCCTCGGTCGGCACCGGCACCCCGCCCGGCCTGCACGGCCTGGCCGGCTACACGGTGGCGGTGCCCGGCGCCGGCCACCTGATGAATCAGCTCCGCTGGCAGCCGCACACCGACCCGGGCAGCTGGCAGCCGTACCCGACCGTCTTCGAGCGCGTCGACGCCGCCGGGGTGGCCACCGCCCAGGTCTCCTCCCCGCTGTTCGCCCAGACCCCGCTCACCCGGGTGGCGCTCTCCGGCGGCACCTTCCTCGGCCGCACCACCGGCGAGGAGCGGATGGACCGTGCCGCCGCCTGGCTGGCCGAGCACGACCGCGCACTCGTCTACACCTACGTCAGCGAACTGGACGGCGCGGGCCACCGCTTCGGCGTGGACTCCGACGAGTGGCGGATGACCCTGGACGCGGTCGACCGGCTGGCCCGCCGGCTGGCCGAACAACTGCCCCCGCGCTCGGTGATGTACGTCACCGCCGACCACGGCATGATCGACATCGCTCCCGAGGACCGGATCGACTTCGACGAGGACTGGGAGCTCGGCGCCGGCGTCGCCCTGCTCGGCGGCGAGGGCCGGGCCCGCCACGTCTACGCCGTCCCCGGCGCCGCCGCCGACGTGCACACGGTCTGGAGCGAGGTGCTCGGCGACCGGATGTGGGTGGCCACCCGCGACCAGGCGATCGAGGCCGGCTGGTTCGGCCCCGCCGTGGACGACCGGGTCTACCACCGGATCGGCGACGTGGTCGCCGCCGCCCGCGACGACATCGCGATCACCGCCTCCCGCAACGAGCCCGGCGAGTCCGCGATGATCGGCCTGCACGGTTCGATGACCCCGGTCGAGCAGTTCGTGCCGCTGCTCGAATTCCGCCGCTGAACTCCCTTGATGTGAAAGGCCCTTGCACCACCCATGGCTGAACTGGTGTTCTTCTCCGGCACGATGGACTGCGGCAAGTCGACGCTCGCGCTCCAGATGGACCACAACCACGCCGCCCGCGGTCGGCAGGGGATCATCCTCACCCGCGACGACCGTGCCGGCGCGGCCACCATCTCCAGCCGCCTCGGCCTGCGCGCCGACGCGGTCGAGGTGGGCGACGACTTCGACTTCCACGCCCATGTGGTGCACCGGCTCTCGGCCGGCGGCCGGGTCGACTACCTGATCTGCGACGAGGCCCAGTTCTTCACCCCCGGCCAGATCGACCAGCTCGCCCGGGTCGTCGACGAACTCGACATCGACGTCTACACCTTCGGCATCACCACCGACTTCCGCACCCGGCTCTTCCCGGGCTCGCAGCGGCTGATCGAGCTCGCCGACCGGGTCGAGGTGCTCCAGGTGGAGGCGCTCTGCTGGTGCGGCGCCCGGGCCACCCACAACGCCCGTACCGTCGGCGGGGTGATGGTGGTCGAGGGTGCCCAGGTGGTGATCGGCGACATCTCGGTGCGCCAGGACGAGATCGGCTACGAGGTGCTCTGCCGTCGCCACCACCGCCGCCGGCTCACCGCCGCCACCGCCCGCGCCGCCGTGCTCTCCCCGGACGTCCTCCCCTTCGAGGAGCAGCAGGCCTGAGGCCGGCGCTAGCTCGTCTCCAGCACCGAGAAGTGCCCGCCGCGCGGGTCGGCCAGCCGGGCCGCGCGGCCACGCGGCGTCGGCTGCGGCTCCACCAGCACCCGGCCGCCCAGCTCCACCGCCCGGCGCGCCGTCAGCTCCACGTCGGCGACCGCGAAGTGGCTGCGCCAGCGCGGCGGGTGGCCGCGCAGCTCGGCGTCCCGCCGGATCCCGGCCACCGGCCGGCCGCCGACCATCAGCGCCGAGCCGCCATCGGCCTCCGCCACCGGCACCCCGAGCACCGCGCGGTAGAAGACCGCCGCGCCGTCCGGGTCCGGGGTGAGCAGCTCGACCCAGGCCGGTCCGCCCGGCTCGCGGCCGGCTTCCCGGCCGAGGTGCTCCTCGCCCTGCCAGAGTCCGAAGACCGCCCCCGAGACGTCCGCCGCGATGGCCAGCCGTCCGGCCCGTTCCGCCTCCAGCGGCCCGACCGCGACGGTCCCGCCGCACTCCCGCACCAGCTGGGCCGAGCGGTCCGCGCTGTCCACCGCGAAGTAGGTGGTCCACTGCACCGGGAAGCCCGTCACCGAGGACACCCCGAGCCCGGCCACCGGCTCCTCGCCGAGCCGGGCCCGCACGTACGTGCCGAGCTGCGCCGGTCCCGGGGTGAACGTCCAGCCGAGCAGTTCGCCGTAGAACGCCCGGGCTCCGGGCAGATCGTCGGTCATCAGGCTGACCCAGCACGGAGTGCCCTGGGCCAGCCGGAGTGTCAGCGCGGACATGACAGGTCTCCTCGGGGGGCGGACGGCGCACGAAACGGCGCAGTGAGGGTGATGCTTCCACCGTGGCGCGCGTCGAACCCTCGGGCCGCGCGGAAAGTCCGGCAAAGACCGCACAAAGAGCACCGGTGCGGTCGCCCTGCGCCAGAATGTCCGCCATGACCACCCTTCACGATGACTCCCCGCTGGTGTCGGTGACCGGCCTGCGGGAGGCGCTCGCCTCCGCCCGTCCGCCGGTCCTGCTCGACGTGCGCTGGCAGCTCGGCGGCCCGCCCGGCATCGAGGACTACACCGCCGGCCACCTGCCCGGCGCGCACTTCGTGGCCCTCGACACCGACCTCGCCGCCCCGCCCGGCCCGCCCGGGCGCGGCGGCCGCCACCCGCTGCCCGACCCGGAGGAGTTCGGCGCCGCGCTGCGCCGTTCCGGCGTCTCGGCCGACCGCCCGGTGGTGGTCTACGACGGCGCCACCGCGATGGCCGCCGCCCGCGCCTGGTGGCTGCTGCGCTGGGCCGGCCACCCGGACGTCCGGGTGCTGGACGGCGGCTTCGCGGCCTGGCGGGAGGCCGGACTGCCGGTCGTCACCGAGGTGCCGCCCGCCGGGGACGGTGACTTCAAGCCGGTGCCGGGACAGTTGCCGGTGACCGACGCGGACGGCGCCGCGGCCTGGGCCCGGGAGGCGCTGCTGCTGGACGCCCGGGCGGGGGAGCGCTACCGGGGCGAGACCGAGCCGATCGACCCGCGGGCCGGCCACATCCCGGGCGCGCTCTCCGCGCCGACCACCGAGAACGTCGGCCCGGACGGCCGCTTCCGGCCCGCCGCCGAACTCGCGGCCCGCTTCCGGGCGCTGGGCGCGGGCGAGCGGGAGACCGCCGTCTACTGCGGTTCCGGGGTGACGGCCGCCCACCAGATCCTGGCCCTCGCGGTCGCCGGCCTGCCGGCCACCCTCTACCCGGGTTCCTGGAGCGAGTGGTCGAGCGACGAGGGCCGCCCGGTCGCCGTCACCGACCAGCCGGGCTGAGCCCGGACACGCCGAAGGGGCGGACGGCCACGGCCGTCCGCCCCTTCGTTCTCGCGCCTACTCCTGCTTCTTGCGCCGACTACCGAAGACGATCTCGTCCCAGCTCGGCACGGTGGCCCGGCGCCCGGGCCGGACGCCGTCCGCCTCGGCCTGCCGGTCGGTGGTGCCGACCAGCCGGTCCCGGTGCGGAGCGACGGCGCGCGGCATCAGGATGTCCGCGTACGCCGAGCCCGCGCCGACCGCCGGGGCGGCGGCCGCCGGCTCCTCCGCCTCCTCGGCCACCTCGGCGGGCACCGGCTCGATCGGCGGCGGCGCGCCGACCGCGAGGTCGCCGCGGAAGGCGGGCACCACGTCCAGCAGGCTGGTCAGCGAGTCGCGGGCCTCGGCCGTCGCCTCGCGGGACTCCCGCACCTCACGGGCCGACATGATGCGGTCCGCCGACGGCCGGTCGATCATCGGGCGCGGCGGCCGGTCCTGGGGGAGCCGGGCGATCCGCGGGATGAACGGGAAGACCGACTCCTCCTCGCGCTCGACCGATTCACCGATCAGCGCCCGGGCCTCGTCGTCGTTCGGCTGGACCAGCCGCCGGGGCGGGTCGTACGTCCACGACGCGCTGCGGCCCTCGCCGTCGGCCCGGTAGGAGAGGATGACCTCCCAGGTGCCGTCGTCGCGCCGCCAGGAGTCCCAGCGCTCGGTCTCCTTCTCCGCGCCGCGCAGCGCCAGCCGCTCGGCCACCGCCTCGCCCAGCTGCGGGCCGGGGGCCTCGCCGTGCCGGCGGATCGCGGTCTTGCGGGCCCGCTCGGCCATGAAGGCGCGCTCGGCCAGCACCGGACCCTCGAAGCGGCGGACCCGGTCGACGGAGATGCCGGCCGCCTGCGCGACCTCCTCGGCGGAGGCACCGGCTCGTATCCGCGCCTGGATGTCCCGGGGGCGGAGGTGGCTCTCGACCTCGATCTCGATCTGGCCGAGGCGCGGCCGGTCACCACGGATGGCGGCGCGCAGCCGCTCATCGATGGGAAGGGTGTACTCCGTGCTGTCGGCAGCCTTGAGCACCAGCCGTGTGCCGTCGTTGCTGACGGCCACAACCCGCAGTTCGGGCACGGTTACCTCCCGGGTGGTGCCTGCCGACGTCACCTGCGTCGCTGCTCCCGTACTGAGTGTGGCCTGCCCACTCGCGACTGGCCACAACCTTGCTGAGTTCCCCGGCGTGTCGGGCTCACGCCCGTCCACGCCGCTGTGGCACGGTTGCCTTTTTGCCACGCCATCCGACGGCGTCGCGCCTGGGTGTCCCGGCCGTCCTCGCACGCGCAGTGTCGCGACGATCCGGGACGGGCGTCGCCGTGCGTGCCTGTGCCGTAGCTCTTCGTCGAGCTGCCGGTTGATGGGCAGTCGACAAGTCGACCCGGGCCTCAGGCTTTACGAACAGTACTCCATTCGTGGCATCCAAAGGGGCGGCTCGCCGCTCAAGTCTCCCGCGATTCACGGGAATCTCAAGAGCACGCGACCCCAATGGCCGAGGATCGACCGGTGAACGGTGATCATCTTCACATATATCTCTCGCGCAGAACCGCATTTTCGACCCTTGTGTCCTTCTTTGTGCAAGATGGAGTGACTTGTTCGAAGGACAGTCGTACTGACTCGAGGGATGTTGATGCCGCAGGTGAAGCCCGCCCCGGACGGAGCCGAGGAAGGTCGCAGGCGAATTGATCTGAGTGTGGCTCAGGTCGCCGCCAGCGCACTGGCCACCGTGGTGGGGGCGGTGCTCGCGTCCGAACTCGGGGTCTACGGAACCATTCTCGGCGCGGCGGTGGTGAGCATCGGCGCCACCACCGGCAGCGCGGTGTTCCAGCACGTCTTCAAACGCACCGGCGAACAGTTGCGCGGCGCCGTGGACCGGACCGCCGGGCCGGGGCAGTTGGCGAACGGACTGCGGCAGGCGCCGGAGCCGGTTCCGGGGGAGGGGCCGCCGCCCTCGGCACAGTGGAACGCGCCGCAGGTGGTCCGGGCGCGTCGGCGGTGGACCTGGAAGTCGTACGCGGCGGTCTCGGCGCTGGTCTTCACCCTCGCGATGGTGCCGATCCTCGCCTTCGAGGTGGCGACCGGGCAGCCGGTGTCGGCGACCGTCAAGGGCGGGTCGGGCACCGGTACCTCGATCGGTGGCCGGGTCGACCGGAAGCCGACCGTCCCACCGGGTGACGCGCCGTCCTCCGGGCCCGCCTCGGTGCCCTCGCCGTCGGCCGGCCGGGACGGCGGCGCCTCCGGGCGGCCGAGCCCCGACACGCGCCCGGGTGCGGAGAGCGGCGAGCCGTCGGCCTCCCCGTCGACCGGCTCCGGTACGGGGGCGGGAACGGAGCCGTCCGCGAAGCCCTCCGCGCGCCCCAGCGGCGAGCCGTCCGCCCCGTCCACGCCCCCCGCGTCCACCGCGCCCTCCGCGCCGGCCGGGGACGGGGCCGCCTCCGCGAAGCCGTCCGGCGGCGCCACCCCGAAGCCCCCGGCCCCGACCACCGCGGTCGAGCCGCCAGCCGCCCCCGCCGCCCCCGCCGCTCCGAGCGGGGCGGCCGGCTAGGCGCCGAGCACCCGGCGCAGGTGGTCGTTGCCGAAGCGGCGGTCCGGGTCCAGCTCGTCGCGCAGCGCGGTGAACTCCGCGAAGCGCGGGTACACCCCGGCGAGGTACTCGGCGTCCCGGGTGTGCAGCTTGCCCCAGTGCGGGCGGCCCCGGTGCTCGGTCATCAGCCGCTCGACCGCCGTGAAGTACCCCTGCTCGGCGGTGCCCCGGTAGAGGTGGACGGCGATGTAGACGGTGTCCCGGCCGTGCGCGGTGGAGAGCCAGACCTCGTCGGCCGGGGCGAACCGCACCTCGACCGGGAAGCTGATCCGCCAGCCGGAGCGCTCGACCATCGCCCGCAGCTCGCGCAGCACCTCGCCGGCCGCCGCGCGCGGCACCGCGTACTCCATCTCGATGAAGCGCACCTTGCGCGGGCTGGTGAACACCTTGTACGCGGTGTCGGTGTAGCTGCGGTCCGACCAGGCACGGCTGGCCAGCGAGGCGATGGCCGGCACCGAACCGGGGAAGCGGCGGCCGACCCGGCAGGCCCCCTCCCAGACGGTGTTGGAGAGGAAGTCGTCCTCCAGCCACTCCTTGAAGCGGGGCAGCGGCGCGGCCGGGCCCTGGCTGCGGTTGTTCCGCTTGGTGGAGCAGCGGTCGGTGTGCGGGAACCAGTAGAACTCGAAGTGCTCGTTGACGGCGGTGAGGTCGTCCAGCCGCTCCAGCACCTCGTCGAAGCGCATCGGCTGCTCGTGCGCGGTGAGCAGGAAGGCCGGCTCGACACCGAGGGTGAGCGCGGTGATCACGCCCAGCGCGCCGAGGCCGAGCCGGGCGGCCTCGAAGAGCCGCGGGTCCTCGGTGGGGGAGCAGCGCCGGATGCTGCCGTCGGCGAGCACGATCTCCAGACCGCGGATCTGGGCGGCGAGCGAGCCGGAGTCCCGGCCGGTGCCGTGCGTGCCGGTGCTGGTGGCGCCGGCCACGGTCTGCACCTCGATGTCACCCATGTTGGTGAGCGACTGGCCCGCCGCGTCCAGCAGTCGGTTGAGCCGGTGCAGCGGCAGTCCGGCCTCGACCGTGATCGTGCCGTTCTCCCGGTCGATCTCGCGCACGGCGGTCAGCGCGTGGGGGCGGACGAGCACGCCGTCCCCGGCGGAGGCGATCGCGGTGAAGGAGTGGCCCGAACCGACCGCCTTCACGGTCCGGCCCTGGTCCGCGGCGCGCAGGATCTCCTTGGCCAACTCCTCCGCGGTGCCGGGGGTGACCACTCGGGCGGGCGCGGCGCTCTGGTTGCCCGCCCAGTTGGTCCAGCGGGTGCGGGTCGCGGTACTGGCCTGGGGCATTGCGGCGCCTCCTGCTCCGTGGCCGAACGGCGTCGGCTCACTTCATTCCCTACCCGCGGGTAGGCCACGGGTAGGGAGGAGGGTAAGTCAGGTCACCGTTCGAGGTCCACGGTTTGGGCCGAGGCCGGGGCGGCCTCCCCGACGGTCTCGCCGGCGGCCAGTCCGGCCCGCAGCCGGCCGAGCCCGGCGACCGCGACCAGCACGCCGAAGGCGCCGGCGGCCACCGGCACCCAGTAGCCCGCCGCCGCGCCGGACGCGTCGACCACCCAGCCGCCGGCCGAGGAGCCGACCGCGACACCCAGCGCCAGCCCGGTGGTCGTCCAGGTCATGCCCTCGGTCAGCTGGGCGGCCGGCACCAGCCGCTCGACCAGGGCCATCGCGGTGATCAGGGTGGGGGAGATGGCGATGCCGGCGATCAGCAGCGCGCCACCGACCGCCACCAGACCGCCGACGCCGTTCACCGTCTCGGCGAGCAGCAGCAGCGGGACCATGCTGACGGCCATGAACACCACGCCGACGAGGAAGCGCACCGGCATCGACCCCCTCGGCTTGAGGGCACCGAAGACCACGCCGGCCACACAGGAACCGAGCGCCCAGAGCGCCAGGATCGGACCGGAGGTGGCGCCGTGGCCCTGCGCCTTGGTGAACGCGACGGTGACCACCTCGACGGAGCCGAAGATCGCGCCGGTGGACACGAAGGTCAGGATCAGCGCCTGGAGGCCCCGGTTGAGGATCACCGGACTGCCGGCGTGGCGGGCGGCCGGATGGACCGGCGGCTCGGTGGAGCGCTGGGCGGCGAACAGGGCCACGCCCACGGCCAGGAACACGCCGGCGAGCAGCACGCCGGCCTCGGGGAAGACCGCGGTGGCCAGCGTCACCGAGAGGATCGGGCCGACGATGAAGCAGATCTCGTCGACCACCGCCTCGAAGGAGTAGGCGGTGTGCAGCTTCGGCGCCTCCTCCCGGTACAGGTGCGCCCAGCGGGCCCGCACCATCGCCCCGGTACTCGGCATCACGCCCATCCCGGCGGCGAACACGAAGAGCGTCCAGACCGGCGCCTCGAACCGGGCGGACAGCAGCAGGCCGATCGCGGCCACGACGGTGATCGCGGTGGCCGGCAGGACGATCCGGCGCTGCCCGTGCCGGTCCACCATCCGGGACACCTGCGGACCGAGGATCGCCGCGGACACCGCCATCGTCGCCGAGACCAGACCGGCGACCCCGAAGGAGCCGCGCAGCTCGGAGAGCATCGTGACGATGCCGATACCCGTCATGGAGATCGGCAGCCGGGATATGAACCCGGTGGAGGAGAAGGCCAGACTGCCGGGGGAGGCGAAGATCTGGCGGTAGCTGGACAGCACGGGGGAGGCTCCGCAGGGGGTAAGGAACGTTGCTGGCAAAGACAGCCTACGAACCTTGGCAAACGGTATTTTTCCGGGCACCCGGAGCCGGCCCGGGCCCGGCCCCCCTGTGCGCAGTGGCAGGATCGGAGCCATGTCCGACGCGCGCAACACCTCCCGCACCGGCGCCGCCCCGTACGACGCCCTGCTGCTGCTCTCCTTCGGCGGGCCCGAGGCCCCCGAGGACGTCGTCCCCTTCCTGGAGAACGTCACCCGCGGCCGCGGCATCCCCAGGGAACGGCTCCAGGAGGTCGGCAAGCACTACTTCCTGTTCGGCGGCGTCAGCCCGATCAACGGGCAGAACCGCGAACTGCTGGCCGCGCTGCGCGAGGACTTCGCCGGGCACGGCCTCGACCTGCCGGTGTACTGGGGCAACCGGAACTGGGCGCCGTACCTGGTCGACACCCTGCGCGGGATGGTCGCCGACGGCCACCGCCGGATCGCCGTGCTGGCCACCAGCGCCTACGCCGGCTACTCCGGCTGCCGCCAGTACCGGGAGAACCTCGCCGACGCGCTGGCCGCGCTGGCCGCCGAGGGACTGCCGGAGCCGCGGGTCGACATGCTGCGCCGCTTCTACAACCACCCCGGCTTCGTCGAGCCGATGATCGACGCCACCACGGCCGCCCTGGCCCGGCTGCCCGAGGAGGTCCGGGCCGGCGCCCGGCTGGCGTTCACCACCCACTCGATCCCGGACACCATGGCCGAGACCTCCGGCGCCCCCGACGACCCGGCCCGCGGCCGTCCCGGCGGCGCCTACGTCGCCCAGCACCTGGAGGTCGCCCGGCTGGTCGCCACCGCCGTCGCCGAGCGCACCGGCGTCGCCGACCGCCCGTGGGAGCTGGTGTACCAGAGCCGCAGCGGCGCCCCGCACATCCCCTGGCTGGAGCCGGACATCTGCGACCACCTGGAGGCCCAGCGGGCGGACGGCGCCCCGGCCGTGGTGATGGTCCCGATCGGCTTCGTCTCCGACCACATGGAGGTCAAGTACGACCTGGACACCGAGGCGGTGGCCAAGGCCGCCGAGCTCGGCCTGCCGGTCGCCCGGGCCGCCACCGTCGGCGCCGACCCCCGGTTCACCGCCGCCGTCCGGGAACTCGTCCTGGAGCGGGCCGCCGCCGAGCGCGGCGAGCCGGTGAGCCGCTGCGCCCTCGGCACGCTCGGCCCCAGCCACGACGTCTGCGCCGTGGCCTGCTGCCCCAACCCGCGCGCCCCCCGCCCGGCCGCCGCCGAGCGCTGACCCGTTCCGCCCCCGGAGGAGATCCCCGTGTCCAGCCCCGCCGTGCCCGATCCCGCCCTGCTCGACGAACTGCTCGACGTCGCCCTGGACGCCGCCCGCCGGGCCGGCACCCTGCTGCTGGAGGGCCGGCCCGCCGACCTCGGTGTCGCGGGCACCAAGAGCAGCCCGGTCGACGTGGTCACCGAGATGGACCTGGCCTCCGAGAAGCTCGTCCTGGAACTGATCACCGCCCGCCGGCCCGAGGACGGCTACCTGGGCGAGGAGGGCGCCGAGCGGCCCGGCACCAGCGGCGTGCGCTGGGTCGTCGACCCGCTCGACGGCACCGTCAACTACCTGTACGGACTTCCCTCCTGGGCTGTCAGCGTGGCCGCCGAGCTGGACGGGCGCGCGGTGGTCGGGGTCGTGTACGCCCCGGCGCGCGGGGAGCTGTTCCAGGCCGTGCTCGGCCGGGGCGCCCAGCGCGACGGCCGCCCGATCGCCGCCCGCCCGGCCCCGCCGTGGGGCCAGGCGCTGATCGGCACCGGCTTCGCCTACGTCCGGGAGGTGCGGGTCCGGCAGGCCGAGGTGGTGCTCGGGCTGATGTCCGAGGTGCGCGACATCCGGCGGGCCGGCGCCGCCGCCGTGGACCTCTGCGACGTCGCCGCCGGCCGGCTGGACGGCTACTACGAGCGCGGGCTGGCCCCGTGGGACCGGGCGGCCGGCTGCCTGATCGCGGCCGAGGCCGGCGCCCTGGTCGGAGGCCGCCCCGGGCGGGGCGCGGACGGCGAGCTGACGGTCGCCGCCGCGCCCGGCGTCTACGAGCCGCTCCAGGAGCGGCTGGCCGCGCTGAACGCCTGGGCGGACTGAGCCCGCGGACGGGCCGGACACATCGAGGGGCCCGTTTCCCGACCGCACCGGCGGTCGGGAAACGGGCCCCTCGCGGATGATCTGGACGACTCTCCGGGCGACGAAGAGCCCTGACATACGGGGGATGCCAGGGCCTGGGTTTCGCACGGCCCCCACAGGGCCGCTGGTGCCGGAGATCCGGCGACGGGTCGGACTGGGGATCAGGCGGCGGTGCGGTGGCGCTCCAGCACCGTGTCCACGCCGTGCTCGGCGGCGAGACGGCGCAGATCGTCCAGCTCGGACTGTTCCACCTCGGCGAGGAACTCGTCCCCGGCCTCGATCGCGCGGTGCAGGTCCTGCTCGGCATTGGCGATGCGCTGCAGGATTCCGGCGGTGAAGGCGTCCATACGGGCCCCCTTACTGTGTCGGACGTGCACGGTCGTGCGCCCCCCGCCCCGGGGTGACGGCGGCCAGCGGAAGCATCCGGTCCGGGTGGCGTACCTCTCCGGACGGACGCGGAGACGGCCCTCGGCCGCTCCCGGTGACTCCCCTGCCCCAGGGCCGGCGCGGATGAACGCACGGCGGGTGGGTGCGATCGGCTCAGAAACCGGATCGCGGGTGTGCGGATGTCCTCCCCGCCCCGGGGGCCGGGAAACCTCCGGACGGAAGAAAGTTGCCTGCGTCACAGTCCAACCGGACTGCTTCCGCCGCGAACCACGCCCGTGCGCGCCCGGCGCCGCCCGCGGGCAGCCGTGCCTCCGGGGCAGCTTATCGCTGCCTTACCGCCGGACCAGGCAGGATGGAGGCAGCGTCGGAGCCGTGCGTCCGCTTCCCGGGCCGGCCTGAAGAAGGGACAACCACCGTGCGGGTTCTCGTCGTCGAGGACGAGCAGCTGCTCGCCGAGGCAGTGGCCACCGGTCTGCGCCGCGAGGCGATGGCCGTCGACGTGGTCTACGACGGGGAGGCCGCGCTCCAGCGCATCGCGGTCAACGACTACGACGTGGTCGTGCTCGACCGCGACCTGCCGCTGGTCCACGGTGACGACGTCTGCCGCAGTGTGGTCGAGCAGGGGCTGGCCACCCGGGTGATCATGCTGACCGCCTCCGGCGACATCAGCGACCGGGTCGAGGGCCTGGAGATCGGAGCGGACGACTACCTTCCGAAGCCGTTCGCCTTCAGCGAACTCGTCGCCCGGGTCCGCGCCCTGGGCCGCCGCGCGACCGTCCCGCTGCCCCCCGTCCTGGAACGGGCCGGCATCTCGCTCGACCCCGGCCGCCGCGAGGTGATCCGCGACGGCCGACCCGTCCAGCTCGCCCCCAAGGAGTTCGCCGTCCTGGAGGTGCTGATGCGGGCCGGCGGCGCCGTCGTCTCCGCCGAGCAGCTGCTGGAGAAGGCCTGGGACGAGCACACCGACCCGTTCACCAACGTCGTGCGCGTCACCGTGATGACGCTGCGCCGCAAGCTCGGCGACCCGCCGGTGATCGTCACCGTCCCGGGTTCCGGCTACCGGATCTGACCGGACCCCGCGGCTCCGAACGGAACCCGCGGTCCCGCCAGGAACCGGCCCCCACCCACGCGCCCGCCCCGGCGGACGCCCCGAGAGGACCATCATGACCACCCCGCCCTCCGCCGGCGGGCCCTCCGGCGCGCCCACCGGCGGGCGCGCCATGCCCAATCGGCCCGTACCGCCCAAGCCCGCCCACCCGCCGCGCGCCCCCCGGCTGCACTCCTCGCACGACACCTACGTGCCCGGCGACGGCATGCTCGCCTGGCTGCCGTTCCGCCCCACCATCCGGATCCGGCTCACCCTGCTCTACGGCGGGATGTTCCTGATGGCCGGCGTGGTGCTGCTGCTGCTGATGTACGTCTTCGTCAAGCAGGCCCTGCGCGACGTCCAGCCGCCGCCCTTCGACTTCGGGCCCTCGGGCGCCCGGGTGAACGGCGCCTGGATGAGCACCGACCAGTTCAACCAGTACCTCGCCAACATGCACACCCTGAAGTCGGACAGCGCGCTCAACACCCTGCTGCGCAAGTCGCTCACCATGCTGGTCTGCCTCGCCGTGATCGCCTTCGCGGCCGGCTACGCGATGGCCGGCCGGGTGCTGCGCCCGCTCGGCCGGATCACCCGCACCGCCCGCGAGGTGGCCTCCTCCGACCTGCACCGGCGGATCGAGCTGGACGGCCCGGACGACGAGCTCAAGGAGCTGGCCGACACCTTCGACGACATGCTGGAGCGCCTCGACCGGTCCTTCGACTCCCAGCGCCGCTTCGTCGCCAACGCCTCGCACGAGCTGCGCACCCCGCTGGCGATCAACCGCACCCTGCTGGAGGTCCAGCTCTCCGACCCGCAGGCCTCGCCCGACCTCCAGCAGCTCGGCAAGACCCTGCTGGCCACCAACGAGCGCAGCGAACAGCTCGTCGAGGGCCTGCTGCTGCTCGCCCGCAGCGACAACGAGCTGACCGACCGCCGCCCGGTGGAGTTCTCCGAGGTCGCCACCCGGGCCCTGGAGCAGACCAGGGCGGAGGCCGTCCGGCGCGAGGTCGACCTGCGCGCCTCGCTGCACCCGGCGACGGTCTCCGGCAACGGCGTCCTGCTGGAGCGGATCGCGCTGAACCTGCTGCAGAACGCCGTGCGCTACAACGCCCCGGACGGCTGGGTCGAGATCACCACCGCCCCGGTGCCCGGCGGCGGCGAGCTGGTGGTCTCCAACACCGGCCCGGTGGTGCCCGGCTACGAGCTGGAGCACATCTTCGAGCCGTTCCGCCGGGTCAAGGGCGCCGACCGGACCCGCAGCGACAAGGGGGTCGGCCTCGGCCTCTCGATCGTCCGCTCGGTGGTCCGTGCCCACAACGGCACCATCGAGGCCACCCCGCGCGCCGGCGGCGGCCTCACCATGCGGGTGCGCATCCCGGCCGGGTGACCGGCCTCCCGACACACCGGGCGCCCTCCCCTCCGGGCGGATGCTCCCCGGGCCTCCGCGGCCCCGTCACGGCCCTTCTCGGGGCCATGGCGGGGCCGCTGCGCCGTCCGGGTGAGCGAAGTCCGTGCGCCGACCGTTTCCAGCCGCCCCCGCCAGGCCCGTCAAGACGACATAAGGCCTGGCGGGGGCGGCTTGTCATTTCCGGCCCGGGCAACTTACGGTGTCGTAACCTACGCGACCGTAAGTGCCGTCCGAACGGACTCCGGCGTACCCGTCCAACGCGCCCGTACCGCGCGTGCCCGTCCCCCAGGAGCCAGCCCCGTGACCATCGCCCCCGCGCAGCGCAGCACCTCGCCCGGTTCGAGCGCCTGGACCGACACGCGGCTGATCCTGGCCCTGGAAGAGGTCGTCGAGAAGGAGCTCAACCGGCACCTCAAGGTCGCCAAGGACTGGATGCCGCACGAGTACGTCCCGTGGAGCCAGGGCCGCGACTTCGACGGCGTGCTGGGCGGCGAGGCCTGGGAGCTCGGGCAGTCCAAGGTGACCCCGCTCGGCCGGGTCTCGCTCGTGGTCAACCTGCTCACCGAGGACAACCTCCCCAGCTACCACCACGAGATCGCGACCATGTTCGGCCGCGAGGGCGCCTGGGGCGAGTGGGTCCACCGCTGGACGGCGGAGGAGGGCCGGCACGGCATAGCCATCCGCGACTACCTGCTCACCACCCGGGCCGTCGACCCGAACGAGCTGGAGCGGGCCCGGATGGCCCACATGTCGGACGGCTTCTCGTCCGACAACGCGCACAGCATGCTGCAGTCGGTCGCCTACGTGGCCTTCCAGGAGCTCGCCACCCGCATCGCGCACCGCAACACCGGCCACTTCGCCGGCTGCCCGCTGGCGGACCAGCTCCTCGCGAAGATCGCCAACGACGAGAACCTGCACATGGTCTTCTACCGGAACCTGCTGAAGGCCGCCCTGGAGATCGCCCCGGACCAGGCCATGCGCGCCGTCGCCGACGTGGTGACCAACTTCCGGATGCCCGGCCACGGCATCCCCGGCTTCGAGCGGGCCGCCGCCCAGATCGCCCTCGGCGGCGTCTACAACCTGCGCATCCACCACGACGACGTGCTGCAGCCGGTGCTGCGCCACCTCAAGATCATGGAGCTGGACGGCCTCGGCCCGGACGGCGTGCAGGCCCAGCAGGAGCTGGGCCTCTTCCTCGACGGGCTGGAGGCCCAGGCGGCCAAGTTCGAGGAGCGGCAGGCCGCGCTGCTGGCCCGTCGCGCGGCCCGGCGGCAGGCATAGGGGCTTGGGCGGATTTTCCACGGTTTGCCCGGGGTGGCGACGAACGTGAGCAAGCTCACACCGTGTCGCTCCTCGGGATCGGCCGATGTCGGAGAGTGATCATGCCGCCGGCCCCTCCGATCGCCGTCCGTGAGTGGGACGGCGACCGGAGGCGGGTCGGAGGGTTGGCCTCCCGCCCAGGTGGGCAAGGGAATTGGCGGGCGCACCGAGGAGCTTCGCTCACGGAGCATGTCCAGCATGTGGTCACTCGTGCCCCGCGACGATGGCCCTGCGTGAAGCCCCGAACGCCCGAGTGGATCACCCCAACGGACCCCTGGCTGAGTGTCGATTGAGTAACGGGGCTTGAAGTAAGGCAAAATCTCCGCCTCGGGTCGGGCACAAGACCGACCCCCCATGCGTTACGTGCGCTGGAGATACCGCACACACCGCACAACCCGGAGGGGGAGAGCGAAATATGGCTACCGACTACGACACCCCACGCAAGACCGACGACGAGCTCAACGAGGACAGCATCGAGGAGCTCAAGGCCCGCAGGAACGACAAGGGCGGCAGCTCGGTCGACGTCGACGAGTTCGAGGCGGCCGAGGGCATGGAGCTCCCCGGCGCAGACCTCTCGAACGAGGAGCTCTCCGTCCGGGTGCTGCCGCGGCAGGCCGACGAGTTCACCTGCATGAGCTGCTTCCTGGTCCACCACCGCAGCCAGCTGTACAGCGAGAAGAACGGCAACCCGATCTGCCGGGACTGCGGCGCCTGAGATCCAGGGCGGTCATGACTCGGGCCTCGCGGTGTTCGCGAGACCGGTGCGACGCCCCTTCCGGCCCCGGGCAGCGGGGCCGGACGGCAGCTCCGGCGTCCGTCGTGACGGACGCACCAGTCATACGGTCGGATGGAAAGCGTTTCCAGGAAACGCGAAGGGACGGTACCGCCCAGGCGGTACCGTCCCTTTCCGTTCGGTCGTCTTCGGCTCCGTCCCGACCAGCCCCGACCGGGCCCGCTGCCCGGCCGGACCTCAGGCGCGGGCGTTGCGGCGGGCCTCGTCCAGGGCCTCCGCCAGCTTCATCGGCGAGCGGGTCGAGAGATAGAGGTACGGCGTCGGGTCCGTCGGGTCGCTCACCTCGACCCGCAGCGCCGTCGGCACGTAGCTGCGCAGCAGCATGAAGGCCCGCGGGTCGGCCTTCGGCCCGCGCCAGGCGGCGGCGTCCGCCGGGCCCAGGGCCTGAGCGGCGCCGAGGGCGTCCACCGGGATCCGGGCCGGGCCGGCCACCAGCGAGCCCTGGACCACCCGGATCCGGACCGAGCCGTAACTGCTGATCGCGGCGGCGCCGGCGGCGATGCCGACCACCAGCCCGACCAGCGCGCCCACCGCGCTGAGGCGCAGCAGGATCAGGGCGAGGGTGAGGCCGATCACGACCGGGAACAGCCACCAGGAGCGCGGCACGGTGAGGCGTTCGTCGTACATGCCCTCCATTGTGGGCGCCATGACGGCGGCGCCCGGACGCAACCCCCGTCCGGGGCCCGGCTACCGCTCGGTAGGGTGGGGCGGCGTGACCGGTTCGACTGCCCCCACCGCGCCCGCCGCCCCCACGACCCCCACCACGCCGCCGCCGGAGGCCGTCCTCCCGCCGCGCGCCCCCGAGGCCCCCGCCCCCGGCACCCGGCTCGGCTCCCACTACGAGCACTGCTTCGGCTGCGGCCCGCAGCACCCCGGCGGCCTGCGGATCGACGCGGTGGCCGGCGAGGGCCTCGACGTCACCGCCGAGTTCACCGTCCGCCCGGAGCACCAGGGCGGCCCAGGCCTGGCCCACGGCGGCCTGCTGACCACCGCCATGGACGAGACCCTGGGAACGCTCAACTGGCTGCTGCACGCCCCCGCCGTCACCGGTCGGCTGGAGACCGACTTCCTCTCCCCGGTGCCGGTCGGCTCCACGCTGCACCTGCGCGCCTGGGTCACCGGTGTGCACGGCCGGAAGATCTACAGCGCCGGCGAGGCACGGATCGGCGGCCCCGACGGGCCGGTCGCGGTGCGCGCGCAGGCACTCTTCGTCCAGGTGAAGCTGGAACACTTCACCAAGCACGGTCGACCCGAGGACATCGAGAAGGTCCTCGACGACCCCGACCTGATGAAGCGCGCCCGAGCCTTTGAGGTGAACCCTTGAGCACCACCCCCCGCGAGCCCCTGGACGTCCTGATCCGGCGGATCGACCCCGAGCTGCCGCTGCCCGCGTACGCGCAGCCCGGCGACGCCGGCGCCGACCTGCGGACCACCGTCGACGCCGAGCTGGCCCCCGGCGAGCGGGCCGTGCTGCCCACCGGCATCGCCATCGCGTTGCCCGACGGCTACGCCGCGTTCGTCCACCCCCGTTCGGGACTGGCAGCTCGTTGCGGCGTTGCTCTGGTGAACGCCCCAGGGACGGTCGATGCCGGGTACCGTGGAGAGATCAAGGTGATCGTCGTCAATCTGGACCCGCGCGAGGGAGTCAGCTTCCGCCGAGGGGACCGGATCGCCCAGCTGGTGATCCAGCAGGTCGAGAAGGCCCGCTTCCACGAGGTGGCCGAGCTGCCTGGGTCGGCACGCGCCGAGGGCGGGTTCGGGTCGACCGGCGGCCACGCCGCGGTCTAGGCTGCCCGCGGCCTCGCAGGAAGCCGAGCAGGTATTCGCATCGGTCTTGGACCGGGAAGGACAGTGACCGTGTTCCGTCGTCGCCAGAAGAGCGAGGACGCTGTCGAGCAGCTCGCCGACGACGCCATCAGCGCCGACGAGACGGCCGATGACGTCGAAGGTTCCGCCGAGAGCGAGAACGTGACCGAGCTGGACCCGGCGGACCGGGTCGGCCTGCCGCCGGCCCCGCGTCCGGACGGGCCGTGGGACCACTCCGAGCTGGAGAACCCGGAGGAGGGCCGCGTCGACCTCGGGGGCCTGCTGGTCCCCGGTGTCGAGGGCATGGAACTCCGGGTGGAGGTGGCCGGCGAGGCGATCGTGGCCGCCACCCTGGTCCTCGGCAACAGCGCCATCCAGCTGCAGGCCTTCGCGGCCCCCAAGTCGGAGGGCATCTGGGGGGAGGTCCGCGAGGAGATCGGCAGCGGCATCACCGCGCAGGGCGGCATCGTCGAGGAGGAGGAGGGCCCGCTCGGCTGGCACCTCCGCGCCCAGGTCCCGGTGCAGCTGCCGGACGGCACGCAGGGCGTGCAGCTGGTGCGCTTCGTCGGCTGCGACGGCCCGCGCTGGTTCCTCCGCGGCGTGATCTCCGGCCAGGCCGCCGTCCAGCCCGAGATGGGTGGGGTCCTGGAGCAGGTCTTCCGGCAGACGGTCGTCGTCCGCGGTGAGATCCCGATGGCGCCCCGCGACCCGATCGTGCTGAAGCTCCCCGAGGACGCGCAGATGGTCGCCGACGGCGGCGGCGCCGTCGCGGCCACCGGCGAGGGCGAGAACCGCTTCGGCAACACCGCGTTGGACCCGTTCGCCCGCGGCCCGGAGATCACCGAGGTCCGCTGAGCAGCACAGGTGAGCTCGCCGATCGCCCCCGCCCGCACCACCGGGCGGGGGCGATTTGCATGTGGCGGCCCCGTCCCCGTACAGTTCCGGAGTCGCCGCGAGAGAGCGGGGACAAGCGGAAAGCGAAGTCCGATGAATGAAACTCCGGAAAACGGAGCGGAAAACATCTGGTAAGCTGGAAACACGAAAGAACGAAGCGCCCGGAGGGCCGGTGTGAAAGCCGCCTGAAGGAAGCGTCCGTTCCTTGAGAACTCAACAGCGTGCCAAAAGTCAACGCCAGATATGTTGACATCCCCGGCCTCAGATTCTCTGGGGTTGGAGATTCCTTTTGAAATAACACTAGCGAGGACGCAGTGCGCGGGATCACCCTATTCCGGTGGTTGCCGTGCCGCTCACCGCGGGTGTGAACCCGATTACGGGTAATCATTCACGGAGAGTTTGATCCTGGCTCAGGACGAACGCTGGCGGCGTGCTTAACACATGCAAGTCGAACGGTGAAGCCCTTCGGGGTGGATCAGT
>NZ_JBEXJT010000012.1:0-175923 GCF_040609255.1 Kitasatospora sp. NPDC004723 | reverse complement strand
GGGCCCGCACCCGCACCAGCCACTTCGCAGCACTTCGCCCCGCCGACCACAAGGTCGACGGGGCGAAACAGAGCCCGAATTAGCCAACAGCATCCACGCGTGCCGGGCCCTTCGTCGTGGCGGGGTCAGTCCTCGCCGAGGTAGGCCTTGCGCACCGACTCGTCGTGCAGCAGGTCGGCGCCGGTGCCCTGGAGGACGATGGTGCCGGTCTCCATGACGTAGCCGCGGTCGGAGAGGGAGAGCGCGGCCTGGGCGTTCTGTTCGACCAGCAGGATGGTGGTGCCGTCGGCCTTGAGTTCGACGATGGTCGCCATGATCTTCTGCATCATCAGCGGAGAGAGGCCCATCGAGGGCTCGTCGAGCATCAGCAGCTTGGGCCGGGACATCAGGGCCCGTCCCATGGCGAGCATCTGCTGCTCGCCGCCGGAGAGCGTGCCGGCGGCCTGCTTGCGGCGTTCGCCGAGGATGGGGAAGAGGCCGTAGGCGCGTTCGACGTCCTTGGTGACGGCGTCGGTGTCGCTGCGCAGGAAGGCGCCGAGGAGGAGGTTCTCCTCGATGGTCATGCGCGGGAAGATGTGCCGGCCCTCGGGGGAGTGGGCGAGGCCGAGGGCGACGATCTTGTGGGCGGGGACGGCGGTGAGGTCCTGCCCGTCGAAGGTGATGCTGCCGGCGGTGGGCTTGAGCAGGCCGGAGAGGGTGCGCAGGGTGGTGGTCTTGCCGGCGCCGTTGGTGCCGATCAGGGTGGTGACCTCGCCCTGGTTGACGGTGAAGCTGATGCCCTTGACGGCCTCGATCTTGCCGTAGGCGACGCGGAGGTCCTGGACGTCGAGGAGTGCGGTCACTGGTCGGTCTCCGTAACGGGGGCGGTGCCGGGCGCGGTGCCTTCGAGCGGGGCGCCGAGGTAGGCGGTGATGACGCGTTCGTCGTTCTGGACGGTCTCGCGGTCGCCCTCGACGATCTTCCGGCCCTGGACGAGCACGGCGGTGCGGTCGCAGAGGTTGAAGATGAACCGCATGTCGTGCTCGATGACGAGGACGGAGACGCCCCGGTCGCGGATGGCGAAGACGAGTTCCTCGGCGGCGCGGGTCTCCTGCGGGTTCATGCCGGCGGTGGGCTCGTCGAGCAGCAGCAGGCCGGGGTCGGAGGCGAGGGCGCGGGCGATCTCCAGCTTGCGCTGCTCGCCGTAGGGGAGGTTGCGGGCGAGGTGGTCGGCCTTGCCGGCGAGGCCGGTGAACTCCAGGAGTTCCATGGCCTTGTCGCGGCTCTCGGCCTCGGAGCGGTGGAAGCCGCGGCCGCGCAGGACGGCGGAGAGCAGGCCCTGGCGCATCCGGCTGTGCCGGCCGACCTGGACGTTCTCCAGGACGGTCATGTTGGCGAAGAGCCGGATGTTCTGGAAGGTGCGGGCGATGCCGGCCTGGGTGACGAGGTGGGGTTTGGGCGGCAGGACGGTGCCCTGGTAGGTGACGGTGCCCTCGGTGGGGACGTAGAGGCCGGTGAGGCAGTTGAAGAAGGTGGTCTTGCCGGCGCCGTTGGGGCCGATCAGGCCGATGATCTCGCCGCGGCCGACGGTGAGCGAGACGTCGTTGACGGCGGTGAGGCCGCCGAAGCGCATGGTGACGCCGGAGACGTCGAGCAGGGGGCCGTCGGTGCCGGCCGAGGGGGCGGCGGGTGCGGGGGCGTTGGTGGTGGTCATCGGGGGTCACGCCCCTGCCTTGGTGAGGGCGACGCCGTCGCCGGTGGGCTGCGCGGGGATGGCGGCCTCGTGGAACTCCAGCTGCCGGCGCCGGTTGGGGATGAGGCCCTCGGGGCGGACGCGCATGAGGACGATGAGGGCGATGCCGAAGGCGAGCAACTGGTAGTCGGCGAGGAATTCCAGCTTCTTCGGGATGAGGAAGAGGAGGGTGGCGCCGGCCAGCGGGCCGCTGATGGTGCCCATGCCGCCGAGGATGACGGCGGCGAGCAGGAAGGCGGAGTTGGGCGGGAGGGCTTCGGCGAAGGTGTACTGGTCGGGGGTGACGGTGTAGCTCACGTGGGCCTGGACGGTGCCGGCGAGGCCGGCGAGGCAGGCGCCGAGGGCGAAGGCGAGGAGCTTGAGGCGGAAGCCGTTGATGCCCATGGCCTCGGCGGCGGTCTCGTCCTCGCGGATGGCGACCCAGGCGCGGCCGATGCGGGAGTTGCCGACCCGGGCGAAGACCAGCACGACGAGGGCGGTGACGAGCAGCATCAGCAGGTAGTAGTTGGAGAACCGGCCGAGTTCGACGCCGAAGACCGTGGTGGGCTTGCCGAGGTCCCAGCCGAGGATCTGGAGGTCGGGGATCCGGGGGATGCCGTTGGAGCCGTTGGTGATCTTGGGGCCGGTGGTGCCGTTGAGGTTGAGCATGGTGATGCGGAAGATCTCGCCGAAGCCGAGGGTGACGATGGCGAGGTAGTCGCCGCGCAGGCGCAGGGTGGGGGCGCCGATGACGACGCCGAAGACCATGGAGACGACGGCGCCGGTGAGCACGGCGGCCCAGAACGGGAACTGGACGTGGATCGGCGAGGCGGGGGAGCCGGAGACCAGGGCGGCGCTGTAGGCGCCGACGCCGAGGAAGGCGACGTAGCCGAGGTCGAGCAGGCCGGCGAGGCCGACGACGATGTTCAGGCCGAGGGCGACGGTGGCGAAGATCAGGATGTTGGTGGCGACCGAGGTGTACTGGTCGCTGGTCTGGGTGAAGGGGAAGCTGGCGGCGGCGGCGAAGGCGGCGCCGGTGGTGACGGTCTGGTACTTGACGGTCAGCGCGCGCAGCCGGGCGAGCAGGCCGGAGCGGCCGAGTGCGGCGACCACGGAGGCGGCGAGCAGCAGGTAGCCGGTGAAGAGTTCGCCGTACTCGGTGTCGATGCCGAAGGTGATGGCGAACAGGCCGGCGGCGAAGGCGGCGACGATGAGGCCGACCTCGGCCCAGGAGGGCAGTTCGCGGGGGGCGGGCAGCGGGCGCTGGACGGTGCCGAGCCGCAGCCAGGTGTTGGCGAGGAGGCCGAGCTGGACGAGCAGCACGGCGCCGGCGGCGAGGGCGAGGCCGCCCGCGAGCGCGGTGAGGACGGGCGCGACCGGCTTGTCGTCGGGGATCGCGTGGGTGGCGAACCAGACGGCGGGGGCGATCGGGACGAGCAGGAAGAGCCGTCGGTCGAGGATGCGCAGCGGGACGGCGGTGCGGCGGTCGAGCGGCAGCCCGAGGGCGCCGGTGACGGCGAGCAGGGAGCCGGCGGCGAGGACCCAGCCGCCGGGTTCGAGGTTGGCGAGGCCGCCGAGGTCGCTCGCGATGGACAGGGCGGAGAACCAGCCGACGGCGAGGGCGCCGGTGGCGGCGAACAGGACGGCGTTGTGGCTGTGCCGGGGGGCGGCCCAGCGCAGGCCGGGCACGCCCTGGGTGGCGAGCAGCAGCAGGAGGGTGATCAGTCCGGCGGTGAGGGCGAGCCACTGGAGGCCGGCGGGGGAGCCGTAGTAGGTGAGGTCGCCGGGGTAGTCGGAGGTCCAGGTCCAGGCCGTCAGGGCGGAGCCGGTGACGGCGAGGGCGCCGGCGCCGGTGAGCAGGGCGGCGGTGCGGCCGGGGAGGGGGATGACCGGGGTGGTTTCGGTGCTGGTGGTGGTCATGGTGCTCACGCCCTGTCCGCGACGCGCTCGCCGAGCAGGCCCTGGGGCCGGACGAGCAGGACGACGATGAGGAGTACGAACGCCCAGACGTCCTTCCAGGCGCCGCCTCCGAAGAGGTGCATGCCGGGCAGGTGCTGGATGTAGCCGGTGGCGAGGGCCTCGGCGAGGCCGAGGGTGATGCCGCCGAGCATGGCGCCGTAGATGTTGCCGATGCCGCCGAGGACGGCGGCGGTGAAGGCCTTGAGGCCGAGCAGGAAGCCCATCCGGAAGTCGACCTGGCCGCTGCGCAGGCCGTAGGCGACGGCGGCGACGGCGGCGAAGGCGGCGCCGATGGCGAAGGCCATGACGATGATCCGGTCGGTGTCGATGCCCATGAGCTTGGCGGTGTCGGGGTCCTGGCTGGTGGCCTGCATGGCGCGGCCGGAGCGGGTGCGGGTGACGAACCAGCCGAGGGCGATCATGCAGAGGGGGGCGGCGATGATCAGGAAGAGGTCGCTGCGCTGGATGGCGACGGAGCCGATCTCGAAGGGGTCGCCGGGGATCTTCGGGAAGACCCGGGCCTTCTTGGCGTCGGGGTAGAAGGCGAAGACCAGCTGCTGCAGTGTGATGGACAGGCCGATCGCGGTGATCAGCGGGGCGAGCCGTGGTGCCGTGCGCAGGGGCCGGTAGGCGAAGCGTTCGGCGGCGACGGCGGTGAGGGTGGAGACCAGGATGCCGGCGACCAGCATCAGCGGTAGGGCCAGCCACAGGGTGGTGCCGCCGGGGAGGGCGAGGTAGGCGGTCAGGGCGCCGAAGCCGCCGACCATGACGATCTCGCCGTGGGCGAAGTTGATGAGCTGGACGATGCCGTAGACCATCGTGTAGCCGATCGCGACGAGCCCGTAGAGGGCGCCGAGGATCAGGCCGTTGGCCAGCTGCTGCGGTAGGTCGTGCACCGCTGGGCCTCCGTTGTGCGTGTGGGGTGTCCGTGGGTGGTGGATGCGGGTGCGCGGGGGCACTCGTGGTGCCCCCGCGCGTTCAACTCCGGTGTGCTGTGGTGCGCCTGACGTGGCGTCGGGTCGGGTCGGCGCCGTCGGGGTTCAGCCGCTGGGGGTCAGCCGGCGAAGGTGCCGGACTTCTCCACGGCCCACTTGCCGTCCTTGACGGTGTAGACGGTGAGCTGCTTGTTGGTGGTGTCGCCGAACTCGTCGAAGGAGACCTTGCCGGTGACGCCTTCGAAGGAGACCTTCTGGACGGCCTTGACGACGGCGGCGCGGGCGTCGGCGGGGAGCTTGTCCTTGTTGGCGGCGGCGACGGCCTTGACGCCCTGGATGATGGCCCAGGCGCTGTCGTAGGAGTAGCCGCCGTAGGTCTCGTAGGCGTCCTTGAAGCCGGCGGCCTTGTAGTCGGCGATGAACTTGGCCGCGGTGGGCAGCTGTTCGACGGGCAGGCCGACGGCGGTGGCGAGGTCGCCCTGGCCCTTGGGGTTGAGCTTGATGAAGTCGCCGCTCTGGATGCCGTCGCCGCCCATCAGCGGGACGGTGACGCCGGCGTCCTTGAGCTGGAGGGAGAGCGGGCCGGCCGCGGGGTACTCGCCGCCGTAGTAGACGGCGTCGGCGCCGGAGGACTTGACCTTGGTGACGACGGCGGCGAAGTCGCGGTCGTCGGGGTTGACGTGCTCCTCGCCGGCGATCTGGCCGCCGTTCTTGAGGAACTGGCCCTTGAAGGTGGCGGCGAGGCCGGCGCCGTAGGTCTTCTGGTCGTCGATGATGAAGACCTTGGTCTTCTTGGCGTCCTTGACCAGGTAGTCGGCGGCGAAGGGGCCCTGCACGGCGTCGGTGGTGGCGGTGCGGAAGTAGGTCTCGAACGGGCGGGCCTTGACGCCGCTGGCCCACTTCTCGCCCTGGCTGAGGGCGACGCCGGTGTTGGCGGGGGAGATCTGGACGAGCTTGGCGTCGTTGAAGATCTGCTGCATCGACTGCGCGACACTGGAGTTGAGCGGGCCGACGACGCCGATGACGTCCTTGTCGCCGACCAGCTGGGTGGCGTTCTGCTGGCCGGGGCCGGGCTTGCCGGTGTCGTCGAGGGCCTTGAGCTCGAACTTGATGCCGGGGACCTCGTGCTTCTCGTTGGCCTGCCGGATCGCGAGGTCCACGGAGTTGCGGATGCCGAGGCCGAGGGCGGAGAGGTCGCCGGTGAGCGGGGCGTCGACGCCGATGAAGACGGTGGTCTCCTTGCCCTTGGCGTCGTCCCCGGACTTCTTGTCGTCGCGGGAGCCGCATGCGGTGAGGGTGAGGGCGCCGATCACGGCAATGCTCACGACAACTGCTGAACGATGACGCACGAGGGTCCCCTTCGGTTCAGGAGGGCGCCGCGCCTGAACGGCGGGAGCCTGGATGCGCGATGGGTCTGGCCCATTCCGGATGGCGCGGTGACTGGCCGTGACTCTAGATGTCGGTCGGCGGCTCGGGCAGTGATGCGGCGAGGCTGTGATTCTCTTGTTATGAGCACACAGAGAAGCCGTCTCACTATGTGGTCGTTCTGGTTCGACCGATCCTTCGCTGCCAGGGGTTCTTTTCTCAACTCGCCCTATGTAAGGCGTAGAAGGGCAGGTGACTCCTGGCCTCGCCGGTAATCGGACGGTGGTGTTCATGGTGCTGGTGGCGGGCATGGATGTTCGAATATCGGACAGAGGCGGGTCCGGCGGACTGCTGTTCTCTGTTTCGGCCCCCGAAACTCTGAGTTGCTTGGATGTCCTACTTGTTACGCAGTGTTACATCGGCGAAAATGCCTGGACATGACACCGCCCCCTTGTCCAGACCAACGACTGCCCAGGGCGGTCGAAGGTCAAACAAGGGGGCGGGCAAGGGATTTGACGAAGAATCGGCTCAGAGGTCGCGCAGCATGCAGGTGAGGCGGCAGCTGGTGACCCGCTTGCCGGTGTCGTCGGTGATCGCGATCTCGTAGGTGGCGGCCGTGCGGCCCTTGAAGACCGCGGTCGCCACACCGGTGACCAGGCCGGAGGTGGCCGAGCGGTGGTGGGTGGCGTTCAGGTCCACGCCCACCGCGTACCGGCCCGGGCCGGCGTGCAGCATCGCGCCGACCGAGCCCAGCGTCTCGGCCAGCGCCGCCGAGGCGCCGCCGTGCAGCAGGCCGTACGGCTGCTGGTTGCCGTCCACCGGCATGGTGCCGACCACCCGGTCGCCGGAGGCCTCGACGATCCGGATGCCCAGCTTCTCGCCGAGCCGCCCGCCGGAGAAGGCGGCCGGGTCCACGCCGAGCCGGGCGAAGTGCTCCAGCATCTCCGGCGAGGCGTCGAGGAAGGGGGCCTGGACGCCGCCGTCGGGGGTCGCGCCGGGCGCCGCGCCGGAGGTGGCGGTGGCCGGGTCGGTGGCCGGGTCGGTCATGGGGGGCTCCTGCCGCTCGGGGGTCACGTCGTCGTGCTGCCTGTGATCGTACGACCGTCCTACTCGGCGGTAGAGATGGTGACGGGAGATGTCCGGTGTGGCGGCCGGGACACGAGCGCACCCGAGGGGCGTCCACCCCGGGCGTGCCCCTTTTGTCGGTGGCGGGCCCTAGGATCGGTGGCCGGTAGTGGAATCGGCAGGAACGGACGTTGACGTGGCTACGCAGAGTACGGACAAGGGCGCGGCGGGTGGCGGCGGAGCCGGGTCGCGGCCCCGCCTGATGCTGCTCGACGGGCACTCCATGGCCTACCGGGCGTTCTACGCACTGCCCGTGGAGAACTTCAACACCTCCACCGGCCAGCCCACCAACGCGGTGTACGGCTTCGCCTCGATGCTCGCCAACACCGTCCGGGACGAGGCGCCCACCCACCTCGCGGTCGCCTTCGACCTCTCCCGCCAGACCTTCCGCTCGGTCGAGTTCCCCGACTACAAGGCCAACCGGGCCAAGACCCCGGACGAGTTCCGCAGCCAGGTCGGCCTGATCGGCGAGCTGCTCGACGCCATGCACGTGCCGCGGCTGACCGCCGAGGGCTTCGAGGCCGACGACATCATCGCCACCCTGGCCACCGCCGCCGAGGCGGCCGGCTTCGACGTCGACATCGTCACCGGCGACCGCGACTCCCTGCAGCTGGTCACCGAGCACATCACCGTGCTCTACCCGACCAAGGGCGTCTCCGAGCTCACCCGCTACACCCCGGAGAAGGTCGCCGAGAAGTACGGCGTCACCCCCCGCCAGTACCCGGACCTCGCCGCGCTGCGCGGCGACCCGTCCGACAACCTGCCCGGCATCCCGGGCGTCGGCGAGAAGACCGCCGCCAAGTGGGTCAACCAGTTCGGCTCCTTCGACGAGCTGGTCGCCCGCGCCGACGAGGTCAAGGGCAAGATCGGCGAGAAGCTGCGCGAGCACCTCGACTCGGTCAAGCGCAACCGCGTCCTCACCGAGCTGGTCCGTGACGTCGAACTCCCGCTCGGCGTCGGCGACCTGGCCCGCGCGCCGTTCGACGCCCCGGCCGTCGGCGCGCTGATGGAGTCGCTGGAGTTCCGCAACGCCAACTTCCGCGACCGGGTCTTCGGCATCGACCCGGCCGCCGCCGAGCCGGAGGCCCCCGAGCTCGCCCCCGGCGTCGAGGTCGACGGCGAACTGCTCACCGACCCCGGCACCCTCGCCGCCTGGCTGCGCGAGCACGCCGGCGGGAAGTCCCCGGTCGCGCTGGCCGCCGTGTACCAGTGGGCGCTCGGCAGCGGCGAGGTCACCGAGGTCGCGCTGGCCGCGGGGGAGACGGCCGCCTGGTTCGACCCGGCGCTGCTCGCCGAGGAGGACGAGCGCGCCTTCGCCGACTGGCTGACCGACCCGGCCGCGCCTAAGGCCCTGCACATCGCCAAGCAGGTCATGCGCGCCTTCGCCGAGCGCGGCTGGACCGTCGAGGGCGTCGTCGCCGACACCGCGCTCGCCGCCTATCTGGAGAAGCCCGGCCGCCGCACCTTCACCCTGGAGGTGCTCGCCGAGGAGTACCTGGGCCGCTCGCTCGCCCCGGCCCCGGCCGCCGAGTCCGGCCAGCTCGCCTTCGACGCCCCGGAGGAGGACCCGGCCGCGCACGCCCAGGCGCTGATGCTCCAGGCCCGCGCCGTGCTCGACCTCGCCGCGCTCTTCGACACCCGCCTCTCCGAAGTCGGCGCCACCGAGCTGCTGCGCGATATGGAGCTGCCGATCGCCGCCCTGCTCGCCCGCATGGAGCGCACCGGCATCGCCGCCGACCGCGACTGGCTCACCGGCCTGGAGGCCCAGTTCGCCGCCGAGATCCAGCGCGTGGTGGAGGAGGCGCACGCCGCGGCCGGCCACGAGTTCAACCTCGGCTCGCCCAAGCAGCTCCAGGAGATCCTCTTCGGCGAGCTCGCCCTGCCGAAGACCAAGAAGATCAAGACCGGCTGGACCACCGACGCCGACGCGCTCACCTGGCTCGCCACCCAGACCGACAACGAGCTGCCGGTCATCCTGCTGCGCCACCGCGACCAGGCCAAGCTGCGCACCACCGTCGAGGGCCTGCTCAAGACCGTCTCCCCGGCCGGGCGCATCCACACCACCTTCAACCAGATGGTCGCCGCCACCGGCCGGCTCTCCTCGCAGGACCCCAACCTGCAGAACATCCCGGTCCGCACCGAGGAGGGCCGGATGATCCGCCGCGCCTTCGTCGTCGGCGAGGGCTACGAGTCGCTGCTCACCGCCGACTACTCGCAGATCGAGCTGCGGATCATGGCCCACCTCTCCGAGGACGAGGCGCTGACCGAGGCCTTCGCCAGCGGCGAGGACCTCCACACCACCGTCGCCTCCCAGGTCTTCGAGGTGCCGCGCGACGCCGTCGACGCCGAGATGCGCCGCAAGATCAAGGCGATGTCCTACGGCCTGGCCTACGGCCTCTCCGCGTACGGGCTCTCCCAGCAGCTCGGCATCAAGCCCGCCGAGGCCCAGGGCCTGATGGACACCTACTTCGAGCGGTTCGGCGGTGTGCGGGACTACCTGCACCGGGTCGTCGAGGAGGCCCGCGCCACCGGCTACACCGAGACCCTGCTCGGCCGCCGCCGCTACCTGCCGGACCTCAACAGCGACAACCGCCAGCGCCGCGAGATGGCCGAGCGGATGGCGCTCAACGCCCCGATCCAGGGCTCGGCCGCCGACATCGTCAAGATCGCCATGCTGAGGGTCGACGAGGCGCTGCGCACGGCCGGGCTCACCTCCCGGATGCTGCTCCAGGTGCACGACGAGATCGTGCTGGAGCTGGCGCCGGGCGAGCGCGGGCCGGTCGAGGCGATCGTCCGCGAGCAGATGGCCGGCGCCTACCCGCTGCGCGCCCCGCTGGACGTCTCGGTCGGCGTGGGCGCCGACTGGGAGGCCGCCGCGCACTGAGGCGCCGTCAGTGAACGCCTGCGGGCGTGGATCCGGCCGGATCCACGCCCGCAGGCGTTTTCACGGTGAACGGAAGGGCCGGTGCGCCGACGGGGGTTGAACCGGCGTCGGGGAACCTCTTCACTTGTCATGGCGCCGTCGCGTGCGAGTGCGGCGCCGGAACCGTCCGCACCGATGCTCCGACGCCTCACCCCGACGAGCCTGGAGTCCCTCATGTCCCACTCCCGCGTGCGACGTGCCGTCGTCGCGCTCACGGCCCTGCCGCTGCTCGCGCTCGGCGCGGGCCAGGCCGTGGCCACCCCGGCCCCGGCCCCGATCCCCGCCGCCTCCCAGGTGACCGCGATCGAGGACGAGGTCGCCCGCACCCTGGCCGCCTCCCTCGCCGACCCCGCCCTGCGCGAGCGGCTGCGCTCGGCGACCGCTGCCGCGCCCGCCGGGGCCGAACTCGCCCCGCTGGCCGCCGGCCTGTCCGGCGCGACCGCCCGCGGGCTCGCCGCCGCCACCACCCGCGCGGACCTCGGCATAGCCGCCGCCAAGGGCCTCGGCGCCGACCTCGGGCCGCTGCTGCGGGTCCAGCTGGCCGACCCGTCGATGCGGGCCGCCCTGGACGCCGGCGCCGCGCCGCTGGTGGCCACCGCCGGCACCGACGAGCACGCCCGCACCGTCCGCGCCTACGACACCGCCGGCCGGGCCCGCGCCCTGGCCGCCGCCACCCTGCCCACCCGCCCGGTCTACCTGGTCGACATCGACACCGCCAAGGCGCTGACGGCCGGGATCGCCGTGCTCCAGCGGGAGTTGGCCACCCGCGGCATCGCTCCTGCGGCCCAGGCCCCCACCACCGCGCAGGCCGCCGGCTGGTGGGGCACCAAGATCACCTCGATCGAGGTGAACGACGACGAGGAGCCCTGGTTCAAGGGCGCCGCCGAGATGTTCAGCCTGGTGTCCGGCTTCGGACAGGACGGCAAGGTCCGGGTCGACTCGGTCGCCATGCCGTACCTCCAGTACGACCACACGGTCTACTACCCGAACCAGATCCTGGTGAACTGGTCGAACTACAAGTACAACCTGGCCGACGTCGTCCTGATGGAGGACGACGGCGACACCAACTACCTGGCGCTCGCCCAGGCGGTGGCGGCCGTCCTGCTCACCATCGCCGACCAGGGCGCCTACATCCCGCTGGTCAACGCCGTCCTGGCGGCGCTGCCCTCGAACTGGTGGACCGACGACCCGGACTACGTCGAGTCCTGGTACACCCTCGCCCGCACCAGCACCGGCCGCCTCAACGGCGCCCGGGCCAACGGCTGGATGACCGTCGAGCCGTACTGGGTCAGCGCGCTCTGACGCGTCCCCGCCGTCACCGGGCCGGCGCGTCGCGCGTCCGTGCGCTGCGCCGGCCCGCAGTTGATCAACCCGTGTCAAGGAGTCGATTTCGTACTACCGTGGGCCCGATGACGACGGAATCCGGGACGACCGACCAGTCCACCTCCCCGGCCGGGGCGCCGACGCTCCAGGCCCGCAACTCCGCCGCCTGCTGGACCGCGACCGGCGTGTCCCGGGGCCACGAGGTGATCCGGCGCCGCGGGTTCCTCGCCGTCCGCGGCGACGAGCGAGCCGGCGGGCGGATCCTGATCCAGGAGCCCGACCTCGACCCGGGCGAGGTGGCCGAGGTGGGCGAACTGGTCCGCCGGGCCGCCGGTCCGGTGATCGTCGAGGATCCGTTCAGCTCGACGGACCTGAGCCACCTGGGCCTGCGCACCTGGCAGATGCCGATCATGCTGCGCCTGCCCGGCCCCGTCGACGCCCCGGCACTGGACGTGACCCGGGCGCGTCGGCCCGAGGACCTTCAAGCGGCCGAGCGGATCGTGATCGAGGGCTTCGAGCTGGACAGCTTCGAGCCCCACCACCCCGGCGAGCTCTTCCCGGCCGCGCTGATCGAACAGCCGGGCGTGGACGTGTTCGTCGCCTCGGTCGACGGCGCGGCCGCAGGAGCCGGCGTGAGCGTCGTGGCCGACGGCGTCGCCGGCCACTACTGGATCGCCACCTCGTCCGCCTTCCGCTCCCGCGGCGTCGGCCGCGCCGTCATGCTCGGCGCCCTCGCCCACCTGACGGACCTCCCGGCCACCCTCACCGCCTCGAAACTGGGCCGCCCGCTCTACGAGTCCCTGGGCTACACCGTCGCCTCCCCCTCGACCTGGTGGGCCTCCTCCTGAGCCCCGCGCCACCGGGACGTGGGTGCTGTCCCTCCTCGATGAACATGGCGGAGTCTCGGTGAGCCTGGCCGTTCGCCACCGAGCTTTGACGACCGCCGGTTTTCTGCCCCAGGCAGTCTGACCGGGTTTCTGACCAGGTTGGACTCGGCGGCCTGGAGGAGAGGGGGGCGGGCTGTGAGGACGGTAGACGATGACGAGGCCGCCGCGGCCCTGGTGTACATCGCCGTGATTCAGATTCGCGCTATGGCTCGGCGGCGACAGCCCTTCTACCAGTGGATGGGCGATGACTATGTCGTCTGCATCGGGTGGCTCGCCGACCTGGTGCACAACCTGGCATGGCCTCGTGGGCGAACGAGGCTGTGGAGGCTCAGCCGGAAGCGGCGTCGCCGTATGGAACACACCTGGGCAGCGGCTGGGGAGACCGGCCGGAAGTGGATCATCGACAGTTTGGAGGCGGAAGGACTCGTATGGGAACCGCCGTCGGACACGTGCCTCCCAGGTGAGCGCGACAACCGTGCGTGAGAGCCCGTCGCGTTGCCCTCCGGGGGCGTGGTCAGACGTCGGTGGCAACCGGTCAAGGTTCGGTGGTACCGGACGGACGGCCGGACAGGTGCGCAGGAAGTCGGGAGGATCGACTTCCTGCGCAGCGCTGGTGGTTGAGGAGTGGTGTTCAGGTGGCGAGGGGGAGGGGGATGCCCCGCTGAGCCCTTCGACCCGGAGCACTTCGCAGGGAGCGGCCCACCGGTGGCATCAGCCCGTGCGAATTGCCCAACAGCATTGTCTTTTAAGTGATTTGATCTACCGTTATGACTTGCTTTGGTAACAGCGAGTCCATATGACGCCGAGTCACCTCCGGCAGGATGCATGCTGTGAGCATGCATCACGCCCAACACCTCGTCGTCCGGCCGGGGCCTTCCCTCAGGCCCGCTAGGACCTCCGGGTCGTACGAGAACCGGCGATGACCGGATGAACACATTCGACCTGTGGACCTGTTCGCACTGCGGCACGGTCTGCCCGGCGGCCGCCGTCGACTGCGCCGTCTGCGGCGCCGCCCTCAGATCTACGCCGCCCGGGGCGACCGTGCTGGCCGGCGGTAAGCCGGCGCCTCCGATGGCCCCCACCTTCGCGCCGCCCGCCCCGGTCACCGGCAGCACCGGCAGGGCATCTGCGACACCGAGCAGTTGGACGACGGCGCCTGCCCACAGCGGCCTGTTCCGCACCGCGCCGCACGGTGCCGTTGCGCATCAGCAGGCTCCGCATCCGGCATCGGACGCCACTCGCTATCTCTGCGCGGCCGTGCAGTCGGAGGGCAACCTGGCCAACAAGGTCATCGAGTCCGTCCTCAAGGAGCCCCATCGGGCCATCGCCTCCTCGCCTGGCGTCGACCTGGTCTGCGTTCTGCGCTACGCGCTCGCCGCGCGCTTCCGGCAGACCACCGCCCTGGTGCTGCTCGCGCTGACCATGATCGGGATGGTGGGCGCCTTCGTCTTCCAACCCCTCTCCGACGGCTCCCTACACTTCCCCCACGGCTTCCACCCCCTCTCCCAGTTCGCGTCGATCGTCGTGTTTCTCCTGGATCCGTTCCTGTTCCCGCATCCGCCGCTCGCCTTCCCGCTCCTCGCCGTGGCCTGGGTGATCGTGCTGGTCGAACAGCTGATCACGTTCTACGGCGTCCTCCGGCCCAAGCTGGGCCGGGCCACGTTCGACCCCGCGCAGGCGCCGCACGT
The DNA here is from genome assembly GCF_040609255.1 of Kitasatospora sp. NPDC004723. Taxonomy (NCBI): domain Bacteria; kingdom Bacillati; phylum Actinomycetota; class Actinomycetes; order Kitasatosporales; family Streptomycetaceae; genus Kitasatospora; species Kitasatospora sp. NPDC004723. The sequence continues at coordinate 162,007 of NZ_JBEXJT010000012.1, read as the reverse complement.
CCGGCTGCAGGACGAGGAAGTGCTGCGCCGGCTGGCCACCGAGGACCGACAGGGGAACGTCTCGGTCTTCTCCGGCTACGAGCCGTTCGTCGGCTACGGGAGGCTGCTCAACAACTGGAACTTCACCGTCCCGGTGGACCGGCCCGATAAGCAGTACGACGACGTGCGCCCCTTCACCCTGAAGGCCCTGGACGCCGAGGTGATGACGGCGGTCACCACCCTCGGACTGCCCGGGGTGGAAATCGCCGAGCGCGTTTTCGTCAGCGGGGCGGACCTGGCGCAGGGCCTGGACCCGGCGCTCCGCCCGCTGCTGCTTCCCCGGCCCGAGGACCGGCCGCAGATCGCCCTGGACCCGGCCGTGCTCGACCGTCTGCGGGACGACGGTGTCGGGCGGGTCCGGCCCTACCTGGTGACCTCGGTCTCGGGGTGGAACAGCGAGCTGGTGGCCACCACTACGGTCCGCTTCTCCCTGAGCCCCGCCCGGGACCTGCTGTTCGTCGAGGGTGCCATGTCGCTGCTGCTGCCGCTCCACCGCCGCCATCACCAGGTCGACCACCTGCTCGACCGCCCTACCGGGTGGCAGCTGTTTGCGCTCCTGCGGTCCTCGGCCAGAGCCGCCCCGTTCCGGCTGGTGGCCGCCCCGTTCAGGCTGGCCTTCATGGTCTGGGGGCAGCTGACCGAGAAGCACAAGTACCGCAAGCAACGCCGGCAGATCGCCCTCGGCGCGTTCGACTACGGTGCCAAGCTGAGCCTCCGGGAGACGGCGAGCGATTCCCGGTTCCACCGGTACTTCCAGCAGATCGACAGTCAGATGTACCTCAAGATCGTCGAACGCCGCGTCCTGGACACCCTCACGGACTTCCTGGCCGACCACCAGGTGGACATCTCCGACCTCCGGGAACGCCAGAACGTGATCTACAACGGCGGCGTGTTCGCCTCCGGCGACGCCACCGTCAACTTCGTCGACTCCCCGGTGGCCGCCGGAGCCGCCAGCAGGATCATGACCCGGGTCGGCCTCGCGTCGACCGGTGGAAGGGGGCAGGACCGATGACCGAGGACCGGCGCATCAGCGGTGGACTCCACATCAGTGGCAACGCCAACGTGAGCTTCAGCGGATCGGGGGTGGCGGCCGGTGAGCACTCCTCGGTCACCGTCCACTCCACGTCCACGCCGGTGGATGAGGAGGCCCTCGCCCGCCGGGTGCTCGCGCTCGCCGAGCAGCTCCGGGGGAGCGCCGACCCCGCCAGGGTTCAAGCGGCGGAGGACCTCGAGCAGGCGGTCGCCGCACCCGCGCGGCGCTGGGAGCAGGTGTTGGCCTACCTGGCCCGGGCCGGGCAGGGTCTGGCCGCCACCACGGCGGTGGCCGTCGAGATCCAGGGCCTGGACACCGCGGTGAGAGCGCTCCTGCCTTAAGAAGACATCTCATTGGATTCCGCCCGCGTCCAGTTGCTGCGTTCGCCGAGGCCGGCGTTGTCGCGGCTGAAGTGGGTGACCGCCGCAGATGTCTCCTGCGGTCGGGGCACGATGTGCTCCAGCTTGGGCAGCGTGTCCGAGATGAGCAGCCGCCCGTGTTCCATGGCCCGCCGCCACACGTCCTTGACCTCGTCCACGTCCGGCCAGATGGAGAAGACCGCTTCGGCGAGGATCGGCCCGGAGTCGATCCCGGAGTCGATGACGTGGATCGTGATGCCGTGCAGGTGCTCGCGGTTGCGCAGCGCCCAGTTGACCGGCCGCACGCCCCGGTAGCCGGGCAGGCGGCCAGGATGGCAGTTGATGATGTGCTCGGTGGCGTCGATAAGCTCTGGGCCGATGAGTTTGTCATAGAGAACGCTGAACACCAGGTCGCAGCGGCCCGGCTCCAGGTCCCGCCAGTCGCCCGAGCGTAGGACGCGGGTGGCCGGCCAGCGCTCGGTGACGTAGTCGGACAGCCGCATGTCCCAGTCCGGCTCGACCGCGTTCGGGATCACCGTGTCCAGTACGGTGCCGGTCAGAGCGGCGATCGTCTCGCACGCGTGCGCGGCGAGGGCCCCCTTCCCGAGGACGGCCGCGCGCCTCACCATCCGTTCCCGGTGGCGCGCTTGAGGGTGGCGGCGACGTGGTGGACGTCGCCCTCGGTCATACCTCGCCCAGGTTCTCCACGCTCCCGGCGTAGGTGAGGGCGTCGAGCACGGTCACCTGGGCCACATGGTCACACCGCAGCAGCCGCCTGGCGAAGTGCGAGCCGATGAAGCCCGCACCTCCGGTGATCAGCAGCTTGTTCGGCAGTACCGCCATGCGGTTCGCGGACGCCGCCTCAGCCGCCTCACCGCAGGCCGGCCCTCGGATGCGGGCCTTCCTCGCCGGACAGCAGGCCCATTCTGCGGCCCAGACCGGCGACAAGGCCGGAGCCCTGTACCACCTGGGGATAGCGGAGGTCGCGATGGAGCAGGCCGAGTCCAAGGCCAAGGCGTTCGGCTCCTACGACCCGTCCTCCCTGGCGTACCACGAGGCCAAGGTCCGCTGGGAACTCGGCGACAAGGCCGGCGCCATCGCCGCCATGGAGACGTCCGACCGCCTGCGGTACTCCGTCTACGTCCGTAACCGGGTGCGGATGACCGGCATGCTCGCAGAATGGAAGGTGCAGGCCGGCCGACTTGAAGAAGCCTGTGTGGACTGGCACCGGGCTCTCGACGACTACCAGGCCATCCAGTCCGGTCGGGCTGATGATCGCTTCCGCTCGATGATGGCCATGATCAAGCCCTACCAGGGCAACCGGCACGCACGCGACCTGTACGACCGTGCTCGACCGATGGCGAGGACGGCCTGACCGGAACCGGGCGGGTTGTGTGAGGCTCCGCCACCTACTGCTTCCTGGCGTTGGTGCGCTTGGTGGGCTCCGCCGTGGTCGGGTCCTCGGGCCAAGGGTGGCGGGGGTAGCGGCCCCTGAGGTCTGCGCGGACGGCGTGGTAACCGTTGCGCCAGAAACCTTCCAGGTCACCGGTGATGGCGGCGGGCCGGCCGGCGGGGGAGAGCAGTTGGACGGTGAGTGGCACTCGTCCGCCGGCCAGGGCCGGGGCGGCCTTCCAACCGAAGAGTTCCTGCAACTTGACGGCCAGTACTGGGCGTTCGGTGGTGTAGTCGACGCGGATCTTCGAGCCTGACGGCACGGTGATGCGTTCCGGGGCGAGTTCGTCCAGGCGGCCGGCCTCGCCGGTGGACCAGGGGAGGAGGCGCTGGAGGGCCGCCGTGGTGTCGATGCGGGCGAGGTCGGAGCGGCGGCGGGCGCGGGAGAGTTCGGGTTCCAGCCACTCGTCGGCGCGGTTGAGCAGCGCCTCGTCGGAGACGTCGGGCCAGGGGGCTCCGATGGCGGTGTGGAGGAACGCAAGGCGCTCGCGCAGGTTGGACGGGAAGCTCAGGAGGGTGCTGATGCCCTCGCGGGTGAGGCCTTCCAGGAGAGCGGCGCGGACGAGGGCCCGGTCGGGGTTGGTGAGGGGCTTCTCGGCGAGTTCGATGGCACCGAGGGATTCCACCCGGCGGGAGACGACTTCGCCACGTCGGGTGTCCCAGTGGACTTCGGCGCGGGTGGTGAGGAGCGGCGCACCGGCCTGCCGGGCGGTGTCCTCGTCGAGGGCGGCGGCGTTCAGGATCCGGGCGGAAGGGGAGCCGGCCGGGCGGTCGGCCGTCGCGACGGCGAGCCAGGGCAGGGCGCCGAGCGCGGTTCCCGGGGCGAGTTCGGCGGCGGTGCCCGAGGCCATCAGGTAGGGGCTGCGCTCGCCGGGGGCGGGCCGCTCCACCCGCGCGCGGGCGATGCGTTCGGGGAAGGCGAGGGCGACGACCAGGCCGACGGCCGTGGAGTCGGGGAGGCCGGTGGACGGTTCGGAGCCGGAGGCGCGACGCAGGCGGCGGGTCTCCTCGCGCCAGCGGCCCGCGTAGGGGTCTCGCGCGGTGCGGACGGTGCGCAGGACGGTGGTGAGGTCGTCGCCGAGGGTGCGTGGGGGTTCCTCGGAGAGCAGGGCGACCACCTCGGCGGCCCGGTCGGCGCCGACCAGGGGCGCGCCGTCCACCAGGGCCCGTCCCAGCCGGGGGTGCAGGCCGGTACGGGCGAGCCGGATGCCGCGCGGGGTGGCCCGGCCGTCGGCGGAGACGGCTCCGAGGGCGAGCAGGGTCTGTCGGGCGGCGGCCATCGCGCCCGCCGGGGGCCGGTCGGGCAGGGCGAGGCCGGTGGCGTCCGGGTCGCCCCAGCAGGCGGCCTGGAGGGCGAAGGACGTCAGGTCGGCGAGCGCGATCTCGGGGGTGGGGAAGCGGGCGGCGAGGGCGTCCTCGGCCTCGTGCCAGCACCGGTAGACGGTGCCGGGGGCCTCGCGCCCGGCGCGGCCGGCCCGCTGGCGGGCGGCGGCCAGCGAGGCGCGCACGGTGACCAGGGCGGCGAGTCCGCGCGCGTGGTCGGTGCGCGGTTCGCGGGCCAGCCCGGCGTCGACCACGATCCGGACGCCGGGGACGGTGAGGGAGGACTCGGCGACGGAGGTGGACAGGACGACGCGGCGGGAGGCGGACGGCGCGAGCGCGGCGTCCTGGACGGCCTGCGGGGCGCGCCCGTGCAGCTGGAGGACCTCGGCGGGCGCGCCGGCGAGCTGCCCGGCGACGCGGGCGATCTCGCCGACGCCGGGCAGGAAGCAGAGCACGTCGCCCTCCCGCTCCGCGAGCGCCCGCCGGACGGTGGCGGCGACGTGGTCGAGCAGCGCGAAGTCCACCCGGGTGCCGTGCGCGGGCCGCACGGCCCGGGCGGGCGGCGCCCGGACCACCTCGACCGGGTGCGAGACTCCGTGCGCCTCGACGACCGGCGCGCCGCCGAGGAGTTCGGCCCAGGCCGCGGTGTCGGAGGTGGCCGAGGCGCAGACGATCCGCAGCTCGGGCCGCAGGGCGGCGCGCACGTCGAGCAGGAAGGCGAGCGCGGTGTCGGCGTCCAGGTGCCGTTCGTGGCACTCGTCGAGGACGACCACGTCGACGCCGGGCAGCTCCTGGTCGCGCTGGAGGCGCTGGAGCAGCACACCGGTGGTGACCACCTCGACCACGGTCTCCGGGCCGACGCGCCGCTCGCCGCGCACGGTGAAGCCGATCTCGGCGCCCACCGTGGAGCCGAGCAGCCAGGCCATCCGCCGGGCGGCGGCCCGGACGGCGAGCCGTCGCGGTTCGGCGACGAGGACGCGGCGAACAGGTCCGGAACCGAGCAGGCCGGCCAGGGCGAGCGGCACCAGGGTGGTCTTCCCCGTGCCGGGCGGGGCGGCGAGCACGGCGGTGCCGTGGGCGTCGAGGGCCCGGTGCAGGGCGGGCAGGGCGGTGCGGACGGGCAGCTCGCGCCAGGCCGGGTTCAGCAAGGTGTCAGCCCCGCTCGGCGACGAAGATCGCGGTGCCGGGGATGAGCCGTCCGCGCAGCGGGGACCAGCCGCCCCAGTCCTGCTCGTGGCCCTCGGGCCATTCGGGCTCGACGAGGTCGACCAGCCGGAAGCCGGCGGCGACGAGTTCGCGGACCCGGTCGCCGAGGGTGCGGTGGTGCTCGACGTAGGTGGCCCGGCCCTGCTCGTCCTGCTCGACGTAGGGGGTGCGGTCGAAGTAGGAGGAGACGGCGGTGAGCCCCTCGACGCCGGGCTCGTCGGGGAAGGCCCAGCGGATCGGGTGGGTGACCGAGAAGACCCAGCGCCCGCCGGGCCGCAGCACCCGGTGGACCTCGCGCATCAGCGCGGTGGTGTCGGCGCTGAACGGGACGGCGCCGTAGGCGGAGCAGGCGAGGTCGAAGGAGGCGTCGGCGAACGGCAGCACGGCGGCGTCGGCCTGGACGACCGCGACGGGGGCGGCGCCTCGGGCGAGGTCGATCCGCAGCGAGTGCTGGAGCTGGCGGTGCGAGATGTCCAGGGCGACCGGGTGGGCGCCCTGGCCGGCCAGCCAGCGCGAGCACTGGGCGGCGCCGGCGCCGATCTCCAGGACGGTGCGGCCGGCGACCTCGCCGAGCAGCCGGGTGTCCGCCTCGTCGAGGCCCTCGGGGCACCAGGTGAACCGGTCGTCGCCGAGGAACTCGCCGTGTTCGTCCTGGTATTCGTCGGCGTTGCGGTCCCACCAGTGGCGGCTGGCGCGGCTGCTCTCGCCGGTGCCGGCGGAGCGCCTTACCGCGTCGTCGCCGTCCTCGTCAAGATCAATGGGGTCGGGGAGGGGGGTGCCGGTCACGGTTGCTAGGCCCATCGCGTAGGGTGTCGTCTGCGGAAGCGCCGCTGCCGCGAACCGGGCCGAGAGGTCCGGTGTCCCGGCGGTGGCATCCGGGGAAGGTCCTCCCAGCGGCCGCCACCCGTTGAGGTGCGCAATCGGAGGATATGGCCTGTTCCATACCGGGCTCCACCGTCTTGCCGTTCTTGGCGTTGACCGTGCCTGGCCGTCCCCGTATGCTACAAGTTGCGCTGCGGGCCTGCGCGCCTCGGACGGAGCAGGTCGCGCTCGCATCTGTCGAAGACCCCACGGTCGCAAGACGGACGCCGATCTCCCGTTGTCTCGGGAACCCCGGTGCTCCGTGTTCTTGGCTGTCCGGCTTTCGGTGGGAGCGATACGGGCCCTCCGCGTGGCATTACCTACGACTTCATGTCCGTACCGGAGCCCTTTTCCTAATGACGAGCCCCACCGACTCCTCCCTCAGCACCACCCCGCAGGTCGCGGTCAACGACATCGGCGACGCGGAGGCCTTCCTCGCCGCGATTGACGAGACCATCAAGTACTTCAACGATGGCGACATCGTCGAGGGCGTCATCGTGAAGGTCGACCGTGACGAGGTCCTCCTCGACATCGGTTACAAGACCGAGGGCGTCATCCCGTCCCGCGAGCTCTCGATCAAGCACGACGTCGACCCGCACGAGGTCGTCGCCGTCGGCGACAACATCGAGGCCCTGGTTCTCCAGAAGGAGGACAAGGAGGGTCGTCTCATCCTGTCCAAGAAGCGCGCTCAGTACGAGCGTGCCTGGGGCACGATCGAGAAGATCAAGGAAGAGGACGGCATCGTCACCGGTACCGTCATCGAGGTCGTCAAGGGTGGTCTCATCCTCGACATCGGCCTCCGTGGCTTCCTGCCGGCGTCGCTGGTCGAGATGCGCCGCGTCCGCGACCTCCAGCCCTACGTGGGCAAGGAGCTCGAGGCCAAGATCATCGAGCTGGACAAGAACCGCAACAACGTGGTCCTGTCCCGCCGTGCCTGGCTGGAGCAGACCCAGAGCGAGGTCCGCCAGACCTTCCTCACCACCCTGCAGAAGGGCCAGGTGCGCTCCGGCGTCGTCTCCTCGATCGTCAACTTCGGTGCCTTTGTGGACCTGGGTGGCGTCGACGGCCTGGTTCACGTCTCCGAGCTGTCCTGGAAGCACATCGACCACCCGTCCGAGGTTGTCGAGGTCGGCCAGGAGGTCACCGTCGAGGTTCTCGACGTCGACATGGACCGCGAGCGTGTCTCCCTGTCGCTGAAGGCGACCCAGGAGGACCCGTGGCAGCAGTTCGCCCGTACCCACCAGATCGGCCAGGTCGTTCCGGGTAAGGTCACCAAGCTGGTTCCGTTCGGTGCGTTCGTCCGCGTGGACGAGGGCATCGAGGGTCTGGTCCACATCTCCGAGCTGGCCGAGCGCCACGTCGAGATCCCGGAGCAGGTCGTCCAGGTCGGCGACGAGATCTTCGTCAAGGTCATCGACATCGACCTCGAGCGTCGTCGCATCAGCCTCTCGCTGAAGCAGGCCAACGAGGCGCTGGGTGCCAACCCGGCCGAGGTCGAGTTCGACCCGACCCTGTACGGCATGGCCGCGTCCTACGACGACCAGGGCAACTACATCTACCCGGAGGGCTTCGACCCCGAGGCCAACGACTGGCTGGCGGGCTACGAGAAGCAGCGCGAGGAGTGGGAGCGGCAGTACGCCGAGGCCCAGGCGCGCTTCGAGCAGCACCAGGCCCAGGTCATCAAGAGCCGCGAGGCCGACGCGGAGGCCGCTGCCGAGGGTGGCGACGCCGTCGCCGCCGCTGCCGGTGGCTCCTACTCGTCCAGCAGCGACGAGGGCTCCGGCGCCCTGGCCTCGGACGAGGCCCTGGCCGCCCTGCGCGAGAAGCTGGCCGGTGGCCAGAGCTGAGGCTCTGCCCCGCTGGTGCGTGACTAGCGCATAGCGTCACCGATGAACCCCGCTCGGTTTCCGAGCGGGGTTCATTGTTTTTCGACCTTCATTATTCATTCCTTATGTGAGGGATTTTTGTGATGAGGGGCTCATTCAATGCCTATGGGTGATTCGGGAATTCAGGCCTACCTTGGGAGGAGTTGCCCGATGGGTCGCTCACCCGGCCCCGCACGCTAGGCACCCTCCGCACATGAGCCTTCGCTCCGCCGTGTCCTCCGCTGCCTCCCCCCGCCCGTCCGTCGATCCGCAGGTCGGCGGACGCCTCGCCGCCCTCGGCCGGTTCTGCTACCGGCAGCGTCGCTGGGTGCTCGGTTTCTGGGCGGTCGTGCTGGTGATAGGCGTGCTGATCGGCGGACGGGTCTTCGAGGGCTCGGTGGCCGGCGCCTCCTCCTCCGCCTCCGAGGCGGACCGCGGCAGCGCCGTCGTCACCGCCGCCGATCCGGCCAAGGGCACCGTCACCGCCGTGGTGGACGGCCGGCCGGTGGACGACACCACCGTCCGGGACGCCGTCACCCGGGCCACCGCCGAGATCGCCGCCCTGCCCGGGGTCTCCTCGGCCACCGACGCCTACGGCCCCGGCCCGGGCGCGGCGGCGCTCCGCTCGGCCGACGGCAACGCGAGCCTGGTCTCGGTGCGGATGGCCGACACCAGTACCTCCGCCGAGACCACCGCCGTCACCCAGCGACTTTCCGCCATTCAGGGCGAGGTCGGGACGGACGGCGCGAAGGTGACCGTCGGCGGGGACCTGGTGCTCCAGGACGAGGTCAAGAAGCAGACCGAGAAGGACACCCGCTTCGGCGAGATCGTCACCCTGCCGCTGACCCTGGTCGTGATGGTCCTGGTCTTCGGCGGCCTGGCCGCCGCGAGCCTTCCGGTGATCGGCGCCGTCGCCTCGGTCGGCGGAGCGCTGCTGGCCATGTTCGGCTTCAGCCGGATCATGGACATCGACACCAGCGTGCTGCCGATCGCCACCGTGCTGGGCCTGGGTCTGTCGATCGACTACGCGCTGCTCATGGTGCAACGTTTCCGCGAGGAACGCGGCCACGGCGCCCCGATCGCCGCCGCCGTCGAGCGGACCGCCGCCACGGCCGGTCGCACCGTCGCCTTCTCCGGCCTGACCGTGGCCGTCGCCCTCTCCGGCCTGTTCGTCTTCACCAGCCCGGTGCTCGCCGCCGTCTCCGCGGCCGGCGTGAGCGTGGTGGTGATCGCGGTCGCCGCCGCGCTCACCCTCGTCCCGGCGCTGCTCGGCTTCGCCGGGAGCCGGATCAAGACGCCCACCGCGCCCGTCCCCGACGACGGCTTCTTCAGCCGCACGGTGCGCCGGGTCGGCAAGCGGGCCGTGCCGGTGGTGCTCGCCTGCACCGCGCTGCTGATGGCCGCGGGGGCGCCGTTCCTGCACGCCGACATGCGCAACTCCGGTGCCGCCGTGCTGCCCGCCTCCTCGGCCGGGCGGCAGGTCGCCGAGACGATCGACCAGCGCTTCCCGCAGGCCTCGGCCGCTCCGATCACCGTGGTGGTGGACAGCGGTGCGGCCGTCGCCCAGGCCTACGCGGACGACGTGGTGGCCAAGCTGCCGGGCGTCAGCGGCGTGCGCGCCGTCACCCCGGTGAGCGACACCGTCTCCACCATCGACGTGCTGGTGCACGGCGACCCGCAGGGCGGGCAGGCGAAGCAGGTCGTCAAGGAGCTGCGCGCGGACCGCGGCGGGCTCACCACCCAGGTGACCGGCGGGGCGGCCTCGGTGATCGACTTCCAGGACGAACTGCGCACCCGCGGCCCGATCGCGCTCGGCCTGGTGGCCCTCGGCACACTGATCCTGCTCTTCCTGATGACCGGCTCGGTGGTGATGCCGGTCAAGGCCCTGCTGATGAACCTGCTCTCGCTGGGCGCCTCGCTCGGCGCGCTCACCCTGGTCTTCCAGGACGGCTGGTTCAGCGGACTGCTCGGATTCAGCCCGACCGGCGGACTGGAGACCTTCATCCCGGTGCTGGTGTTCGCCTTCGCCTTCGGGTTGTCGATGGACTACGAGGTCTTCCTGCTCTCCCGGATCAAGGAACTGCGGGACAAGGGGCACAGCTGTTCCCGGTCGGTGGAGCTGGGCGTCCAGCGCAGCGGTCGGATCATCACCTCGGCGGCGCTGCTGATGGTGATCGTCTTCGCCGGGTTCGCGCTCGGCGACATGCTGATGGTCAAGCAGATGGGCATCGCGCTGGCGGTCGCCGTGGCGGTCGACGCCACGGTGGTGCGCTGCCTGCTGGTGCCCGCCGCGATGAAGCTGTTCGGCGAGTTCAACTGGTGGGCGCCGGCCCCGCTGCGCCGGCTGCACGACCGGTTCGGGCTGAGCGAGCACGTCGAGCTGCCGGAGATCGGGCCGGCGGCGCTGCCGGTCCAGCGGCCCGCCGCTCCGAAGGAACTGGTCGGCACCGCCCCGTAACGGTTCCGGAGTACCGTGCTGAGGCATGCGGATCACCAAGTTCGGACATGCCTGCGTACGCCTGGAGCACGAGGGGACGACCGTCGTCGTCGACCCCGGGATGTTCACCGATCCCGCGGCCCTGGTGGGCGCGGACGCCGTGCTGATCACCCACGAGCACGCCGACCACTTCGAGGAGGCCCGGCTGCGGGCCGCGCTGGAGGCGGACCCGGCGCTGCGGGTGTGGACCAACCCGGACGTCGCCCGGCAGCTGGAGGGGGTGGGCCGGCGGGTGACGGCGGTCGGCGAGGACGACGCCTTCGACCTCGGCGGGATCGGCGTCTCGGTGCACGGCGAGTGGCACGCGGTGATCCACCCGGACATCCCGCGGGTGCGCAACGTCGGCTTCCTCTTCGACGGCCGGCTGTTCCACCCGGGTGACGCGCTGACCGTGCCGCCGCAGCCGGTGGACACCCTGCTGCTGCCGATCGCCGCGCCGTGGACCAAGGTCGGCGAGCTGATCGACTACGTGCGCGAGGCCGGGCCGCGGCAGGCCGTCCCGGTGCACGACGCGGTGCTCAGCCCGGCCGGCGTCGCCGTGCACACCCGGCTGGTCGGCCCCGGCGGCCCGGGCACCGGCGCGGAGCTGCACACCCTGGGCGAGGGCGAGAGCCTCGACCTGGGGTGACTCGACCTGGGGTGACTCGACCTGGGGTGACCGCGCGGTGAGGTCCGCCGGTAGCCTGGCGCCATGCTGAAGATCGGACTGACGGGCGGCATCGGCGCGGGCAAGAGCGAGGTGTCGCGGCTGCTCGCCGCCCACGGCGCGGTGATCGTGGACTCCGACGTGATCGCCCGTGAGGTGGTCGCCCCCGGTACTTCGGGCCTCGACGCCGTGGTCGCCGAGTTCGGCGCGGGCGTGCTCGCGGCGGACGGCTCGCTGGACCGGCCGGCGCTCGGCGCGATCGTCTTCGCCGACCCGGCGCGGCTGCGGGCGCTGAACGCGATCGTCCACCCGCTGGTCCGGGCGCGCTCCGCCGAGCTGGAGGCGGCGGCGGCGCCGGACGCGGTGGTGGTGCACGACGTCCCGCTGCTCGCCGAGAACGGGCTCGGGCCGCTGTACGACGAGGTGATCGTGGTCGACGCGGCGGACGAGGTGCGGGTCGAGCGGCTGGTCCGGCTGCGCGGGATGACCGAGCAGGAGGCCCGGGCCCGGATGGCGGCCCAGGCCAGCCGGGCCGACCGGCTGGCCGTGGCCGACCTGGTGATCGACAACAGCGGCCCGCTGGAGGAGCTGGCGCCCAGGGTCGCCGAGGTGTGGGAGCGGCTCACCGCCCGCCGCTAGCGGCTCTTCACCGTGACACCGTGACGCGGTCGGCCGCGGCGGCGGCGAAGGCGCGGATCATCGGGTGGGCCCGGGTGCCGTCGTCGGCCAGCTCCGGCTGGAACAGCGAGGCCAGGAAGAAGGGGTGCGCCTCGGCCGGCAGCTCCAGGATCCGCAGCTGCCCGGAGTCGTCCGCGCCGCTGAACCGCAGGCCGCCCGCGCGCAGCCGCTCCAGGTAGGCGTCGTTCAGCCCGTACGCGCAGTGGTACCGCTCCACCGTGCGCGGCGCGCCGAGGACGCGCTCGGCCAGCGAGCCGGGGGTCAGCCGCACCGCGCCCTCGTGTCCCACCAGCGAGCAGCTGAGCGGCACGATCACCAGGTCCGCCTCGCCGGGATGGCTCTCGCCGTGCGCGGCGCCGCCGATCCCGCAGACGTGGCGGGCGTACTCCAGCACCGCGTGCTGGAAGCCGGCGCAGGTGCCGAGGAAGGGGATGCGCCGCTCGCGGGCGGTGCGGACGGCGGCCAGCGCGCCGTCCTCGCTGCGGTACGGGCTGCCGGGGAGCAGCCAGACGGCGTCGAAGCCGTCCAGTGCGCCGGGGGCGGCGGCGTCCTCGGTGGGGATCCAGTAGGCGTCCAGGACGAGCTGGTCGCGGTCGGCGAGCGCGTCGAGCAGGGCGGGGACGCGGGTGTGCGAGCGGACGGCGGTCGAGCGGTCGCCGACCAGGGCGAGGCGGGGGACGGGGTGGGTCATGGGGCTATCCTGACCGGCGGCGCCGCATCAGCGCCAACGATGATTGCTTACCCCTCGATCAGTGGACGTGATGAGCGCGTGGAGCCGCAGCAGCTGCGCACCTTTGTCGCCGTGGTCCGGCTGGGCTCGTTCTCCGAGGCCGCCCGCGAACTCGGCTACACCCAGTCGGCGGTCTCCCAGCAGATCGCCGCGCTGGAGGCGGACCTCGGCACGGCGGTGCTGCACCGCCGTCCGGTCGGCCCCACCGAGGCGGGCGCGCGGCTGCTGGAGCACGCCTCGGCCCTGCTGCTGAGGATCGACGCGGCGCGTGCCGACATCGCACGCCTGGCGGGTGCCGCGAGTGCCTGTCTCACCGTCGGGGCCACGCCGCTGGCGCTCGGGGCGGAGGTGGGGCGCGCGCTCGCCGAGGTGCGCCGGGTCCATCCGACGGTGGACCTGACGGTCCGGGTGCTCGCCCAGGACGCGCTGCCCGCCGAGGTCGCGACCGGCGCCGTCGACCTCGCGCTCGTGGACGGTCCGGCCGCCCCGTCCGACCCGCTGCCGCTGCCCGACGTGGGCCCGCTCGCCACCGTCGCGGTCGCCGAGCAGCCGCTCGCCGTCGCCCTGCCGGCCGGCCACCCGCTGGCCGGGCGCTCCGGGCTCGCGCTCGCCGACCTGTCCGCCGCCCGCTGGCTGCACGCCCCCGCCCTCGCCCCGACCGGCGCCCGGCTGCGCGCCGCCACCGCCGTCGACGGCTACCGGCCGTCCCTGCGCTACCTGGGCACCGATGTGCGCGGGCTGCTCGCCCTGGTCGCGGCCGGGCACGGGCCGGCCCTGCTGCCCGCCGCGGTGGCGGCCGGTGCGCCGGGGGTGGTGGCCGTCCCGGTCCGGGCGCCCCGCCTGGTGCACCGCACCGAACTCGTCCACGGGGCCCTGCCGGAGGGGCCCGGCGCGCTGCTGGCCCGGCTGCTGACGGGGGATCCGGACGGGACTCAGCCGACGATGCGGGCGCCGGGACAGCAGGGGGTGTCGACCCGGTAGCAGACGTAGCGCAGACAGCCCAGACAGATCGATATGTTCTCCAGCCGCCAACTCTGGCCGTGACAGGTGCAGTCGGCCCGCTCGCGCAGCAGCGTGTCCCAGCCGTCCGCACCCCCGTTGGCGGCGAAGGCCGCGGCGACGTAGGCGGTGGTGGCCGGGGTTTCGTCGGCGGTGCCGCGCCGGGTGGCGTCCAGGTGCCAGCAGTACAGGGCGAGCAGCGCCCGGCCGTCGACCAGGCGGTAGCCGGCCCGGCCGTCGTCCTCCCAGTCCCGGACCAGCCGCGCGACCCGTTCGGGGAACGGGCGCGCGGGGTCGAGGAGGCGGCGGTTGCCCTGCAGCCGTGGCGGGTTGGCGGTCATGTGGTCCCCTTTCCGGGGCCCACGGTAGGGCGTCAGGTCGCGAAGTCCCCGACCGGGGTGGGAGCTTGGTGAAGGCTTGTTACGCGCACGTGGTGCCGTCGGGCGGCACCACGCCGTCCAGCAGGTACTGGTCGACGGCCTGCTTGAGGCAGGGGTTGCCGGTGTCGTAGCCGCCGTGGCCCTGCCCGCGCAGGGTGACGGTCACCCCGACGCCCGGGCCGAGCCGCTGCGCCATCGCGCGGGCCCCCTCGTACGGGGTGGCCGGGTCGCCGGTGTTGCCGATGACCACGATCGGCGCCGCGCCGGGGGCGTCGACCTCGGGGTGGTCGGTCCGTCCGGGCACCGGCCAGTGCGAGCAGGCGGTCAGGCCCCAGGCGGCGAAGTCGCCGAAGACCGGGGAGGCCTGACGGAACGCCGGGAGCTGCTCCCGCACCTCGGCCTCGGTGTAGCGCTGCCGGTCGTCGACGCAGCTGACGGCGCGGTTGGCGGCGAGCAGGTTGCTGTAGTGGCCCTGGGCGTCGCGGCCCGTGTAGGCGTCGGCGAGGGCGAGCAGGGTGGTGCCGGAGCCGCCCTGCATCGCCTCCTGGAGGCCGACGGCGAGGGCGTTCCAGCTCGCCTCGCTGTAGAGCGCGGCCGCGATGCCGGTGACGGCGAGGTCCTGGGTGAGTCTGCGACCGCTGTCGGCCGGCAGCGGGGCGGCGTCCAGGCCCTGCAGGAGGGTGGTGATCCGCCGGGTGCCCTCGGCGCCGCCCGGACCGGTCGGGCAGGCCTCGCCCGCCTGGTCGGCGCAGGCCGCCATGAAGTTCTCCAGGGCGAGCTGGAAGCCCTTGGCCTGGCCGAGCGAGCTCTGCAGCGGATCCTGGGTCGGGTCGACGACGGCGTCCATCACCAGGCGGCCGACGTCGTGCGGGTACAGATGGGCGTAGACGCCGCCGAGTTCGGTGCCGTAGGAGAAACCGAAGTAGTGCAGCCGGTCGTCCCCGAGTACCTGGCGCAGCAGGTCGAGGTCGCGGGCGGCCGAGACGGTGTCGACGTAGGGCAGGACGGCGCCGGAGTTCTGCTGGCAGGCGGCGGCGTACGCGGTGTTGGCCTCGTCGAGCGCCCGGGCCTCGGCGGTGTCGTCCGGTGTGCCGTCGACGGCGGCCGAGGCGTCCGTGGCGGCGTCGTCCAGGCAGCGCACGCCGGCGCTGTCGCCGATCCCGCGCGGGTCGAAACCGACCAGGTCGTAGCGGGTGTTGAGGTCGGCGTAGTCCTTGGCGAGGGCGGGCAGGGTGGTGACGCCGGAGGCGCCGGGGCCGCCGAAGTTGTAGATCAGCGAGCCGATCCTCGGCCCGCCGGTGGACCTCGCCCGGATCAGCGCGAGGTCGATGGTGCGCCCGTCGGGCCGGGCGTGGTCCAGCGGGGCCTTCAGGGTGGCGCACTCCCACGGCGCGCCCGGGGCCCGGCCGCCGCCCTGGGCGGCCGACGGGGCCGGGCAGGCGTGCCAGGCGAGCTGCTGGCCGGTGAGCGCGGCGGGCAGCGCCGGGATGGCGGTGGCGGTGGCGGAGGCAGTGGAGGGGGAGGGGGAGGCGGCGGTGCTCGCGGGGGTCGACGGTTCGACCTTGGCGGAGCTCGCCGGGGAACCGTTGTGGCACGCGGCGAGGCCGCACGCCAGCGCCACGGCCAGGCCCAGGGCTCCGGCGCCGCGTACGACAGGGTGCATGGGGGTTCCGATCCGAGGCGGCCGGGGGAGCTTCCGTGCGGGAAGCCTAGGTCGGGGACGGGGCGCCCGCCCGCCGGACTGGTCCGTTCCGGCGGCGTCCGTCCGTGCTGCCGCACCGCCGTGTCACCCCTGCGTGTGTCGGAAGCCCCGTCGGCCCGTCACGGGCCCATGAACACCGTGGGTGTCTGGTTGGCTACGCATGGCGCGCGGCGCTCGCGTCGACCCCTGTGGGTCCGGCGCGGCGGCCGTTCATCGACAGACGGGAGAAGAAGTGGCGGACAAGCGGCTCAAGGCCTGGGGCAACAACCGTGCCGGCCAGCTCGGTGACGGCTCCTGGGCCGCCCTGCACACCAAGGCCACCACCGTGCTCGGGCTGGCCGGCTCCGACGTGGTCAGGACCGCCGCCGGCGGGGCGGGTGCGGCCACGGGGCACGGGCTGGCGCTGCTGACCGACGGCAGCGTGCGGTCCTGGGGCGCCAACGGCTCGGGGCAGCTCGGTGACGGCTCGGTCTCCGGCCGCGGCGCGCCCGACTGGGTCGTCAACCTGGGCGATGCCACCGACATCGCCGCGGGCGGCGCCCACAGCCTCGCCCTGTGCGAGGACGGCACGGTGCTGGCCTGGGGCCGGAACGCCCACGGTCAGCTCGGCAACGGTGGCGACGCCGACAGCAGTGTCCCGGTCCGGGTCAGGCGCCTCGACGAGGTGATCGCCATCGCCGCCGGCCTCCACCACAGTCTGGCGCTGCGCGCGGACGGCACCGTGTGGGCCTGGGGCCACAACGTCAACGGCCAGCTCGGCGACGGGACTTCGGCCGCCCGCAACGTCCCGGTCCAGGTGGCCGGCCTCGGTGCGGTCAGCCGGATCGCGGCCGGCGCCAACCACAGCCTCGCCGTGAGCGGCGGGAGCGCGGTGAAGGCCTGGGGCTTCAACGCCTCCGGCCAGCTCGGCGACAACACCACGATCAACCGCTACACCCCGGTCCACACCCGGGGCGGCTGGTCCGGCGGGGTCAGCTGGATCGCGGCGGGCTCCCACCACAGCCTGGCCGTCACCGGCGGCGACCACCGGCTCAGGGCCTGGGGGCAGAACACCTCGGGCCAGCTCGGCGACGGCAGCACGACCTTCCGGGTCACGCCGGTGCCGGTCCCGGGCCTGGCCGGGGTGCGGCAGGTGGCGGGCGGCCGTGAGCACACCGTCGTCCTGCTGGCCGACGGCGAGGTCCACTCCTGCGGGGCCAACGCTTCCGGCCAGCTCGGCGACGGCAGCACCACGGACAGCAGCTCCCCGGTGCGGACCTTCACCGACCTGGTCCGCGCCGACACCATCGCCGCGGCGGTCGGCGGCGACTTCAGCCTCGCCGACTGACCCGGTTCGCCCCGTCGGCGGTCGGCGTCGGTGGTCAGCTCGCCGACGGGGTCTCGGGCCGCAGGGCGCGGACGGCGAACAGCGTGGTGAGGTGCGGCGAGCCGAAGTACAGCGGCAGGTTCCCGGTGCGGAAGTAGCCGCCGGCCGGCCAGGAGCCGTCCGGCAGCTGGGCCCCGGCCAGCCGCCGGCGCAGACCGGGCAGGTCGGCGGTGGCGCCCGTGTACTCGCCGGCGAGTACGAGCAGCGCCGTTTCGAGCGGGGTGTCGGCGAACTGGGTGGTGACGTGCTCGACCGCGCGCCGCGCCGGTGCGGCCAGTTCGGGCACGGCGGTGGCCGCCCGGGCGGCGGCGTGCAGGAAGGCCTCGGGCGAGGCGTAGTACCGGGTGCCGGTGCGGGGGCCGCTCAGGTGCTGGCGGACGTACCGCAGCGTCGCCTCGGCCGCCGGGTGCGGCAACCGGCCCGCGGCGCCCGGGAGGTGGAGCGCGAAGAGGATGTCGGCGGCGATGACCGCGTCGTAGCGCCGGCCGCGGGAGGAGGTCTGGTCGCTGTCCTCCCAGTAGGCCGGTATCGGGCCGTCGTCCGGGCCGATCTGGGTGTCCAGCAACTGCTCGGCGTAGTCCGCCGCTTCGTCCGGTGCGAGCAGCCCGTGCCGGGCGAGTCCGGACATCGCGACCGCGGTGCTGCCGGTGTCGGCGGCGAAGGGCACGCCGGGCGGGAAGAGGCCGTACCGGTGGCGCGAGGGGTGGCGGTACCTCTGGACCTGCCCCGCCAGCGCGGCCACCAGCTCGCGCTCCTCGGGCCGTTCGGCGTCGGGCCGCAGCAGGGCGAGGCCCCACATCGCGGACAGGCCCTCGTGGTCGGGGTCGAACCCGAGGTCCACCCCGTGCGAGACCAGCAGGCGCCGGCGGGCGTCGGCGCCGGTGAGCGGTGCCCGCAGTTCCGGGTCGAGGCCGGGCCGGGCGGACGGCAGCCCGCCGGGGCCCAACGCCCCGTGCAGGAAGCCCAGTCCGCGCCCGACGGCGGCGTCCCACACTGTTTCGTCGGCGGACATGTGTCCCGTCCCCTCTGGTCGCCCTGCTCCACTGGCCGGTACGGCCGGCCACCCCCGTCCCTCCTCCTACCCCGCGCCGACGCGCGTCTCACCCGGCGGGCGGCCTGCGGAACAGCGCGGTGAGCAGCACGGGCAGGCCGAACAGCGGCGAGCCGGGTTCCTGCGGCAGCATCGGGCGGAGCTCCAGCTCGGTGAAGTCGCCGAAGATCCAGCGCAGTTCGTCCGGGGTGAAGGCGAGGCCGCCGTCCAGCCTCCCGGTGCGGTAGAGCTCGGCGTCGGGCAGCTCCGAGCCCATCGCGCCGGCCGCGAAGCAGGTCAGCCCGAGGTGCCCGCCGGGTGCCAGCACGCGCTCCAGCAGCGCGAGGTAGCTGATCCGGCGGTGCGGCGGCAGGTGGTGCAGGCAGCCCGAGTCGTACACCAGGTCGTAGGCGGGGAGGGGGAGTTCCACGGTGAAGATGTTGCCGTGGTGGAACCGCGGTGCGACCCCCGCCGCCTGTGCGCGCTCGTGCGCCCAGGCGAGGGCGGTGGCGGAGAGGTCGACGGCGTCCACCTCGAAGCCGCGGGCGGCGAGGTGGACGGCGTTGCGGCCGGCCCCGCAGCCGAGGTCCAGCACCCGCGCGCCGGGGGCGAGCAGGCCGCGGTCGAGGTGGGCGACGAGGTTCTCGTCCGGCGCGGCGGCGAAGAACGGCCGACCGGAGGCGCGGTCGGCGTAGAGGCCGTCCCACCAGTCGGCGGCCCGGTCGGTCCAGCGGTCCGCCTCGGGTGCGAAGAGCCCGTCGAGCAGGGCGAGGACGTCGTCGGTGGAACGGATGGAGCGGTTCAAGGGCGGCCCTTCCGGCGGGGGTTCGGTACGGTCGAGCCTAGGAGTTCGCGGGCGTCCGGGCACCCCCGAGTCGGCTTCGCCGAAAGGCCCGTGCGGGCGGTGGCGGGCGCGGCCGGCGGCGGTCCGGCAGGGTCCCTCGGGGGTGGGGGCGGCCGGCCGGTGGCGCTGTCGCGGGAGGCCGGGAAGGGCCCGTCCAGCAGCGCGGGCGAGGGTCGGGGCGGGCCGTCCGAGGTCAAGGTTCGGTCTCGGTCCACTGCCGCTGGGTAGGGTCGGCGGCATGACGGACGAGCTGCTGCGGGTGGTGCTGATCGGGGGGACGTCGAACACCGGGAAGTCGACGGTCGCCCGGCTGGTGGCGGAGCGGCTCGGCTTCGAGTACCGGTCGACCGACACGCTGGCGCGGCACCCGGGCCGCCCCTGGCCGGTGCCGGGGTGGGAGGTGCCGCCGCACGTCGCGGAGCACTACCGCACGCTCACGGTGGACGAGTTGATCGCCTCGGTGCTCGCGCACTACGCGCGGCTGCGACCGGTGATCGGGGAACTGGTCGCCGAGCGGGTGGCGGACGGCGACGGCCCCGGTCTCGTCCTGGAGGGCTCGGCGCTGTGGCCCGACGGCACGGCACGGCTGGTCGGCCCGGGAACCGCGGCGCTCTGGCTCACCGCGGACGAGACCGTGATCCGTGAGCGGATCCGGCTCGGCGGTCGGTACGCGGAGGCGACGGAGGACGGGCGGCACCTGATGGACAGGTTCCTGGCCCGCAGCGTCCGGTACCAGGAGCTGATGCTGGCGGAGCTGGACCGGCTCGGGCCGCACGGACCCGGGCCGGTCCGGCTCGACGCCGGGGGCGGACGGTCCGCCGACGAGCTGGCGGACGCCGTGCTCGCGGCGGTCGGGCGGCGGCGGCCCCTCACAGGTGGAGGGTGAACGAACCCTCCCCGTGGCGGCGGCCGTTGACCTGGAGCTCCAGCAGGTGCACGCCCGCGTGGTAGCGCCGGGTGCTGATCGGCTTCACGGCGTGCCGGCGCACGGCCCGCCAGGTCTCGCCGGGCGCGAGCGAGCGGGTGGTGAGCTTGAAGACCTTGGGCGTGCGGCCGCCGTTGGCCTTCACGTGGTGCACGACGTAGTCGATGACCACGCTGGCGCTCTCGTCGTGGGTGTTGGTGACCGCGTACTCGAACACCAGCTCCTCGCCGAGCCGGATCTCGGCGGTGCGCACGAGCGGGCCCTCGACGTCCACCGGGACGTCGGGGCGGTGGCCGAGCAGCGCGAGCGCCTCGGGCCGGCCGGCCTTGATCAGGGTGCGCAGGCCGTGCCGGACCAGCGGGAGGGTGGTCGGCGCCGGGTCGGCGAGCCAGCGGGCGGCGGTCTCGACGGCGGTGCCGGGGTGGTCGCGGCTGATGTCGTTGAGGTGGTTGGCGACCGAGCGGCGGACGTACTCCGAGGGGTCCCGGTACAGCGCGTCGAGCACCGGCAGGGCGGGCGCCGGATCGGCGATCAGCGCCGGGAGCTGGGGGGCCCAGGGCAGCCGCGGCCGGGTGCCCTCGCTGGCGAGGCGGCGCACATGCGGGTCCGGGTCGGCCGTCCACCGCTGCACGACGGCGAGCGCGCGCCCCTGGTCGGCGCGGAGGAAGGGGCGGACGGCGGTCTCGGAGGTCAGCCGCGGGGTGAGCGCGGCGAGCAGCGCGAGCGCCGGTTCGAAGGCGTCCAGGCCGCGGACGGCGACGGCCTCGCCGACCGGGAAGGTCATCCAGCCGGCGAACTCCTCGTCGCGCAGCGCCGCGCGCAGCACCCGCTCGAACGCGGGGTAGTCGGCCGGGAGATCGGCGAGCACGGCGTCGCGGATCGCGGCGACGCGTTCGCTGAAGCCGAGGCCGTCCAGCGCCGCCGCGCAGCCGTCGAGGGCGTCGGTGGTGACGCCGTGGCCGGCCCGGGCCAGGCAGCGGGCGAGTCCGGCGACGGTGTCCGGGTTGAGCATCTCGGCGGCCGAGGGCACGGCGGTCTCCTTGGGGCTCGGTGGTGCGGCGGCCGCGGACGTCACCCGCCCGCCGCGGCCCGTGTAGCGTGGCACACCCCACTGACAACGGGTGCCCTGCGACCTGTGACGCGGTGGAAGCCGGGCGGACGGCCGGAAGGGACGGGGACGGTGTCGTACCAGGGCCTGATCATCGACTTCGCGGGCGTGCTGACCACCCCGCTCGGCGAGTCCGTGCGCGGCTGGTGCACGCGCAACGGCCTCCCGCCGGACACCTGGCGGCGCGCCCTGGTGGACGACCCCGCCGGGCGGGCGCTGTACGGGGAGCTGGAGCTGGGCCGGATCACCCAGCACGAGTGGAACCGCCGCACCGCCGCCCTGATCGGGGTCGAGCCCGAGGACCTCATGGGCCGGGCGCACGCCGACGTGCGGCCCGTCGCCGCGATGGTGGGGCTGGTGCGGGCGGCCCGCGCGGCGGGCCTGGCCGTCGCCCTGCTCTCCAACTCCTACGGCCTCGACCCCTACAACCCGTACACCGCCACCGGCGTCTGGGACCTCTTCGACGTCCGGGTGATCAGCGGCGAGGCGGGCCTGGCCAAGCCGGACCCGGACATCTACCGGCTCACCCTGGAACGGCTCGGCCTGCCGGGCGAGGCGTGCGTCTTCGTCGACGACCACGCCCCGAACCTCGCCCCGGCCGAGGCGCTGGGCATCACCGCCGTCCATGCGGACGGCCCCGGGACGCCGGGCACGGTGGCCCGCCTGCTGGGGCTGCCGTAGCGCCGGGGTCCGTAGCGCTGTGGTCCGTGGTCCGGGCTCCGTGGTCCGGTCTCCGGGCGGAGGGTGACAGTGCGACCGTGGGTGTGCGACGCTTCCACGCACGCGCAGCCCGGCCGCACGGTCGAACGCGGGCGCGGTGACTCGGGGAGTCGGGGAGTCGGGGGGTCGGATGGCCGAGCACGTGCCGCCGGACGGGAGCCGTCGCCGGGCCGGCGGGGGAGCGGTCGGCGGTCGGACGGTACCGCTGCTGCTGGTCGTTGGCGGGCTGCTGCTCGCCGCCGCGGCGCTGCGGCCGGCCGATGGCCTGCTGGGCCCGCCCGGGGACGCGGTGGTCCGTACGACCGGCCCCGTGGTGCTGATCGCCCTCGGCTGGGCGGTGCTCGTCGGATGGTTCGCGGCGCGTTTCCGGGCGGAGGTCCGCCCGCTCGTCGGGCCGACGCCCTGGACCGAACGCCTGCGCGAGGCGGCCGGGTTGCTGCTGGGCGGCGCCGCCGCGCTGGTCCCGCTGCTGCTGCTCGCCCTCCACAACCGCCTGCGGAAACCGTCCGGCCCGCAGGAGCCGATGGTGCTCCCGACGCGGCCGGCCCCGACGGAGCCCCCGGAGGACAGCCCGCCGGTCGAGGGCGGCGGCAACCTGCTCACCCTGCTGCTGTACGCGCTCGGCGCGCTGCTCGTGGTCGCCCTGGTCGTCGCGCTGACCCGGGTGGTGCTGGTCCGGTACCGCGCCCGGCAGCGGGCGCGCTCGCTGCCCGCCGTCGGCCGGGTCGCCCCCGGGGAGGACGCCCTCGCGGCCGCCGTCGCCACCGGCCGGCGCTCCCTGCACGGCGCCGACGCGCGGGCCGCCGTGATCGCCTGCTACGCCGCGATGGAGGGCTCGCTGGCCGAATCCGGCCTGGAACGGCGGATCGGCGACAACCCGGCAGAGCTGCTGGAGCGGGCCGTCGCGGACGACCGGGTCGACCGGGCCCCCGCGTACGCGCTCACCGAGCTGTTCCGGGAGGCCAGGTACTCCTCCCACCCGATGGACGACGGCCATGTGCGCCGGGCCCGCGCCGCCCTGGACACCATCGCCGCCCGGCTGGCCGCGGACGGCGGCGATCGGACCGCCGCCGACGGGGCCGGGCGGTCCGCGGCCGATCGCGCCGCCGTGCCCCGGAGCCGTCGATGAGCAGCGAACCAGCCCGCCGCCGCGCCGCCGCGTCCGAGGGCGGACGGCAGCCGACCCGAACCGGCTCCGTACGCCACAGCCTGACCGAACTGACCGTCGTCGCCGTCCTCGCCGAGGTGGTGCTCGGACTGGTCGGCGGCCCGCCGGCGGTCGTCGCCGGGGCGGCCGTACTCGTCGCCGTCGCCCTGCTCACCGGCCGGTACGTGGCCGGTGCCGGGTCCCAGGACGTGGGCCTGCGCCGGCGGCCGCGGCTGATGGACTCGCACGAGCCGGGCCTGTCCGACTGGCGCTGGACCGTGCGCCAGGGGCTGACGCCGGACAGCGACGCCCAGCTGCTGCGGGGCCGGCTCCAACGGCTGTTCGCCGCCCGGCTGTCGGAGGAGCACCACGTCTCGCTCACCGCCGACCGGCAGCGGGCTGCGGAGCTGATCGGCGCCCGCCTCTGGCCGTGGATCGACCCGGTCGGCGAGCCGCCGGCCCCGGCCTTCCCGCCGGACGTCCTGCGGGAGCTCGTCGACCGGTTGGAGTCCCTGTAGCCGCCCGGTCGAGCGTCCTTCCACCAGTGAGTCCCGACGCCGAGGCGTCCGCAGCCGCCCGTCCCGTCCGTTCCGTCCGTCTCGTCCGTCCCGCCCGTCCCCTCAGGAGAGCCATGACCGCCGACCCGCAGGCCCCCGTCGACCCGAGCGACCACGGCGGGCCCGGAGAGCTGACGCCGCAGCAGGCCGGGGAGCGCGTCCGCGCGGTGCTGAAGGAGATCGAACGCGCCGTCGTCGGCAAGCCCGACGCGCTGCGCCTGGTGATGCTGGGCATCGTCGCCGGCGGCCATGTGCTGATCGAGGACCTGCCGGGGCTCGGCAAGACACTGCTGGCCCGCTCGTTCGCGACCACCCTGGGCCTGGACTTCCGCCGGATCCAGTTCACGCCCGACCTGCTGCCCTCGGACGTCACCGGCGCGCCGTTCTACGACCAGCACAGCGGCGAGATGGTGTTCCGGCCCGGTCCGCTCTTCACCCAGCTGCTGCTGGCCGACGAGATCAACCGCACCCCGCCGAAGACCCAGGCCGCGCTGCTGGAGGCGATGGCCGAGGGCCAGGTCTCGGTCGACGGCGCCACCCGCCGCCTGCCGCAGCCCTTCGCGGTGATCGCCACCGCCAACCCGATCGAGTACGAGGGCACCTACTCCCTGCCCGAGGCCCAGCTGGACCGCTTCCTGCTGCGGGTGCGGATGGGGTACCTGTCCACCGGTCTGGAGGCGGCGATGCTGCGCGCCCGGCTGGACCGGTCCGCCCCCGAGGCGGTGCTCGACACCGTCAGTAGCCCCGCCGAACTGCTCGCCGTACGGGCCGCGGTCGAGCGCGTCGAGGTCGACGAGGACCTCGTCGACTACGTCGTCGCGCTGGTCGACGCCACCCGCAAGGACCAGCAGATCCAGGTCGGCGCCTCGCCGCGCGGCGGCCTCGCGCTGGTGCAGCTGGCCCGGGCGCACGCGATGCTGCAGGGACGCGACTACCTGATACCGGAGGACGTCAAGGAACTCGCCGTCCCCGCGCTGGCCCACCGCGTCACCCTCAAGCCGGAGTTGTGGGTGCGCCAGGTCGAGGCGGACGAGGTGCTGGCGCGGGTGGTCGCCGGTGTCCCCGCTCCGCAGACGGTGCCGCGCGCCGCCGGGCCGGGCGTGGACGCTGCGCGGTGACCGTCCCGCCTCCCGCCGCGGACCCGCCTCCCACCCCCGACCCGGTGACCGCCCGCATCCTCGCCCGCAGCGCCCGGGCCACCGCCGACGGCCTGCCCAGCAGCCCGCCCTCGCCGCACTGGCGGGCCGCCGAACGGACCCTGCGGCTGCTCTCCGTCGCCGCCGCGGCCGCCGTGGCCGCCCTGCTGACCGGCCACGGCTGGCTGCTCGCCCTGGCCGCCGCCCCCGCCGTGCTGCTCGCCCTGTCGGCCCCGGGCCGCGGCCGGCCCACCGAGCTGGCGGCCACCGCCACCGTGGAGCCGCGCCGCTGCCTCGAGGGCGAGCGCATCACCGCCCGCATCGAGATCCACCACGACGGGCGGACCGGCCCGCTCGACCCCACCATCGCCCTGGGCCCCGGCGTCGTCCTGGAGGCGCTGACCGTGCGCCCCACCGGTGTGGACCTCGCCCTGCGCGCCGACAGCTGGGGCCGCTGGAGCCTGGGCACCGTTGACATCGACGTGCACGACGCCGGCGCCCTGACCCGCCGCACCGTACGGACCGAGCTCGGCACCGCGGACGTCTTCCCGGTGCCCGCGACCGCCCGCCTCACCCCGATCCCGGTCCGGCTGCCCGAGCGCCTCGGCGAACACACCACCCGCCACGACGGCGCCGGCGTCGAGGTGGTCGGCGTCCGCCCGTACGTCCACGGCGAGCGCCAGCGGCGCATCCACTGGCCCTCCACCACCCGCCGCGGCAGCATCCAGATCAACCAGTTCGCCGCCGAACGGGCCTCGGACGCCGTCGTCCTGCTCGATACGCTCGACGACGTCCACGACCCGGCCACCGGACTGTCCAGCCTGGACGAGAGCCTGCGCGCCGCCGTCGGACTGACCCGCGCCTACCTGCGCCGGCACGACCGGGTCGGCCTGATCGCGATCGGCGGGCAACTGCGCTGGCTCACCGCCGGCACCGGCGACCGCCAGGTGTACCGGATGGTCGAGAGTGTGCTGGAGGTCCGTCAGGACCGGGCCCACCGCGGGCCCGCGCTGCCCCGGCTGCCGCTGACCGCCCTGCCGGGCCACGCCCTGGTCTACGCGTTCACCCCGCTCGCCGACCAGCGGATCCTGGAGGTGCTCGGCCGCGTCGCCGACCACGGCAACCCGCTGGTGGTGGTGGAGATCCCGGCCGGCGAGCCCGTGGTCGAACAGGACGACGAGGTGGGCGCGTTGGCCCTGCGGCTCTGGCGCGCCGAGCGGGAGGCGATGCGCTCGGCGCTGCGCGCCCGCGGCGTCCCGGTCGCCCGGTACACCCCCGGCGAGGCACTGGACCTCGCCCTCGCACCGCTGCTGCGCCGCCGGATCACAGGAGGATCCCGATGACGAACCGGCTGGAGAGGGTCCTCCTGTGCGTCGTCGGCGACGCCCTGCTGCTGGCTTCCGCCGGGGTCGGGGCCGACGACGGCGCGGCTTCCCTGGTCGGGCCGGTCGGACTGGTGGCGCTGCTCGCCCTGGCCACCTGGGCAGCCCTGCCGCCGCCCGAGCCGGAGCGCCGCCCCACCACCTGGCCGGCCCGGCTGGCCACCCGCCGCACCACCCTGCTGGCGACCGGCTGCGTCCTGCTCGCCGCCCTCGGCGAGCCCGGCCTCTGGCGGGGCGCGGCCGTCGCCGTCCTGCTGACCGCCTACCTGCTGCTGCTCGACGCCTTCGGCCCCGACCGCCGCCGCCCCCGCCCCACCCACACCGTCGCCGCCCTCGCCGCCTCCGCCCTCACCCTCCCGGCCGCCCTCACCGACACCGGCGCGGGCGAGTGGTCGCGCCCCCTCGCCCTCCTCGGCATCCTGACCGCCGCCACCGGCCTCGCCCTTGCCCTCGCCCTACGCCCCCGCCGGGGGAACTGACAACCCGGCGGCGCCTGGCACAGGAAGTCGGGCCGGCCGACTTTCTGTGTCGGGCGCCCCCGGGCGCGGGTAGGAGCCGGAAGTCGAACTGGCCGACTTCCTATGCCAGGTCCAGCGCGGCACTGCCCGCATCCCCCCCGGGTGCGGGCTGGTGCGGGAAGTCGGGCCGGCCGACTTCCCGCACCGGGCGCCCTTGGTAACGCCTACCGGTGGGTGTTCTTGACGTTGGGCTGCGCCTTCTGGTTGTAGATCTCCTTGCCGTCGGCGTTGAAGGCGTGGACGTAGGGGGTCGCGGGGAAGCGCTTCTCGTTGGGGTCGGTGGAGACGGCCGCCGTGTGGACGAACGCGCCGCCCGCCATCACGGCCGGGTACTGGGTCGGGTCGTCGCCGTAGCTGACGGTGATCTTGGCGACGTCGGACGTGTAGTGCCCGGCGCCCAGCGAGAGGTGCTGCCCGGGAGCGACCGGCTCGCTGAAGCTGTCGAAGAACTCGATCCGGTGACCGGTGCCCCAGAGGCGGTCGTTGATGAAGGTCGGCGGGGAGGACAGGCTGTTGCCGCTGCTGCCCTTCGTCTCGCACTGCACGTACTTGCCGGCGGAGTCGACGGCGACGACCACGCCGTCGGTGTCGGACGAGGCGACGGGGGTGCGGACCGCGATCACCGCGTGGTACTTGGACGCGTCGGAGCCCAGGCAGGAGCCCAGGATCCCGGTGACGGTCCCGGCGTCGATCGGGGTCGTCGCCGTGCTGGTGACGGTGAAAGCGGCCGGGGCGCCAGGCGCACCGGTGACGGCCGTGCCGCTGCCGGAGGCCGTGGCGGCGGGCGCGGTGGCCGGCGCGGCGACGGGCGCGGCCTCCGGCGTGGCGGTCGGCTTGGCGGTCGGCGTGGTGGCCGGGGCAGCGGCGGGCTCGCTGTGGACCGTGGGGGCGGGGGTGGAGGTGCCGGTCGCGGCGGTGGCCATTCCCCCGGCGGCCGCCACGGCCGCGGCGGTCGCGGTGGCGGCGATGAGCATGATCGGGCGGATACGCATGAATCCGTGTCCTTTCCTGCGGGCGTCCGGTTGACGCCGGCACCCCTGTAGGCCCCCCGACACCCGGCGGGTCGCACCCCGCACGCGTGATCCATGTCATAGGCCGCGGGTGCGACCCCGGCACGGCGCTCGTGCGTACAGAGCGGGAGGCTTCACCCGGGACGCACGGCTTTCACCGCCGCGGGCGAGGAGTGCCTCCTCACGACCCGCTTGTGCCGCGAGCTGCCGGACAGTCCCAGAAGAGAGAGGCCCTTGATGACGCCACAGGAGTTCGACGCGTTCTACGCGGCGTCCTTCTCCCGCCTGACCGGGCAGCTCTACGCGATAACCGGCGACTGGTCCGAAGCGCAGGACGTGGTCCAGGAGGCCTTCATCCGCGCATGGGACCGAAGGCGCACCCTCGACCCGGACGACGCCCCGGAGGCATGGATCCGGACCACGGCCCGGCGGCTGGCCCACTCCCGCTGGCGGCGGCTGGCCCGGGGCCTGCACCTGGCCGGACGCCACCACCGCCAGGAACCGCCCACCGTCGAGCCGCCCAGTGAGGAGCACCTGATGCTGGTCACCGCGCTCCGGTGCCTGCCCGAGGCACAGCGGGCCGCGCTCGTCCTGCACCACATGTGCGACCTGTCCGTCGAGCAGGTCGCGGCCGAGACCGGCGCCGGCGTCAGCGCCGTCAAGAGCCGCCTCGCCCGCGGCCGGGCCGCGCTCGCGGCCGTACTCGCCGACCGGATCCCGACCAGCGAGGAAGGAAAGCTCCGTGTCTGACCCCACGCACGACACCCTCGGCGACCGGCTGCGGCTGCTCGGCACGCAGATGTCCGCACCGACCCTGCCCGCTGCGGAGATCCGCCGCCGCGCCGACCGGCGCCGCCACCGCCGGCGCGCCCTGGGCGCGGCCGTGGCCTGCACCGCGGCAGCCCTCTGTCTGGCCCTCCCGTCCGTGCTGAACTCACCGGGGCCGCAGCAAACACCGGGGACGCAGAACTCACCGGCACCGCAGCAATCGCCGGAACCGCAGCAAGGAGCGGCCACCTCGGACGCCTCCTCCGCGCCGGCTTCTCCCGCCCCTCCGGCCGCTTTCACCGTCACCAGCACGGCGACGGTGCCGATCGAGGCCGGGGCCGTCGCCGGGATCCTGGGCACCTGTCTGGGCTCGGATGCGTCGCGGTACCACGCGGTGATCGCGGTCCGCACGCCCGTCGCCTCGTCGGACACCGACGGCGTGGTCGTCGCCGTCGACTCCGCCGGAAAGTACGTGCAGTGCGAGACGAAGGGCAGCAGCGGCAGCAGCATGTCGGCCCCTCCGACGCTCATCAACGACCGCCTGTGGGGCGCCGGTCACCGGATCGAGTTCTTCGACGGCTTCAGCGCGCCGGCCGGTGCCGGGCAGTACCTCTCGCTGGGCGCCGGGCACTACACGTCCGAGGTCGCCAAGGTCACCGTCAGCTACGGCGACGACCCGACGCAGTACCCGGCCGTGATGGCGGGCGGCGCGTTCGTCCACACGGCGGCCATCACCCCCGGCAGCAATGGGAACCCCTTCTCCCCGGTTTCCTACGTCCACGCCTTCAACGCGGACGGCAAGGAGATCTACAACCAGAAGACCCAGACCGCCGCCAAGAACACCCCCCGGTAGGCGCTCCCAAGGGGATTCGGTGGAATCCCATGTACGCGTGGTTGGTTCGGCGGCGCCTGCGCAGCAGCGCGGGCGCCGCCGGGGCTTTCAGGCGTGGGTGGGGAGTTCGCCGTCGTGGATGGCGGTGAGGAAGGATTGCCAGGCGGTGGTGGTGAACATGAGGGCGGGTCCGTGAGGGTCCTTGCTGTCACGGACCGGGACTATGTCCGAGAGGCCGTCAGCGACCTCGACGCACTCGCCATCGCTGATGCTGTAGCTGCTCTTACGCCATTGGATGCCGCGGAAATCGGGCTTCATTGTCTGTACTCCTCTGCGACCTGCCTCAACCAGGAGATGGACTTCTCGGGCTGAGCTGATGACGCCATGAGCCGGTGGAAGACGTCCTCGTGGCGGTCGATCTCGGACTGTTGCTCGATGTAGGTCTTGCTGCTGATCGTCTCGCAGTAGACCACGCTACCGGGGATGTCACTGAACGAGAGGAGCGAGAACGACGAGCCCATGGCAGCGTGGGCGCCTGCCGTGAACGGGAGTACCTGCACCGTGATGTTGGGGTATCTCTCCGCCATGGTGGCGATGTGGTTCAACTGGTCGGCCATGATGAGTTCGTTGCCGACGGGTCGTCGAATGGCTCCCTCGCCGAGGATTGCCCAGATCTGGGGTGGGGAGGGGCGGTCGAGGATGTGCTGTCGCTCCATTCGGAGGGCGAGCTTCAGTTCCACCGCTTCGGTGGATTCTGTGGGCCTCATCGCTCGGATGATGCTTCGCGCGTAGCTCTCGGTCTGAAGCAGTCCGGGTACTGCCTCGCATTGGAACGTCGCGATCTTCGTGGCGTCAGACTCGAAGCCGACGTAGGCGCGGAGCCTGTCCGGCAGGGCGTCGCCGTAGGCGTGCCACCAACCTTGTTGCCGGCTTTGCCTGGTGAGCTTGAGGAACTGCTTCACCTCATCGGGTGAAGTGATGCCGTAGTGGGCCAGCAGCTTGGCCGCGTCCCGCTCTTGTAGGGAGACCAGGCCGCTCTCGATGCGGCTCAGCTTGGAGGCGGACCACCCCAGGGCGGCGGCCACGTCCTTCGCGCTCAAGTCCCGTTGCGCGCGCAACTTGCCAAGCTCCCCGCCGAGCCTACGCCGCAGCACGGTCGGACTGCTCACCCGTCACACTCCCTGGCTGTTCGGTTACTTGCATAGTTTGCCACCCCTCCTGAAGCCTCAACCATGCTGGCAGAGGATGCAATTGCAGATCGGATGCGCTTGCGCGCAATCTGCCGCGAGGTGCATGCTACATCCAGTAACTCGACGGTTCTTCTGAGTGACTACCGGGCATTTCCATGCCCATCCAGCCGTCTCCGTGGCAGCACCACGCCTTCAACCCCCTGTACCAGGAAGGTGAATCCGCCATGTCCTCCTGCCTCCCCTCCTCCCCCTCCCTCTCCTGCTGGCTCCCGCGCAGCAGGCGCTCGCCGGGCGAAGCGCGCCGGTTGCTCGAAAAGCTGCTCGACAGTGCTCCCGGGGGTGAACGCTTCCTCGAATCCGGGAAGTTGCTCGTCAGCGAACTCGTGACCAACGCCGTTCTGCACGGCACGCCGATGGGGCGGCGGGTGCAGATCGTCCTCAACGTCGACCGTCAACGCCTCCGCATCGAGGTGCACGACGCCCGGGGCGAGCGCGGCCCCGTGCTGCGGGCGGCCGGTGGGGAGGACGAGTCCGGGCGCGGGCTCGCGATCGTCAAGTTGCTGGCCCACCGCTGGGGTTGCTGCCCGCGCGACGGTGGCGTGGGCAAGATCGTGTGGGTCGAGGTCGAGGTCGAGTCGCCCGTCGGACGTGCCCGGTGACGCCGGCGCGGCTCGTCACCGTCGAGGTCGCCGGCCTGGTCCCGCCCACGACCTACGCCCTCCTCTCCAAGGCCCTGTCCGACCTCTGGGCGGCCGTCCGCTTCCAGCCCATGAGCAGGCCGCAGTGGCAGCAGCTGGAATGCTGCCTCGCTGGCCCCGGCGCCGAGCGCTTCGTCGCCGAACGCCTCGACAATGACGGCGTGTTGGAGCTCCCGGCCGGGGAGATCCGGATCCGGCTGCGATGGGTCACTCCGTGAAGTCGCCCCCCGCCGGCTCCGGGCCGGTGGTGGGGTCGCGGGTCAGCAGGTAGCGGGCGCCCGGGCCGGCGGCGGCGGCGCGGTCGGCGGCGTTGTAGAGGCCGCAGCGGGTCAGCGACAGGCAGCCGCAACCGATGCAGCCGGTGAGCTTGGCCTTCAGTCGCTCCAACTCCGCGATCTGCTCGTCGATCCGGCTCTGCCAGGACTGCGCGACGCCGTCCCACTCCGCCCCGCTCGGCGCGCGGTGCTCGGGGAGGCGGTCCAGGGCGACCTTGGCCTCGTCCAGGGACAGCCCGACCCGTTGGGCCGCCCGGACGAAGGCGATCCGGCGCAGCGTGCCGCGGGTGTAGCGGCGCTGGTTGCCGGTGGTGCGGGTGGCGTGGATCAGCCCCAGCTTCTCGTAGTACCGCAGGGCGGAGGCGGCGAGGCCGCTGCGGTCGGCGAGCTGGCCGATGGTGAGGAGGTCGTGCCGGCTGGGGGTGTGGGCGCTCATGCGCGCCACTCTAGCGCTTGACTTGAAGTCGACTTCAAGTAGCAGCATCGAGGGCATGAACACGACGCCCCCCACTTCCCTCGGTTACGCCGAGCTGCCGGGTCTGATGGCCCTGATGACCGGCGACGAGAAGCACGGTCCGGCCGCCACCTCCACCCTGGACGCGCTGTGGGTGCTCTACGACCGGGTCCTGCGGGTGACCCCCACCACCGCCGACGACCAGGACCGGGACCGCTTCCTGCTCTCCAAGGGCCACGGCCCGATGGCCTACTACGCCGTCCTCGCCGCCAAGGGCTTCCTCGACCCGGCGGTGCTCCCCAGCTTCGGCGCCTACGACTCGCCGCTCGGCCACCACCCGGACCGCCTGCTGATCCCCGGGGTGGAGATCAGCTCCGGCTCGCTCGGCCACGGCCTGCCGATCGCGGTCGGAACCGCCCTCGGCCTGCGCGCCCAGGGGCTCACCGACCCGGCGGTCTGGGTGCTGATCGGGGACGCCGAGTTCGACGAGGGCTCCAACCACGAGGCGGTGGCCTTCGCCGGCGCCCACGGGCTGGACCGGCTGCACGCCCTGGTGATCGACAACTCCTCCGCCACCCACGGCTGGCGGGGCGGCATCGCCGCGCGCTTCGCCGCCGAGGGCTGGTCGGCCGAGACGGTGGACGGCCGCGACCACGACGCGCTGTTCGCCGCGTACACCGCCGCGCACCCGGGCCGGCCGCGGGTCGTGGTGGCCCGCGTCGAGCCGAAGAACTCCTGAGCCGAGAGGGACACCAGAACCGTGGACACCATGCGCGACCGCTTCATCGCGACCACCTCCCGCCTGCTGGACGAGGACCCGCGCCTCGCGCTCGTCCTGGCCGACATCAGCGCCGCCGGCTTCGCCCCGGCCGCCGAGCGGCACCCCGACCGGCTGATCAACGTCGGCATCCGCGAGCAGCTGCTGATCGGCGCCACCGCCGGTCTGGCGTTCACCGGGCTGCGCCCGATCGCCCACACCTTCGCCAGCTTCCTCGTCGAGCGCCCCTTCGAGCAGGTGAAGCTCGACCTCGGCCACCAGGGCGTCGGCGCCGTGCTGGTGAGCGCGGCCGGCTCGTACGACTGGCCGGCCGGCGGCCGGACCCACATGGCGCCGGGCGACGTCGCGCTGCTGGCCACCCTGCCCGACTGGACGGTGCACGTGCCCGGCCACCCGGACGAGGCCGAGCAGGTGCTGCGGCACGCGGTGGCGGACGGTGACCGCAAGGTGTACGTCCGCCTGTCCGACCACAGCAACGAGCGCGCCACCGCGATCGAGCCGGGCCGCTTCACCGTCGTGCGCAGCGGCACCCGCGGCACGGTGGTCGCGGTGGGCCCGATGCTGGACGCCGTGCTCGCCGCCACCGAGAACCTGGACGTCACCGTGCTCTACGCGGCCACCGTCCGTCCGTTCGACGCCGCCGCGCTGCGTGCCGCCACCGAAAGCGCCGCCACCGAGAGCGCCGCCACGGAGCGGAGCGCGGACGTGGTGCTGGTCGAGCCCTACCTGGCCGGCACCTCCGCCAACGAGGCCCACGAGGCGCTCGCCGACCGCCCGCACCGGCTGCTCGCCCTCGGAGTGCCGCGCGCCGAGCACCGGCAGTACGGATCGATCCCGGAGCACCTGGCCGCCTACGGGCTGGACGCGCACGGGCTGCGCGACCGGATCGGCGCCTTCCTCGGGTAGCGAGCCGTCAAGGACGCACAATCACCACGGAGTCCGGTCCGAGGGTGATCCGGCCTTCGGAACCGGAGTGCCCGCCGAACGCCGCCACCACCTCCCCGCCCAGCGGCAGGGCCACCGCCGACGCCCCGAGGTTGACCGCCACCCGGTAGGGCCCCCGGTGCACCACCAGCCACCCGGCGGCCTCGTCGGCCTCCACCCGCACCGCCGCCAGGTCGGGGTCGGAGAGCTCCGGGTGATCCCGCCGTAGCCGGATCAACAGCCGGTACCAGCCCAGCAGTTCGGAGTGCGGTGCGCGCCGGGGCTCGGTCCAGTCCAGGACGGAGCGCAGCACGGTGGCCGGCTCCTGCGGGTCCGGTACCGCGTCCGCCGCCCAGCCGTGCTCGGCGAACTCCCGCCGCCGGCCCCGGCGGACGGCCTCGGCGAGGTTGGGGTCGGTGTGGTCGGTGAAGTACTGCCAGGGGGTGGCCGCGCCCCACTCCTCGCCCATGAACAGCATCGGCGTGAACGGTGAGGTCAGCACCAGTGCGGCGCCGCAGGCGATCCGGCCGGGGGAGAGGCCGGTGGAGATCCGGTCGCCCAGGGCCCGGTTGCCGATCTGGTCGTGGGTCTGCAGGTAGCCGAGCAGGCGGTCCCCGTGCGCGGACGGGAACGGCCGGCCGTGGTGGCGGCCGCGGAAGGAGGACCAGCTGCCGTCGTGGAACCAGCCCCGGGTGAGGGCCTTGGCCACCGCGGCGAGCGGGGCGGCGGCGAAGTCCCCGTAGTAGCCCTGGGACTCGCCGGTGAGGGCGCAGTGCAGGGCGTGGTGGAAGTCGTCGCTCCACTGGGCGGCGAGTCCCTGCCCGCCGGCCTCGCGCGGGGCGGTGGTGTGCGGGTCGTTGCGGTCGGATTCGGCGATCAGGAACAGCGGCCGGTTGGTGGTCACCGCCAACCGGTCCACCGCGCGGGCGAGTTCCTCCAGGAAGTGGACGGCCCGGTCGTCGGCGAGGGCGTGCACGGCGTCCAGCCGCAGGCCGTCGATCCGGTAGTCGCGCAGCCAGGCGAGGGCGCTGCCGATCAGATAGGCGCGCACCTCGTCGGAGCCGGGCGCGTCCAGGTTGACGGCCGAGCCCCACGGGGTGTGGTGCCGATCGGTGAAGTACGGGCCGAACATCGGCAGGTGGTTGCCGGCCGGGCCGAGGTGGTTGTGGACCACGTCGAGGACGACGCCGAGGCCCTTGCGGTGCGCGGTATCGACGAAGCGCTTCAGTCCCTCGGGCCCGCCGTAGGGCTCGTGCACGGCCCACAGCGAGACGCCGTCGTAGCCCCAGCCGTGCTTGCCGGGGAACGGGCAGACCGGCATCAACTCGACGAAATCCACGCCCAGTTCGACCAGATGGTCCAGTCGCCCGGCCGCCGCTTCGAAGGTGCCGGCGGCGGTGAAGGTGCCGATGTGCAGCTCGTACAGCACGGAGCCGGCGAGCGGTCGGCCGCGCCATCCGGTGTGCGACCAGGTGAACGCGGCGTGGTCGACCGCGCGGCTGGGGCCGTCGGGGCCGTGCGGCTGCCGGGGCGAGCGCGGGTCGGGCAGCGGCCGGCCGCCGTCCAGGACGAACGCGTAGTCCCCGGCGGGCGCCTCGCCGTGCCACCACCCGGCGCGGGCGCCGTCCCGGGCCAGTGGGTGGGATCCGCCGTCGACGGCCACCTCGACCCGCTCGGCGGCGTACGGCGCCCAGACCTCGTACCTCATGCCGCGCCCCTCCTGGTCAGCAGGGCCACCGGGAGGTCGGCCAGCAGGTCCTTCACCAGCACCGGGCCGGACGGGACGGGGCGGCCGGTCAGCGCATCGGTCCACTCGCCCCCGGTGGGCAGGTGCAGTTCGGTGCCGCGCCAGCCGCCGTCCCGGGCGAGCCCGTACGGCAGCCGGGTGACGGCGGTCAGGACGTCCGGTCCGCGGCCGAAGGCGAGCAGGTGCCCGGCGGCCGGGCCGACGGCGGTCTGCGGCCGGTGGGCGCCCAGCGGCCGGGTGCGGCGAAGGTG
The DNA here is from genome assembly GCF_040609255.1 of Kitasatospora sp. NPDC004723. NCBI lineage: Bacteria > Bacillati > Actinomycetota > Actinomycetes > Kitasatosporales > Streptomycetaceae > Kitasatospora > Kitasatospora sp. NPDC004723. Next base: position 126,577 of record NZ_JBEXJT010000012.1, on the reverse strand, counting down.
CAGGGCGGTGGTGGTGAGGTGCAGCTTCTCGCGCGCGAGGTCGCCCGCGCGGGCGGTCGCGGAGTCGGTGAGCCGCACGGCCAGTGCCCCGAGGTCGACGGCACGCCGGTTGTCCGGGTCGACCAGGGTGTACAGCGGCTCCTCGCTGCCCTGGTAGAGGTCGGGCACGCCGGGCACGGTGAGGTGCAGCAGCGCGGCGGCCAGCGTGTTGCAGCGCGCGTACGGGGCGAGCGCGGTCACGTACCCCTCGATCCGGGGGAGCAGCCCGGGGTTGCCGAAGACGGCGTGCACGCGGTCGGCGAGGGCGCGTTCGAAGCGGACGTTCTGGGTGGTCCAGGAGGTGTGGACCTTGGCCTCCCGGGCGGCCTTGAGCACGGCGGCGACCAGCCGTTCGGGGGTGGCCGGCCAGGCGGCGACCAGGGTCTGCCAGAGCAGCCAGTCGCTGTCGGGGTCGAAGCGGGCGGCCGGTCCGTGCCCCGCCGCGGTGGACCAGGCGGCGGCCTCGGCGGCCCAGGCCTCGGGCTGCTCGGCCAGCACCGCGAGCCGGGCGCGGGCGTCGGCGCTGCGCTTGGTGTCGTGGGTGGAGAGCACCGTCATGGTGTGCGGCCAGTGCCGTTCGACGTAGTGGCACCAGGCGTGGAAGTCCTCGGGCCGCAGCCCGGGGTGGGCCGGTTCGCCGCCGACCTCGTTGAGGCTGAGCAGCGCGTTCCACCGGTAGAAGGCGGTGTCCTCGACGCCCTTGGCGGCGACCGCGGCGGCGGTCTGGGCGAAGCGGACGGCGAACTCGTCCTGCTCGGGGCCGCGCCCGAGGGTGCCCTCGGCGAGGGCGGCGACGAAGCGGTCGGTGGCGTCGGTCGGCCCGCCGTCGGAGGCGAGCGCCTCGTGCAGCTGCCGGGCGGAGGCCTCCGGCAGCGGCTCCCCGGGGCGCACGTACGGCCGGTACGCGGGGTAGCCGGTGAGCAGCCGGCGCAGTGCGGCGCGCAGCCGCTCCGGCGGGTGGTCGGCGTGCGCGGGGTCGGCGGCGCCGAGCCGGGCGGCCAGCCGGGCCAGCCGCTCCACCTCGGCGGCGAGCTCGCCCTCGGGGCCGGTCATGTCGGCCCGCCCCTGCCGGGCGGCGGCCAGCGCCGGGTGCGGGTCGGCACAGGGTTCGCCGCCCGGCGGCGCGCCGGCGAGGAACGCCTCGTACGCCCCGGCCAGTCGGCAGGCGCCCGCGTGGTGGGTGAGCACGCCGTCGATCCGGCGCAGCGCGTCGTACCCGGTGGTGCCGGCGCACGGCCAGTCGGCGGGCAGCCGCTCCTCGCCGGTGAGGATCTTCTCGACCACCGTGTAGGCGCCGCCGGTGGCCTCGGCGAGCCGTTCCAGGTAGCCGCGCGGGTCGGCGAGCCCGTCCGGGTGGTCGATCCGGAAGCCGTCCAGCACCCCCTCGCGGTGGAGCCGCAGCAGCGTGCCGTGGGTGGCCTCGAAGACCTCCGGGTCCTCGACCCGGACCGCGATCAGCTCGTTGACGGTGAAGAACCGCCGGTAGTTCAGCTCGGTGCGGGCCAGCCGCCACCAGGCCAGCCGGTACCACTGCCGGGCGAGCAGTTCGGGCAGCGCGAGGCGCTCGGTGCCGGGGCGCAGCGGCAGGACGTGGTCGTGGTAGCGCAGCGTGTCGCCGTCGACGGCGAGCTGGTCGAGGACGGCGCCGAGCCGGTCGCCGAGCAGCGGCAGCAGCACCCGGCCGTGCCCGGGGGCGTCGGGCGGGCCGGGCTGGGCGGTCCAGTCGATGTCGAACCAGCGGGCGTACGGCGAGTCGGGGCCGTCCCGCAGGACCTGCCAGAGCGGGCGGTTGAGGTGCTCGGGGGCGGGCACGGCCATGTGGTTGGGCACCACGTCGGCGAGCAGCCGCAGGCCGTGCCGGTGCGCCTCGGCGGCCAGGGCGCGCAGGGCCGGCTCGCCGCCGAGCTGCTCGGCGATCCGGCCGTGGTCGACGGTGTCGTAGCCGTGGGCGGAGCCGGGCACGGGCTCCAGCAGCGGGGAGAGGTGCAGGTGGGAGACGCCGAGGGCGGCCAGGTAGGGGACGGCGGCGGTGGCGGCGTGCAGGGTGAAGCCGGGCTGGAGCTGGAGCCGGTAGGTGGCGGTCGGGACGGCGGTGGCGGTGGCGGCGGGAGGGGCGGGAGGGGCGGAGGTGGGGACGGAGGCGGCCGGGCGTGGCTGCGCGGGCTCGGCGGCGTGGGTCATGCCTTCATGCCTACCCGGCGGGGGGCGGGGGCAAGACCCGTTGCTGATCCGAACAGGTGAGCGGGGGTGCCGGGGGTGCTCACCGGCCCGGCGCTCAGTGGCCCCGGCGCCGCCGGCTCCGGGGCACCGTGAAGTAGCCCGGACGCTGCGGTCCGCCGGCCCCGGAGTGCTCCAGCCTGAGGATCAGACCGTGCTCGGCCCGGGCATCCGCGACCCGGGCGGCGGCGTCCGGGTCGTCCGCGTACTGGGTGATCGCGCTGTTGAACATGGTCGGGGTCGGCTCGGGGATGGGCAGGCCGGCGGGGTCGTCCCAGATCAGGGTGGTTCCCAGCGCGTACAGCCGGGGGCTGTCGCGCGGCGATCCGTCCGGGTGGCGGCCGTTGCTCCGGTAGTACGCCAGCGCCTCGGCGACCGAGCCGCGCGGGTGCGGCAGCCGGGGGTCCTGGTACAGGCCGCCGCCCCAGTCGGCGACCTCGGCCGCCCCGATCCGGCGCAGCAGCTCCGGGACGTCCAGGGCGGTGGCGAAGTAGGCGGTCGCGGCGAGCCGGCAGACCAGCTCCAGGCGGCGGCCGGGGTCGAGCCCGGGGCCGGGAGTGATCCGGCGGTCGTCCACCTGGGTCACCACGTGGATCAGCCCGTCGACCGCGCCGAGCCGCGCGGCCAGGCCGTCGACCACGGCGCGCTCGGCGGCCCGGGCGGCCTCCGCCTCGGGGGTGCGGGTGCGCGCCAGCACCCGCCGGTACGGGGGCGGGCGCCGGATCGTCGCGTCCGCGATCCGGCCGGGGACGGAGAGCAGCGTCCCCAGGATGAACTCCGTCGCGCTCGGTCGATCGCCCGCCATCTCGGCCGCCCCCTCGGTCCCCGGTACTCCCGGGGACCACCGTGGCCCGCGCGACGGCCGGTGCGCAAGCGCGGTGGCCGACGTGGCCGCAAGGAGGGGGCTCAGGCGGGACGCTGCAGCACCATCAGCGCGCGGTCGGTGAGCCAGAGGGTGTCGCCGGCCTTGACCCGGGCCCCGGCGCCGGGGGCGGGCAGCCGGGCCAGGGCGGTGTCCACCACCACCTGCCACTCCTGGCCGTGCCCGGCCGGCACGGTGAACTCCAGCGGCTCGAAGTGCGCGTTGAACATCAGCAGGAAGGAGTCGTCGACGATCCGCCCGCCGCGCCGGTCCGGCTCCGAGATGGCGTAGCCGTTCAGGAACACGGTGAGCGACTTGGCGTGGCTGGCGCCCCAGTTGCGCTTGGTCATCTCCTCCCCGGCCGGGGTGAACCAGGCGATGTCGGTGAGGTCCTCGTACTCGCCGCCGCCCCCGCCCTCCCCGGCGGGCCGCCCCGGGACCGGACGGCCGTGGAAGAAGCGCCGCCGCCGGAACACCGGGTGGTCGCGGCGCAGCCAGACCATCCGCTGGGTGAACTCCAGCAGCCTGGTCCGCGGTCCGTCCCCCTCCGGCCAGTGCACCCAGGTGAGCTCGTTGTCCTGGCAGTAGGTGTTGTTGTTGCCCTGCTGGCTGCGGCCGAACTCGTCGCCGTGGGACACCATCGGCACGCCCTGGGAGAGCATCAGGGTGGCGAGGAAGTTGCGCTGCTGGCGCGCCCGCAGCTCCTCGACGGCCGGGTCGTCGGTGGGGCCCTCGGCGCCGCAGTTCCAGGAGCGGTTGAAGGACTCGCCGTCCCGGTTGCCCTCGCCGTTGGCCTCGTTGTGCTTCTCGTTGTAGGAGACCAGGTCGCGCAGGGTGAAGCCGTCGTGGCAGGTGACGAAGTTGATCGAGGCGATCGGGCGGCGGCCGTCGTCCTGGTAGAGGTCGGAGGAGCCGGTGAGCCGGGAGCCGAACTCGGCGAGGGTGGCGTTCTCGCCGCGCCACAGGTCGCGCACGGTGTCCCGGTACATGCCGTTCCACTCCGTCCACAGCGGCGGGAAGTTGCCGACCTGGTAGCCGCCCTCGCCGAGGTCCCAGGGCTCGGCGATCAGCTTGGCCTGGGAGACCACCGGGTCCTGCTGGACGAGGTCGAAGAACGAGGAGAGCCGGTCCACCTCGTGGAACTGCCGGGCGAGGGTGGCGGCGAGGTCGAAGCGGAAGCCGTCCACGTGCATCTCGGTGACCCAGTAGCGCAGTGAGTCCATGATCAGCTGGAGCACGTGCGGGCTGCGCATCAGCAGGCTGTTGCCGGTGCCGGTGGTGTCCTCGTAGAACCGCTGGTCCTGGGCGAGGCGGTAGTAGGAGACGTTGTCCAGGCCGCGCAGCGAGAGCGTGGGCCCGAGGTGGTTGCCCTCGGCGGTGTGGTTGTAGACGACGTCGAGGATGACCTCGATGCCGGCCGCGTGCAGCGCCTTCACCATCGACTTGAACTCCTGCACCTGCTGGCCGCGGTCGCCGGTGGAGGAGTAGGAGGAGTGCGGGGCGAAGAAGCCGACGGTGTTGTAGCCCCAGTAGTTGGCCAGCCCGAGGTCACGCAGCCGGTGGTCGCGGACGAACTGGTGCACCGGCATCAGCTCGATCGCGGTGACCCCGAGCTTGGCGAGGTGCTCGATGACGGCGGGGTGGGCGACGCCCGCGTAGGTGCCGCGGATCTCCTCGGGGATCCCCGGGTGCAGCTTGGTCAGGCCCTTCACATGGGCCTCGTAGAGCACGGTGCGGTGGTAGTCGGTGCGCGGCGGGCGGTCGGTGCCCCAGTCGAAGTACGGGTTGATCACCACCGAGTGCATGGTGTGCGGGGCGGAGTCGAGGTCGTTGCGCCGCTCGGGGGCGCCGAAGTGGTAGCCGTAGACGGACTCGTCCCAGTCGATGTGACCGCTCATCGCCTTGGCGTACGGGTCCAGCAGCAGTTTGGCGCTGTTGTGCCGCTGGCCGAGGCCCGGGTTGTACGGTCCGTGGACGCGGAAGCCGTAGCGCTGGCCCGGCTGGACGCCGGGGAGGTAGGCGTGGCGGACGAAGGCGTCGGTCTCGCGCAGTTCGACCGCCGTCTCCGAACCGTCCTCGCCGAGCAGGCAGAGCTCGATCCGGTCGGCGCTCTCCGAGAACACCGCGAAGTTGGTGCCGGCCCCGTCGTAGGTGGCACCGAGGGGGTAGGGGGTCCCTGGCCAGACCTGCATGCTTCCTCGACTTCCTGGTCCAGAAGGAGAACTGACGGGCATTTGGATGGTCGGGGCGGCGGACCGCGGGGGCGCACTTCCGACCGGCCGGGCGGAACCGGGCGCGCGTGCCGGCCGGGCGCCGTGACGTACGGCACACAGGCGACACAGTCCGCCATACTCCCCGACGCCCTCCCCGACGGCGGGGCCATTCGCGCCGTGTTCGCCCGAACGGGTGTCCCCACGGGCCCCGGTGGCGCTGCTCCGGCGTCGCGGCCCCGCCGTGGGGCTTGTGTGCCGCACGGGGCGGGTGGGACGGCCGGGGCGGGCGGCCCGGTCCGGGGGACGCCGTGGCCCAACCGGCTGCGGGCGGTTCGCGGCGGGCAGTACCCTTGATCGTCCGGCCGTCCGGGGCTCGTGGCGGTCCATCAGGCGAACCGACGGCGAACCGCCGGTGCGGGCGCCGATGGCGCGCCGTGCGGCCGACCGGCCGGACGGCAGGCAGACAGCTCCGAGCGGCCCCGGCGGCTCCCAGCAGGAACCAGGTGAGGTGGCGCATGGTGTTCCCCGCCGGCGGCCGTGGCGGTGGGCCCGGCGGCCCCGACCGGGGCAGCGCCCGCAGTGAGGCGCCGACGGTGGTCATGCGGCCCGCCCTGACCGGCGGACGCTCGCTCGTCCCGGCCCAGGGCGGACCGGTCGAGGTCCCCGCGCTCGCCTGGTCCGGCGCCGAATGGGAGGACGCCTACCAGCGGGTGCGCCTCTCCGGCCGCGCCTACGTCTGGCTCAACCTGGTCGAGCAGCGGCTGCGCTCGCTCGTCGACGAGGTGCTGCACCCGATCTACGCGCCCGCCCACGGCGAGGACTGGGTCACCGCCGCGGCCGGACCGGCCGGCGAGGAGTGGGCGCACCGGGCCGGCGCCGTGCGCGAGGTCAGCCGGCGCAAGGGCTACCTGCTCGACCCGGCCGACGACGATCCGCTGGTCTTCCTCACCCTGCCACAGCTGCGCGAGCTGATGGTCCAGCACTGGCCGTGCTTCGAGCCCTACCTGGCCGACCGCCGGGAGATCGAGCTGGCCCTCGACGAGCTGGAGGTCGCCCGGCACGTCGTCTCCCGCAACCGCGTGCTCACCGCGACCGTCCTCGCCCAGACCGAACGGGCCGCCGCCCGGCTGCTCGCCCTGTTCGACGGCGGCGCCGGCGCCGTCCCCGCGGACGTCGTCGAGTCGCTGGTCGCCGGCCGGTACGCGGACGTCGTCGCCGTCCACCCCGACCGGGTCCGGCTCCAGCGCGACCTGCCGGTCGAGGACCTGCTCGACGGCGCCCGGCGGCTGGACGCGCTGGGCATCGGCCTCGGCATGCTCTGCCAGAACTACACCGGCAAGCGGCTCGTGCGGCTCGCCACCGACGGCTGCCGGGTCCGGCTGCTCTTCCTCAACCCGGCCAGCAGCGCCGTCCGCCGCCGTGAGCGCGAGCTGGGCCTCGGGCGCGGCGAACTGGGCCGCTCGATCCAGATGAACATCCTGCACGTGCGCCGGGTCCGGGCCGCGCTGCGCGACCAGGGCGGCTTCGAGATCCGGGTGTTCGACGAGACCCCGCGCTTCACCGCCTACCTGGTCGAGGGCGTGCCGTCCGCCGCCCCGGCTCCCGGTGGCCGCCGCCAGACCCGCGACCTCGGCGTCGTCCAGCCCTATCTGCGCCGGGCCCGCGGCATGGAGTCGCCCGCCCTCGTGCTGCGCGGCGGCGCCGGACAGCAGCCGGGCGGCACGGACGCGGGGCTGCTGGAGGTCTACCGCGAGGAGTTCGAGGGCGTCTGGGCCGACTCCCGCCCGGTGTCCTGACGTCAGCGTCCGGGTCCGCCCGGCCGGTCCGCCGCCGGGCGGACCATGAAGACGTCGACCGGGTCCTGCCCCTCCACCGTGAAGCCGTGCCGCTCGTACAGCCGGCGGGCGGCGCTGCCCTGGAGGACCACCAGCCGGACCGCGGCCCGCGTGGCATCGGCCTCCGCGAGCACGTGCCGCAGCACGGCGGCCCCCAGCCCCCGGCCCTGGTGCGCCGCAGCGAGGTAGAAGTGCTCCAGCAGTCGCGCGCCCGGTTCGTCCGGCCCGTCCGGCCCGTCCGTCGGCCCGTCCGGCCGGACGGTGACGCAGCCCGCCAGGGCGCCGTCGACCTCGACGACCCGGGTGTACCGGGTGGAGAACGTCTCCCGCAGCCGCCGGCGGACCCGGTCCTCGTCGTAGCGGCCGAGCCGGACCAGATCGGCCCGCATCACCTCGGCCCGCAGCTCGGCGATCGGCTCGACATCGGCGGACCTGCCCGGGCGCAGGCTCCAGTCGGGGGTGCTGGTTGTCGTGATGGCCACCCGGACAGTGTCCCAGCCGTGCCGCCGAGAACGGGCGCCGGTGCACGGGCGGCGAGCCCCCACCGGCCGGATTGTCGGAGGGGCGGGTGATGATAGGGGCTGCTTCGCACCGGAGGACGGAAGGACACACCCCTATGAGCTGGTGGCAGCAGCCACTGGTCGGCTTCGACCTGGAGACCACGGGCACCGACCCGGCCGTGGACCGCATCGTCACGGCCGCCCTCGTGGACACCGTCGGGGACCGCCGGGTGGGTGTCACCGGGTGGCTGATCGATCCGGGCGTCCCGATCCCGGTGGAGGCCGCGGCGATCCACGGGATCGGCGACGACCTGGCCCGGGCCAAGGGGCGGCCGGCCAAGGAGGCGGTGGAGGAGATAGCCGCGGCGCTGTGCGAGCGGCTGGCCGCCGGGCGGCCGGTGGTCGCCTTCAACGCGCCCTTCGACCTGTCGCTGCTCGACGCCGAGCTGCGCCGGCACGGCCTGCCGCCGCTCGCCGAGCGCCTCGGCGGGCCGGTCGCGCCGGTCCTCGACGCGCTGGTCATCGACCGCGCCGTGGACAAGTACCGCAAGGGCTCCCGCACCCTCCAGCGGGTCTGCGAGGTGTACGGGGTCGAGCTGACCGACGCCCACGAGGCCGGAAGCGACGCCCTGGCCGCCGTCCGGGTCGCCGTCGCCCTCGCCGAGCGCTACCCCGACCGGGTCGGCGACGTCCCCGTGGCCGAGCTGCACGCACGCCAGATCGACTGGTTCCGCGCCTGGGCCGAGGACCTCCAGTCCTGGCTGCGGCGCGGCAAGGACCCGGAGGCCGTCATCGACCCCCGCTGGCCCCTGCGCTGAGCCCGGTCCCCAGCAGCCGGGCCTTGGCGGCGGTGAACTCGGCGGTGTCGAGCGAGCCGTCGCGGTGCAGGGCGGCGAGGCGTTCCAGGGCCGCGATCAGGTCGAGGCCCGGGGTCGGCGGGGCGTCCGGGGCGGCCGGCCCGACCGGGACGGCGTCCGGGGCGGGGCCGGCGACGAGCGAGGCGCGGGCGTTGCCCGGGTCGGCGGGGTCGTAGCGGACCTCGGCGGCATCGCCCCGGCGCGGGGCGTCGTAGGCGGGGAAGCTCTCGATGACGGTGGTCGCGTGCTGCTCGCCGTCGGCGGTGGTGAACGCGACGGTGATCCGCAGTTCCGGGCAGTCGTTGTAGGTGCTCCCGGTGTGGCCGAGGCCGGTGATCCGCCCGGGAACGGTGATGCCGTGACGCTCCAGGCGGTCCTCCCGCCCGGCCCGGATCCGGCTGTCCCGCTGGAACGTGCGCCAGCGGCGGGCGCCCCACCGGTCGAGGACCACGGTGAGCAGGGCGAGCGGGAGGACGGGGACGAGCAGCCAGGGGTGGAGGGAGCCGTTGGCGAGGGCCGCGCCGAGCAGGCCGAGGGCGAGGCAGGCCAGCAGGACGCCCCGGTCGGAGGTGGCCGAGGGCTCGGTGGTGGGGGCGTCGCCGTGCGCGGTGGTGGCGGTGGCCACCAGGCACAGCAGCCAGAGCAGGATGCCGCCCGCGAGGTACAGGGTGGTGCCGAGGGCGCCGCACCCCTGCTCGGGACCGCAGGCGTGGGCCGCGAACGCGCGCACGAAACCGGTGGCGGTGAGCCATCCGGCCGTCGCGGTGAACGCCGAGACGACGACGAGTCCGACGATCCGACCGCTGCTCAGGCGCGGTCCGAGGACGGTGGGCTGATCAGTGGCCATGGGGCGGAGTGTAGGGGCTCCGGTCGGCCGGATCACGCGGCGGGGAGGTCGAACCGGTAGCCCTGGGCGGTCAGCCAGGGCAGCAACTGCCGTAGCGCGGCGACGGTTTGTGTGCGGTCCCCGCCGCCGTCGTGCAGCAGGACGACGCCGCCGGGCTTGAGCTGTGCCTGGACGGCGGCGACGATGGCCGCCGTGCCCGGGCGGGACCAGTCGCGCGGGTCGACCGACCAGCCCAGCGGGCGCAGGCCGTGGTCGGCGGCGATCGTCCGGTTGTCGGCGGTGAACGCGCCGCCCGGGGCCCGGAACCAGCCCACCTCGGTGCCCGGCCCGCCGGCCTGGACGATCATCTGCCGGGCGTCGGCGATCTCGTGTTCGGCCCGGTCGTGGGGGAGCGCGGCGAAGGGCTGCGGGTGGTCCACGGTGTGGTCGCAGAGCCGGTGGCCGGCGGCGAGGATCCGCTGCACGGCGGCCGGGTCGGCGGCGGCCTGCCGGCCGATCACGCAGAACGTGGCCCTGGCCCCGTACCGGGCGAGCAGGTCCAGGACCTGGCCGGTGGCGGGGCCGGGGCCGTCGTCGAAGGTGAGCGCGACCGTCCGGCCGCCGGAGGCGGTGGAGTGGACGACCGCGGTGGGGACGCCGGTGGTGGGGGAGACGGCGGGCGGCGGGGCGGCCGTCGGGGTGGGGGTGGGGGTGGGCTCCGGGGAGGCCGGGGCCGGCGCGGCGGAGGACGGGGTCGCCGTCGGGGAGGACGGGGCCGGCGCGGGGGATTCCGGGGCGGTGGTGCTCGGCTCCGGCCGGAGCGCGCCGTTCGCCGTGCCGCAGGCGGCCAGGGCCAGCGCGGTGAGCGCCGCAGCGATGCCCCCCGCGGTCCGGCGCAGGCCGCGCCGGACGGCGGGGGAGAGGGACCGCGGGGCAGCGGGCTCCGGCATGGCGGCGGCTCCTGAGGGGCAGAGACGGTGCCGATCCTCGGTCAGGATGACTGACCGACAAGACGTCTTTCATACCGTGGTCGGTTCCCGTTCCACGGCCCGACACCCCGGCCGACCGGCGCGTTCCGGCCACCGCGACCCGGGCCGGAACCGGTCAGAACGGGTACCAGCGCACCTCCGAGGCCCCCGTCCGCAGCGAGTCCACCCGCCGCCGGAACTCGGCCAGCGCCGCCGGATTGCCCGGCGCCTGCTGCGCAACCCAGGAGGCGCTCGCCGTCTCCCGGGCCCCGCGCAGCACCGTGAAGCCGGGCCACTCGCGCACGTCCCAGCCGTACGCCTCGGTGAACGCCCGGTACTCCTCGCCCGGCACGCCGTACCGGTCGTGGCTGAGCGCCAGCACCACCAGGTCGTGCTCGCGCAGGTCGTCGGCGACGAACTCCAGGTCGAGCAGGACCGGCCCGTCCGGGCCGATGTGGACGTTGCGCGGCAGCGCGTCGCCGTGGATCACACCGGTCGGCAGGTGCGGGACGAGCGCGGCCGCCTCGGCCTCGAAGGCGTCCCGGCGCCGACGCAGGAAGTCGACGTCGGCCGGGTCGACATGGCCCTCGGCGGAGGCGAGCCAGCGCCCGACGGGTGCCAGCAGATCGCGCCGCCCGAGCGTGAACGGCGGGGCGGGCAGCCGGTGCAGCGCGTGCAGCAGCGGGGCGAGGTCGACCGGGCGGGCGGGCCGCTCGGCGGGGGCCAGCCGGTGCCAGAACGTGACGGGGTGCCCGTGGGCGAGCTGCGGTTCGACGGGGACCGCGTCGTACGGGCGGACCACCGGGACGTCGTGGCCGGCCAGCCAGTCGGCGACGGCGAGCTCACGGCGGGCGCGCTCGTGCAGTTCCGGGCCGCGGCCGACCTTGGCGACCACGGCCGGGTCGCCGAGGTCGAAGACGGCGTTCTCGCCGAGGGCGAGCAGCCGGGCGTCGGCGGGGCCGGGCAGGCCGGCCGACTCGCAGGCGTGGGCGAGCAGCATTCGGGCCCGCCCCTCGTCGAAGGGGAGCATGAGGGTGTCCGTTTCCTTGCATGACAGCCGGGTGTGGGTGGGCGATCATTCTGGCAAACGGCTGCCGGGCCCCGTGTCGCACGGGGCCCGGCATCGTCCGAGGTCCGAGGGTCCGAGGACCGCTGGGGAAGGTCAGACCTCGATCCGGCGGTGCCGGGCCTGGTGGGCCTGCGGCTCCGTCGCGGCCTGCGGGACCGGGGCGGTCTGGGCGGCGGCGCCGGTGCCGACCGGCGGGACGCTCTCGCCGTGCGAGAGGGAGGGCAGCCAGCCGAGCCAGCGCGGCAGGTACCAGTTGCGCTCGCCGAGCAGGGTCATCACCGAGGGCAGCAGCACGGCGCGGATGATCGTCGCGTCGATCAGCACCGCGACCGCGAGGCCGACGCCCATCTGCTTCATGGCCTGCATGGACAGGGTGCCGAAGACCGCGAACACCGCCACCATGATCACCGCGGCGCTGGTGACCACACCGGCCGTGGAGCGGATGCCGTGGGCGATCGCGGCCCGGGTCGGCAGACCCCGGTCCCGGCCCTCCTTGATCCGGGAGACCACGAAGACGTGGTAGTCCATCGAGAGGCCGAAGAGGATCACGAAGAGGAACAGCGGCACCCAGGACTCCACCGCGCCGACACCCTCGGTCCCGAGCAGCGAGGCCCCCACGCCGTGCTGGAAGACCAGCGTCAGCACCCCGTACGCGGCGCCGACCGACAGCAGGTTGAGCACCACGGCGGTGCCGGCGACGGCCAGCGAGCGGAACGAGGTGAGCATGAGCAGGAAGGCGAAGGCCACCACGAAGCCGAAGACCAGCGGCATCGAGCCGGTCATCTTGGCGTTGAAGTCGTACGAGCCGGCGGTGCGGCCGGTGACCGGCGCCTCGGTGCCGGGAACCTTGAGCACGGTGGCGGGCACGAGCTGCTCGCGCAGGGTCTTCAGCGCGGCGTTGCTGACCTCGTCGTTGCCGGTGCCGTTGAGCGGGATGTCGACGGTGGCGACGTTCTGCTGCCGGTGGACGGTGACGTCGACCGGTCCGTGCATCTGCCCGCTGGCCAGGGCGCGGGCCTCGAGGTCGGCGATCGCGGCGGTCATCGCGGGGGAGCCGATGTCGGTCGCCTTGATCACCACGGAGGCGGGCGCCGGGCTGCCGGGGAAGGCGGCCTCGATCTTCTGCGAGACGGCGACCAGCTCGTTGCCCTTGGGCAGCTGCTGCTGGAAGGTGAGGTTGGCGGTGTGCATGGTGAGCAGCGGGGCGGACAGTCCGATCAGCACGGCCCCGGCGAGCACGGTGGCGGCCAGCGGGCGGTGCAGCACCGGGGTGAGCACGGCGTTCCAGAACCGGCCGCCGGTGGTCGCGGCGTCCGGGTGCCGGAGCCTGCCGAGGAACGGCACCCGGCCCTTGCCGACCCGGTCGCCGAGCATCGACAGCAGGGCGGGCAGCACGGTGAGCGAGCCGAGCACGGCGGTGACGACGACCACGATGGTGGCGTAGGCCATGGCCTGGAACTCGGCGATGCCGGTGAGGAACATGCCGGCCATCGCGATCACCACGGTGACGCCGGAGACCAGCACGGCCCGGCCGCTGGTGGCGGCGGCGATCCGCAGGGAGGTCTCCAGGTCGCGCCCGGCGGCCCGCTCCTCGCGCTCGCGGCGCAGGTAGAAGAGGCAGTAGTCGACGCCGACGGCGAGGCCGACCAGCAGCATCACCGAGCTGGCGTTGTTGCTGGTGTGCAGCAGCCCGCTGCTCAGCGCGACGAGTCCGCCGGCCGCGACGAAGGCGGTGAGCGCGAGCACGACCGGCAGCACGGCGGCGACCAGCGCGCCGAAGGCGACCAGCAGGATGCCGAGGGCGAGCGGGACCGCCGTCCACTCGGCGCGGGCGAAGTCGTCGGAGAACTGCTCCTCCATCCACTTGCCGGAGCTGGCGTCGCCGAGTTCGACGACGGTGAGGTCGGGGTGCTGCTTCTGCACGGCGGCGACGGCGTCGACCACGGCGGTGACGTTCTTCACCGCCTCCTCGCGCTCGCCGTTCACGGTGAGCTGGACGAGGGCCGAGTGGCCGTCGGCGGAGACCGCCTTGGTGTCGTAGGGGGAGCGGACATCACCGGCCTTGCCGGTGCCGTTGACCGCGGCGACGACCTGCTCGACGGCGGTCCGGAAGGCGGGGGCGTCGGTGGTCAGGCCGGTGCTCTGGACCAGCACGGTCTCGGTGGACGGCGGCTTGAGGCCGGCCTGGTCGAGGATCTCGGCGGCCCGGGAGACCTGGCCGGGCATGGATTCGGCGTCGGTGACCTTGGTGCTGCCGTGCATGCCGCCGAGGAAGGCGGCGAGGACGACGAACAGCAACCAGCCGAAGACGGCGGTCTTTCGGTGCCGGGCGCTCCACGCGCCCATGGCGGCGGCCATGCCGAGCTTGGTCTTCACGGGTTCCCCCTGGGAGTGCGGCCGGCGTCGGGATCGGTGACGGGCGCGGCCGGGTCTGCGGCGGTGTTCGACCGCCGGGCTGTCGCCGCCGGGGTGCGGCCCGGCGTCCCAACCGACAGTAGGGAAGCCGCAGGTGAGGGGGTATCCGGCTGGCGGGGGAGTCCGCCCTGTGGTTCTCCTCGGGGGCGGGGTGGGGTTTTCCCTACCCGGCAACCCTGATATCTCCTCCCAGGGATAGGGGCACCGGCTCCACCCTGAGGGGGAGTCAAATCCACCCGGAGCACGAGGTCCGGGGCGTCATACGGGGGTGAAGATGGGTCAGGGCCGCTTTTCGCGTCCCCGAGGGGGTCGGCCTGCGGCAACGGGGTCGGGGGAAAAACTGCTTGCCGGTCGGCAAGTAAGTAACCGTAGGATGGCCTCCTCTGAGTACTTACCTGCCGACCGGCTAGGCCGTTGCCCCCCGCACCGGCCGGGCCGATCCTGATCCGTCGCCCGGTGTCCCGTCCCCCAGGGCTGCGGTGAACCATGCCCAGGAGGCATTACGAGCATGTTCCACCGACTAGGACAATTCGTCGTCCGCCGCGCCTGGTGGGTGATCGCCGGGTGGATCGTCGCGATGATCGCCATCGCGTTCACCGCGCCGAAGATCACCGCCCAGACCGACGAGGCGGCGTTCCTCCCGAAGCACTACGAGTCCATCCAGGCCGCGCAGCTTCAGGAACAGGCCTTCCCCTCGAGCTTCACGCCCTCCGCGCTCGCCCTGTTCGAGCGCAACGACGGCGCCCAGCTGACGGCGGAGGACAAGGCCGCCGCGGCGAAGATCGTCCAGGGCCTCACCGACAAGAAGATCGAGCACGTCGAGCAGATCATCCCGGTCAGCGAGCAGACGACGTCCAAGGACGGCAAGTACGCCCTGGCGCCGGTCGCGATCGACAAGGCCACCCAGAACTCGGACAAGTTCGGCGAGGTCGCCAAGAAGGTCCGTGACGAGGGCAAGGCGCTCGCCCAGGGCACCAGCCTGAAGTTCCAGCTCGGTGGCCAGGCCGCCCAGCAGCTGGACCAGCAGGAGTCCTCCGGCGCGGCCGACGCCGTCATCGGCATCAGCAGTGTCGTCCTGGTCGCGATCATCGTCGGCCTCATCTTCCGCAGCGTGCTGGCCGGCCTCCTGCCGGTCCTGCTCTCGCTGATGATCGCCATGCCGACCGCGAACGGCCTGATCGCCTACGCCACCAAGGCCTTCGACCTGAAGTCCACCCCGGTGCTCTCGGCGATCCTGATCGTGGTGGTGCTCGGCGTCGGAACCGACTACTTCCTGTTCCTCGCCTTCCGCTACCGGGAGCGGCTGCGGGCGGGCGACACCCGGCAGGAGGCCGTGGTCAACGCCGTCGCCCGGGTCGGCGAGGCCATCGCCTCCGCGGCCGGCGCGGTCACCGTCGCCTTCGCGGTGCTGATCCTCTCCAGCCTCGGCATGTTCAAGGCGCTCGGCCCGGCGCTGGCCATCGCGGTCGTCGTCACCGCCTTCGCCTCGCTCACCCTGGCCCCGGCCGTGCTCACGGTCATCCCGGCCCGCGGGGTGTTCTGGCCCGGCAAGAAGTGGATGCGGGAGCCGAGCGACGCCCGGTTCGCCGCGCTCGGCCGCGTCGTCCAGAAGCGTCCGGCCGTCGTGGCCCTCGCCTCCGGCGGTGTGCTGCTGGCCCTGACCGCCGGCGCCCTCAACTACAACGGCACCTTCGACCTCGCGGGCAGCTCCATGCCCAAGACCAAGGAGTCGATGGTCGTCCAGGACAAGCTGGTCACGGCCTTCTCGGCCGGCGCCGCCGACCCGACGCACGTCTACCTGACCAACACCGGCGGCGGCAAGCTCGACCAGGCCGCCTTCGACGGGTACGCCGCCAAGCTCGGCGCCGTTCCCGGCGTCGCCGAGGCCCAGGCGAAGCCGGAGGTCAGCAAGGACGGCGCGACGGCCGACTTCACCGTGCTGCTCAAGAACGAGCCGTCCGGCAACGAGGCGATCGACACCGTCACCAAGCTGCGCGAGGTCGCCCACGCCCAGGCGCCGTCCGGCACCGAGGCCAAGGTCGGCGGCATCACCGCGATCTACAAGGACATCAACCTGGCGATGAGCCACGACTACAAGCTGGTGTTCCCGATCGCGGGTCTGCTGATCCTGCTGATCCTGGCCCTCCAGCTGCGCAGCGTGGTCGCCCCCTGGTACCTGATGGCCTCGGTCGGCCTCGGCTTCACCGCCACCCTGGGCTCCTCGACCCTGCTGTTCCAGAACATCAAGGGCGAGCACGGCATGATGTTCATGCTGCCGATCCTCATCTACCTCTTCGTGGTGGCGATCGGCACCGACTACAACATCCTGATCATCGCCCGGCTGCGCGAGGAGGCCCGCGAGGGCCGCAACCCGCGCGAGGCGGCCCGCGAGGCGGTGCGGCACGGCGGTCCGACCGTCGCGGCGGCCGGCTTCATCCTGGCGGTGTCGTTCGCGACCTTCATGCTCGCGGGCAACATCTTCATGCTGGAGTTCGGCTTCGGCATGGCCTTCGGCATCTTCCTGGCGGCCTTCGTGATGGCGATGTTCTTCACCCCGGCGCTCACCGCGCTGGTCGGCAAGGCCGCGTGGTGGCCGGGCCACGGCGGCGACGCCGTCGGCGGCCAGGGTGGTCACGGCGGCCCGACCGCCGCGCCGGCGAGCCCGTACGGCGCGCACGGCCTCCCGGAGTCGGCCGGACGGCACTGAGGCCGCTCGACCGTCCCGGTGACAGCAGGGCGGCAGTACGGTGCCGCCGGGGAACGGCGCCCGCTTCGGCGGGCGCCGTTTGCCCGTTCCACGGGGCCTGCAAACGTGATCTGTCGGGCAGAAAATCCCCGGTCAATCGGGGTGCGACCGTGCTACAGTCGACTCAGTTGCAGTTTTGGTTCCCATGAACGCTTGTGTGCGCCTGCTGGTCCCAACCAACAGGCGCATTTGTTTTGTCCGGTGTTTCAGTCTCCGGATGGGGATCGCGGCTACTTGGGGTCCACGAGGTGTGGGCTCCGATGCCCCAGTTAGAGGAGACGGTTATGGCTACCGGCACCGTGAAGTGGTTCAACAGCGAGAAGGGCTTCGGCTTCATCGAGCAGGAGACCGGCGGCCCGGACGTGTTCGCGCACTACTCGAACATCGTCGCGCAGGGCTTCCGTGAGCTCGTCGAGGGCCAGAAGGTCGAGTTCGACGTCACCCAGGGCCAGAAGGGCCCGCAGGCCGAGAACATCCGCGTCATCTGAGTCCGGCTTCCGAGCTGACTCGCGATCTCGCGTAGCGAGGGCCCGTACCGCACGGTGCGGGCCCTCGCCCATGCCGCCGAACGGCCGGGGCGGCGAACTCCTTTCCGACGGCCGACCAGCCCCTGACCGGGGGCTGCCGTGCTACGGATGGAGAAACCCCGTGACCACCCCTGCCCAGCCGCCCCGTGACGGCGCCCGCAAGCCCCGCAGCCGCTCCGGCGCCCCGCGCACCGGCGCAGGCCAGCGCTCCGGCTCCGCCGCGCGCTCCGGTGGCGCTCCGCGCTCCGGCGCGTCCTCCCGCCCGCCGCGTCGCAACGCGCCGCGCGTCGCCGAGCCCGCCGACTTCGCCGTCGTCGAGGGCACCCCGGCCCGCCCGCCGGCGGCGAGCTTCGCCGAGCTGGAGCTGCCCAAGGGGATCCTGTCCGCGCTGACCCGCGAGGGCGTCACCGAGCCGTTCCCGATCCAGGCCGCCACGCTGCCCGACTCGATCGCCGGCCGCGACGTGCTCGGCCGCGGCCGCACCGGCTCCGGCAAGACCCTCGCCTTCGGCCTGCCGCTGCTCGCCCGCACCGCCGGCAAGCGCGCCGACGCCCGCCACCCGCTGGCGCTGGTGCTGACGCCCACCCGCGAGCTGGCCCAGCAGGTCACCGAGGCGCTCACCCCGTACGCCACCGCCGTCAACCTGCGGATCGCCACCGTCGTCGGCGGCATGTCGATCACCCGGCAGGCCAACGCGGTGCGGCGTGGCGCCGAGGTCCTGGTCGCCACCCCCGGCCGGCTGGACGACCTGATCGGCCGCGGTGACGTCCGGCTCTCCGACGTCGCGATCACCGTGCTCGACGAGGCCGACCAGATGGCCGACATGGGCTTCCTGCCGCAGGTCACCAAGCTGCTGGAGCAGGTCGCCGAGGGCGGGCAGCGGATGCTGTTCTCCGCCACCCTGGACCGCAACGTCGACCGGCTGGTCAAGCGCTTCCTGGCCGACCCGGTGACCCACTCGGTCGACCCCTCGGCCGGCGCGGTCACCACCATGGACCACCACGTGCTCCAGCTGGACCCGGCCGACAAGGCGTCCACCACCGCCCACATCGCCTCCCGCGACGGGCGCGTGATCATGTTCGTGCACACCAAGCACGGCGCCGACCGGCTGGCCAAGCAGCTGCTCGCCAACGGCGTGAAGGCCGCCGCCCTGCACGGCGGCAAGTCCCAGCCGCAGCGCAACCGGGTGCTCGACCAGTTCCGGGACGGCCACGTCACCGCGCTGATCGCCACCAACGTCGCCGCCCGCGGCATCCACATCGACGGCCTCGACCTGGTCGTCAACGTCGACCCGCCGATCGACCACAAGGACTACCTGCACCGCGGTGGCCGCACCGCCCGGGCCGGCGAGTCCGGCACCGTCGTCACCCTGGTGCTGCCCGACCAGCGCCGCGAGGTCGGCCGGCTGATGACCGTGGCCGGGATCCGCCCGACCACCACCAAGATCCGCCCCGGCGACGCCGAACTCACCCGGATCACCGGCGCCCGCACCCCCAGCGGCGTGCCGGTCGCCCTGGCCGTGCCCGCCCCGGCGGTGCCCGCCGACACGGAGGCCGGGAAGGCCGCGCCGAAGTCCTCCTCCGGCCCGCGCCGGCGCTCCGGCAAGCGCTCGGGGCTGCCGACCGACGTCGACATGAACGGCAACCCGCGCCGCCCCCGGCCCAAGCAGCGCGTGGGCGGTGCGGCCGGCGGCCAGGGCGGCGGCGCGCCGCGCCAGGCGGCCGGCTTCATCGGCCGCGCCTCGGGCCGTGCGAAGCCCGGTAGCGGCTCCAAGTCCGGCTCCAACTACGGCACCGGCCGCCAGCGCCGCCAGGGCGACTGAGCGACCGGCCTGAGCGACCGGCCTGAGCGACCGGTCGACCGGGTGCCCGGCCTGCCGAGCGATCGGCACGACCACGGCGCCACCCGGCGTCCGACGGCCCGGTTCACCCCGTACGGGGTGAACCGGGCCGACTGCTTTCCGGCCGGATCCGCCGCGGCCCCGGCCTGCTGTCGCGTCCGACCGTCCGTTCGGGCCAGACCCCGTCCGTGGACGGACGACTGGCGTGATCGTCCCCCGCGCTGTTGACCGTGGCCAGACATCCCCCGACGCTTTCACGCGGCCCGCACAACTGTCGCACCGTCATCACGGTTCCCGGGCG
Source organism: Kitasatospora sp. NPDC004723 (assembly GCF_040609255.1). NCBI lineage: Bacteria > Bacillati > Actinomycetota > Actinomycetes > Kitasatosporales > Streptomycetaceae > Kitasatospora > Kitasatospora sp. NPDC004723. The sequence goes on along the minus strand of NZ_JBEXJT010000012.1, from coordinate 107,362 downwards.
GGCCGTCCGGTTCACCGTCCACGGAAGGACCTTCCCGATGCGTCGTACCGCCGCCCTCCTCTCCTCCGCCGCGCTGCTCGGCGCGGCCGCCTCGCTCGCCGCGCCGGCCACCGGCGCCCAGGCCCTCGCCGGGGGCTGTGGCGCCTCCGTCGCCGGCTGGAGCGCCTACGGCACCTGTTCCGGCATCGACCCGCTCCAGACCTGGTACGTCTCCGCCACCTGTCAGTGGTGGAACGCCCAGCACACCGTGCAGTTCAGCCGCGGCACCGTCAGCGGCGTGGTGGTCGGCGACGGCAGCGCGGTCGCGCCCTGCGGCGTCAACGAGACCGTCTCCTTCCCGTACGTCGTCTTCGGCGCCAAGCTCCCCCCGCAGCCCGCGGGCCCGGTCGGCCAGATCACCGGCTACGCCGGCAAGTGCGTCGACGTGAAGGGCGCCAGCAGCAACGACGGCACCCCCGTCCAGATCTACGACTGCAACGGCACCAACGCCCAGCAGTGGAAGATCGGGGCGGACGGCACCATCCGCGACTTCCTCAAGTGCATGGACGTCTCCGGCGGCGGGACCGCCAACGGCACCAAGGTGCAGCTCTACACCTGCAACGGCAGCGGGGCGCAGCAGTGGCAGGTCCGGGCCGACGGCTCGATCTACAACCCGCAGTCCGGCCGCTGCCTGGACGACCTCGGCTTCTCCACCGCCAACGGCAACCAGCTGGGCATCTGGGACTGCAACGGGGCCGAGAACCAGGTCTGGCACGTCCCCGCGTGACCGGGTCGGTGGCGGCGGCCGTGAGCGCCGCCGCCACCGCCGCGTTCGTGGCCCCGTCCGCCGGCGTCTGACGGTGAGTCAGTCGGGTCGGCCGAGCGTGCCGTGCGCCAGTACGGCGAGGCCCGCCGCGATCCGCGCGGGGGTGACACCGCCCTCGCGCTGGTGGCGGAAGAGCTCGGGGGCGAGCGGGGCGAGCAGCTGGTCGGCCAGCACCTCCGGGTCCGGCCGGCCGGCCGCGCGCGCCAGGTGGGCGACGTGCAGCCGCCAGAAGGCGTAGGCGCCGGTGCGGTAGCGGGCCGCGCCGGTCTCGGCGCCGAGCACCAGGTGCACATGGGTCTCCAGCAGCTCGACCATCGCCGCGTAGAACGCCGCGAGCCGTTCGGCCGGGGCCGGCGCCGCGCCGGCGTCGCCCGGGCCGAGCGGCGGATCCCCGCGCAACAGCCGTTCCTGGAGGGCGCGTTCGTGCTCGTCGAGCAGGGCGCGGGCGATCGAGGCGCGGTCCGGGTAGCGGCGGTAGAGCGTGCCCCGGCCGATGCCGGCCGCCCGGGCGATGTCGTCCATGGTGACGGCGGTCGGGTCGCCCGCGGCGAAGAGCCGTTCGGCGGCGGCGAGCACCTTGGCCCGGTTCCGGGCGGCGTCGGCCCGTTCGCGGGGCGGCGGCCCGTCGGCCAGCGGGAGGTCCGTCGTCATGGGTTCCAGCCTAGGAGGCAAGTGGACACGCAGTCCACTTGCCTCTACGGTTTGGGGGGCCGGTAAGTGGACGATGTGTCCACTTCTATCGCGGCTCCGTCCTGCCCAGACCCGCCCCGGGGGTTCACCGTGTCCCACCTCCTGCACCTCGACAGCAGCGCGCGCACCGACTCCTTCACCCGCCGCCTCGGCGAGGCCTTCGCCGAGGCCTGGGAGGGCGGCGGGGGCGAGGTGACCCACCGCGACCTCGCCGCCGACCCCGTCCCGCCGATCCGCGAGGGCTGGACCCGGATCTGCGACACCCTGCTGCGCGAGGGCATCACCGACATCGCCCGCTACCCCGAGGCCGTCCGCACCGAGCAGGAGCACGAGGCCTGGGCCGTCGTCCGGCCGCTGCTCGACGAGCTCGTCGCGGCGGACGCCGTGCTGATCGGCGCGCCGATGTACAACTTCGGCATCCCGTCCGCGCTGAAGGCCTGGATCGACCAGGTGACCTTCCCGAGGATGGTGCTCGCGCCGCGCAAGTTCGTGGTCGTCGCCGCCCGCGGCGGCGCCTACGGACCGGGCACCCCGCGCGCGCCCTACGACCACAACGGCCGCTACCTGAGCGACTTCGTCCGCGGCCACTACGCGGTCGAGGACACCGAGGTGATCGCCGCCGAACTCGTCAACTCGCTGGTCGACCCCGCCCTGGCCGGCCGGGTCACCCAGCACCGGGAGTCCGTCGCCGACGCGCTGTACCGGGCCGGCGAACTGGGCACCAAGCTGGTCGGCTACCGCATCCCGAGGGAGGACTGAGCGCCGTGCCGTGGATCTGGCTGCTGCTGGCCGGCGTGGTGGAGGTCGCCTGGGCGCAGTCCATCGAGCCCACCCGCGGATTCACCCGGCTCCCGCAGAGCGCCCTGTGCCTCGTCCTCATGCTGGGCGCGGTCTACCTGCTCTCCCGCGCCCTCCGGGACCTCCCGGTCGGCACCTCCTACGCCGTCTTCACCGGCATCGGCACCATCGGCACCGTCCTGACCGCCCTCGCCGTCCGCCACGAGGTCCCGTCCCCCACCACCCTCGCCGGCCTCACCCTCATCACCGCCGGCCTCCTCACCGTTCACCTCGGCACCCCCACCCCCTGACCCCGTCGCGCCGGCCCCGGCACCCATGTCGCGCCACGACCCCGGCGGCCCGGCGCGACGGCCTCGCCCAGGCCATGTTGGTGCAATACAATGGCTTATCCATCACCAACATCTATCGCCGGAGGTGCGGGGATGTCCGTGACACAGATCGACATCGACGAAGAGGCGCTGGAGCGCGCCATGGCGCTGGCGGGGGTGCGGACCAAGAAGGAAGCCGTCAACCTCGCCCTCCGCTACTACGCCGAACAGCGGGAACGCGCGGCGAGGATCGGCCGGCACTTCGAACGGGCCCGGCAGTGGGGAGCGGTGGAGGACGCCGAGCGGCTGCACCGGACGGAGAAGGACGCCCGGTGATCTACCTGCTCGACACCTCCGCCCTGGTGCGGCTGCTGCGTGACCCGGAACTTCAGACCGTTTGGTACGACGCGATCGACGCCCAGTCGATCGCGTCGTGCTATCCCCAGCGCGCGGAGTTCCTCTACAGCGCGCGGGACGCGCGCGAGTACGACGAGATCGCCGAGATGTTCGCCGACCTCTATCCGGACGTCACGGTCCCCAAGAGCGCCGGACGCTGGATCGACACGGTGCAGCGCCGGATGGCCCTCGCGGGGCAGCACCGCAGTGCCTCCGCGGTCGATCTCCTGATCGCGGCGACGGCTGCGCACCACGGACTCACCGTGCTGCACGACGATGCCGACTACCGGACGGTGGCCCGCCACGCGCCCGATCTCACCGAGCACAGCATCCTGGCCCACGGCTGACCGGCGCTGATCGGTGACCGTGCAGCCGGGGGCTCAGGCGGTGAGGGCCGGGGCCGTTCTCGCCGTCGTGCGGGCCTCGTCGTAGCGGGTGAGGAGGAGGCGGGCGAGGTCGGGGGTGGGGGCGAGGGTGGCGGCGAGGTGGTCGGCGGCGGCCTCGGTGGCGGCTTCGGCGATGCGGTCGGGGAGCAGGCCGGGGGCGAGCAGGTAGAGGGAGACGGCGACCCGGTCGACGGCGGGGGTGCGGCGCAGGGCCGCGACCGCGTCGGGCACGCGCGGGCCGCCCGCGGAGGCGTAGGCGACCTCGACGGCGGCCCAGCCGCGGGTGCGGCGCCACTCGGCGGCGACCGCCCGGGTGGCGGCGTCGGCGGCCGGGTCGGAGGAGCCGGCGGCGGCGAGCACGACGCCGGTGCGGGCGCGGGCGGCGGGGGAGGCGAGCGCGGGGGCGGCCTCGGTGAGCCGGCGGTCGAGCGCCGACAGCAGCAGCGGCGACGGGCCGAGCACATCGGCCACCGGCAGGTCGGCGCCGGCCGCGCGCAGGGCGGCGGGGATGTCGTGCTTGGCGTGGAAGGCCCGGTTGAGCAGCAGCGGGACGGCCACCGCCGCCGGCCCGAGCCGGTCCAGCACCTGCGGGATCCGCGGAGCGCAGTGGTCGAGGTAGGCGGTGGCGACGTCCAGGCCGGGCCGCAGCGCCCGCACCTGGGCGACCAGCGCGGCGACGGCCGCGGCGTGCCGGGGGTCGCGGCTGCCGTGGGCGATCAGCAGCAGCGCGGGGCTGCCCGCCGCCACCGGGGTGGCGGGGGCGGCGGACAGCCGTCGGTCGCTCATGCGCGGGGCCTCACTTGCCGCCGGCCAGCAGGCCGCGGTTGCGCAGGACCCGGCGCTCGACCGGGGTGAAGACGAGCAGCTCGATGGCGATGCCGACGAACAGGATGAGGATGATGCCGAGCAGGACGCCGGCCATGTCGGAGAACTCGCGCTGGTTCTCCAGGAACCGGCCGAGGCCGAGGCCCAGGTCGGGGGAGGAGGCGACGAGCTCGGCGGCCATCAGCGAGCGCCAGGAGAAGGCCCAGCCCTGCTTGAGTCCGGCCAGGTAGCCGGGCAGCGCGGCGGGCAGCAGGATGTGCCGGGCACCGGTGAGGCCGGTGGCGCCGATGGTGCGCCCGGCCCGCAGGAACAGCGGCGGGACCTGGTCGATGCCCGCGACCAGCCCGTTGGCGATGGACGGGACGGCGCCGAGCAGGATGACCGCGTACATCATCGAGTCGTTGATGCCGAGCCAGATGACGGCGGCCGGCACCCAGGCGACCGAGGGCAGCGACTGGAGGCCGGAGAGGACCGGGCCGAGCGCGGCCCGCACCGGCTTGACCCGGGCGACCAGCAGGCCGATCGGGGTGCCGATGACGAGCGCGACCAGGAAGCCGGACAGTCCGCGCCAGACGCTGGTCCAGATGATCGAGAACAGCGTGCCCTTGTACCAGAGGTCCTCGGCGGCGTGCCAGACGTCCAGCGGGCTGGGGAGCTTGTACTCGGTGGTGACGTGGAGGCTGTAGGCGCCCTGCCAGAGGGCGAGCACCAGGACGACACCGAGCAGCGGCGGCAGGACCTTCTGCCGCAGCGTCTCGGCGGTGGAGTTGCGCTGGGTGACGACCGCGTCCAGGGCGTCCAGGCCCGACCCGACGCTCGCGAAGTCGGCGACGGTGCCCGCGTGGGCCGACCCGGCCTTGGTGGTGGTGTCAGTGCTGGCCATGGCGGCGGATCTCCCCACGCAGTTCTTCGGTGATCTCGATGGACAGGTCGGCCACGCCGGAGGACTCGATCCGGCGCGGCTGGGGGAGGTCGATGTGCCACTCCCGGTTGACCCGGCCGGGGCGGGAGGAGAGCAGCACCACGCGCTGGGCCAGCCGGACGGCCTCCCGCACGTTGTGGGTGACGAAGAGGACGGCCAGCTTGCGCTCGGCCCAGATCCGGGTGATCTCGTCGTGCAGGACGTCCCGGGTGATGGCGTCCAGGGCGGCGAACGGCTCGTCCATCAGCAGCACCTTGCTGCCCTGGGCGAGCGCGCGGGCCATCGCGACGCGCTGGCGCATGCCGCCGGACAGCTCGTGCACCCGCTTGTCGTAGGAGCCGTCGAGCCGGACGAGTTCGAGCAGCCGCTCGGCCTCGGGGCGGCGCTCGGGGCGGGGGACACCGGCGAGCTTCAGGGCGAGTTCGATGTTCTTGCCGGCCGTGAGCCAGGGGAAGAGCGCGTGTTCCTGGAACATCAGCGCGGGGCGTCCTCCGGGCACCTCGATGCTGCCCGCGGTGGGCTTGTCGAGGCCGGCGACCAGGTTGAGCAGGGTGGACTTGCCGCAGCCCGAGGCGCCGAGCAGCGTGACGAACTCGCCCGGGGCGACATCGAGGGTGATGTCGTCCAGGACGTGGGTCTGCGCGCCGGGGCGGCCGAAGGACTTGTGCACGTGCGAGATCCGGACGGCGGGGGCGCCGTCACGAGTGCCGACGCCGGGGGCGTCGTCCGAGGTGGTCAGTGCCGGAGTCATTCCGGGCACCTCCTGCGTGGTGTGGTCTGGCATCTGGTGTCAGGGAGAGGACCGGGGTCCGGGCCCCCGCCCGGCCCGAGCTCGGGGCATCGAGCGGGCATCGGTACGGGCGGGGCGGGGGCCGGACCGCGGGGTTCGTGCGCGGTGGTGCGGTCCTGCGGGCGCTACTTGGCGCCGAGTCCGGCGTCCGCGACGGGGCTCTGCCCCTTCTCCTTCAGCACCTTGTTGAGCAGGGTGAGGTCGTAGATGCCGTTCAGGTTCGGCTTCTTGAGCAGGCCGGCGGTGACGGCGTTGTCGGCCTCGGTCTGCAGGGTGGCGGCCAGCGGGTCGTCCAGGAAGTCGATGTCGGCCCAGGCCGGGTCGAGGATGGCCGCGTCCAGGGCGTTGCCGGCCTCCTTCTTGATGGCCTCGTTCGCGTCGGCCTTGGCCTTGTCCGGGTTGGCCTTGATGAAGGCGTTGGTGTTCACCGAGCCGCGCAGCACGGCCTCGACCACGTCGGGGTGTTCGGCGAGGAACTTCTGCGAGACGATGATGTTGGTGATCACGAACTTCTTGTCCGGCCAGATGTCCTTCTCGTTGAGCAGGACCTTCGCACCGAGGGTGACCAGCTTGGACGCGGTCGGCTCGGGCACCCAGGCGGCGTCGATGGAGCCCTGCTTGTAGGCGTCCGGGGTGACCTTGTTGTCGCTGCGCACCACGCTGACGTCGCCGGCGCCGGTCGAGGCGTCGACCTTGAAGCCCTTGCCGGCGAGGTAGTTGAGCAGCGCCACGTCCTGGGTGTTGCCCAGCTGCGGGGTGGCGATCTTCTTGCCCTTGAGGTCGTCCAGCGAGGCGATCTTGTCCGGGTTGGCGACCAGCTTGACGCCGCCGGAGGCCGAACCGCCGATGATCTTCAGGGACTTGCCCTCGGACTTGGTGAAGCCGTTGATCGCCGGGGAGGGGCCGATCCAGCCGATGTCGATGGAGCCGGCGTTGAGCGCCTCGATCTCGGCCGGGCCCGCGTTGAAGACCTGGGGCTTGATCTGGGTGGCGCCCAGCTCCTTCTGGAATATGCCCTCCTGGAGGCCCACCAGCGGGGTGCCGTGGGTCAGGTTGGCGAAGTAGCCGATCCTCACCGTGTCGGCGGAGAGCTTGGCACCGGAGGCGGAATCACCGGCGGGGGCGGCGGTGTTGGTCTTCTTGTCGTCGTCCTTGGAGCCGTAGCCGCAGGCGGAGAGCAGCGCGACGGCGGTGAGGCCGGCCACGGCGGCCGCGGCGGAGCGTCTGATCCGGCCGGCGGTGGGGCGTGCGAGGGTATGCGGAAGTGCCTGGTTCGGTGCCATGGGTGAGTCCTGTTCACGGACGGACCGTCAGGAAGGCGGTCTCGGGAGGACGTTCGGTCAAGGTTGTGCTTGCGGCACCGCACGGGGTGCCGGGCAAGCCGGGCCGGGGGACGCTGCTGCGCCTGCTGTGGGGAGGGACAGCGGCGGCCGGCCCGGTGACAGGGCGTTCTCAGCCCTGTCGGCCCACACATCGCGTCAGGCCGCCCTGGCCGCTGCCGAGGACGCCGCTGCCGATGCGGCCGCCTTCCTTGTCCATGCCCGAGAACGCCTCGCTGGGCATCAGACCCAGTCCTCCTCGTCGGGTTCGTTCGCGTCGGTGCTGCGTACGGTCTCGAAGGCCTCGCCCGCCATGCCGGCGGTGAGGGTGGTGCCGTCGGCCGGGTCGATCAGCAGGAACGATCCGGTCCGGCGGTTGTCGCGGTACTCGTCGAGCGCCAGCGGCTCGGCGGTGCGCAGCACCACGTGGCCGATGTCGTTGACGTTCAGACCCTCGGCGCCGGAGCGCTGCTCCAGCGTGTCGATGTCGATCCGGTAGGTGATCTCCTTGACCAGCGCGCGCACGGTGCGGGTGGTGTGCTTGAGCAGCACCTTGTCGCCGGCCCGCAGCGGCCGCTCGTTGAGGTGGCTGACGGTGGCCTCGATGTCCTTGGTGGGGACGGGCGCGGAGCCGGCCGCGATGAGGTCGCCGCGGGAGATGTCGATGTCGTCGGCCAGGCGCACGGTGACCGACTGGGGGGCCCAGGCGATGTCGGTGGCCCGGCCGAGGGCGTCGATGCCGGTGACGGTGGTGGTGTGGCCCGACGGCAGCACGGTGACGGCGTCGCCGACCCGCAGCACGCCGGAGGCCAGCTGGCCCGCGTAGCCGCGGTAGTCCGGGTGCTCCTCGGTCTGCGGGCGGATCACGTACTGGACCGGGAAGCGGGCCGGCTCGGCGCTCGGGTCGCTGCCGACCGGCACGGTCTCCAGGTGCTCCAGCAGGGTCGGGCCGCCGTACCAGTCCATGTGCGCGGACGGCTCGACGACGTTGTCCCCGGCGAGCGCGGAGATCGGGACGGCGACGACGTCCTTGACGCCGAGCGAGGCCGCGTAGGCGGTGAACTCGGCGGCGATGGCGGCGAAGACGGGCTCGGCGTAGTCGACCAGGTCCATCTTGTTGACGGCCAGCACCACGTGCGGCACCCGCAGCAGGGCGGCGACGGCGGCGTGCCGGCGGGTCTGCTCGACCACGCCGTTGCGGGCGTCGACCAGGACGACGGCCAGCTCGGCGGTGGAGGCGCCGGTGACCATGTTCCGGGTGTACTGCACGTGCCCGGGGGTGTCGGCGAGGATGAACCGCCGCCGGGGGGTGGCGAAGTAGCGGTAGGCGACGTCGATGGTGATGCCCTGCTCGCGCTCGGCGCGCAGGCCGTCGGTGAGCAGCGCGAGGTCGGGCGCCTCCTGGCCGCGGTTGCGGGACGCGTGCTCGACGGCCTCCAGCTGGTCGGCCAGCACCGACTTGGAGTCGTGCAGCAGCCGCCCGACCAGGGTGGACTTGCCGTCGTCGACGGAGCCCGCGGTGGCGAAGCGCAGCAGCGAGGTGGCGGTGCCGGTCCCGGTCGTGCCGGTCTGGGTGGTGCTCATTAGAAGTATCCCTCGCGCTTGCGGTCTTCCATCGCGGCCTCGGAGAGCTTGTCGTCGGCGCGGGTGGCGCCGCGCTCGGTGAGGCGGCTGGCGGCGATCTCGGCGATGACGGCCTGGATGGTGGCGGCGTCGGAATCGACGGCACCGGTGCAGGACATGTCCCCGACGGTGCGGTAGCGGATCAGCCGCCGCTCGACCGGCTCGTTCTCCTTGGGGCCGCCCCACTCGCCGGCGGTCAGCCACATGCCGTCGCGGGCGAAGACGTCGCGCTCGTGGGCGTAGTAGATCTCCGGGAGCTCGATGTTCTCGCGCTCGATGTACTGCCAGACGTCCAGCTCGGTCCAGTTGGAGAGCGGGAAGACGCGCACGTGCTCGCCGACGGCGTGCCGGCCGTTGTAGAGCGACCACAGCTCGGGGCGCTGGCGGCGCGGGTCCCAGGCGCCGAACTCGTCGCGCAGCGAGAAGACGCGCTCCTTGGCGCGGGCCTTCTCCTCGTCGCGCCGGCCGCCGCCGAAGACCGCGTCGAAGCGGCCCTTCTCGATGGAGTCGAGCAGCGGGACGGTCTGCAGCGGGTTGCGGGTGCCGTCGGGGCGCTCGCGCAGCACGCCCCGGTCGATGAAGTCCTGCACGGAGGCGACGTGCAGGCGCAGGTTGTGCTCGGCCGCGACGCGGTCCCGGTAGGCGATGACCTCCGGGAAGTTGTGGCCGGTGTCGACGTGCAGCAGCGAGAACGGGACGGCGGCCGGCCAGAAGGCCTTGAGCGCCAGGTGCAGCATGACGATGGAGTCCTTGCCGCCCGAGAAGAGGATCACCGGGCGCTCGAACTCCCCCGCGACCTCGCGGAAGATGTGCACCGACTCGGCCTCCAGCGCGTCCAGGTGGGACAGCGCGAAGGGCCCCCCTGAATTCTCGTTGGGGTCGTCGGCCTGCACCAGGCTCTGGGTCGCGGTGGTCATGCCAGGCCCCTCTCGGTCAGGAAGGCGTGCAGCTCGGCGGCGGACTCGGCGACCGCGCGGCCCTGGGTCTGGAGCCGCAGCTCCGGGTGCTCGGGCGCCTCGTAGGGGTCGTCGACGCCGGTGAGGCCGGAGATCTCGCCGGCCGCCTGCTTCGCGTACAGTCCCTTGACGTCGCGCTCGGCGCACAACTCGACCGGGGTGGCGACGTGGATCTCCAGGAAGTCGGTGCCGTGCTCGGCGTGCCGCTCGCGCACGGCGGCGCGGGAGTCGGCGTAGGGCGCGATCACCGGGGCGAGCACCTTGACGCCGTTGGCGGCGAGCTTCTCGGCGACGAAGCCGATCCGGGTGACGTTGGTGTGCCGGTCCTCGCGGCTGAAGCCGAGGCCCTTGGAGAGGAACTCGCGGATCTCGTCGCCGTCCAGGACCTCGACCTTGTGGCCCTCGGTGCGCAGCCGCTCGGCCAGGGCGAAGGCGAGCGTGGTCTTGCCCGCGCTCGGCAGCCCGGTCAGCCACACGGTGGCGCCGCGCTCGCAGGGGCCGGCCGCGCGGGCCGCCTCTGCGGCTCCGGCGGCGGCCAGGGTGTCGGCTGTGGTCACGGTGACGTCCTTAGAACGGGAGTTGACGGGTGTTCGGGTCGAGCGGCTAGAGGTGGATGCCGCACTCGGTCTTGCCGGAGCCGGACCAGCGGCCGGCCCGGGCGTCCTCGCCCTCGCCCGGCTTGCGGGTGCAGGAGAGCGGGGAGCAGCCGACGGAGGTGTAGCCCTCCCACAGCAGCGGGTTGAGCAGCACGCCGTTGGCGTTGACGTAGGCGTCCACGTCCTCCTGCGTCCAGCGGGCGATCGGGGCGATCTTGACCTTGCGGCGCCGGGCGTCCCAGGCGACCACCGGGGTGTTCGCGCGGGTCGGGGACTCGTCGCGGCGCAGCCCGGTGGCCCAGGCGTCGTAGCCGCCGAGGCCGCGGTTGAGCGGCTCGACCTTCCGCAGCGAGCAGCACAGGTCGGGGTCGCGGTCGTGCAGCCGCGGCCCGTACCGGGCGTCCTGCTCGGCCACCGTCAGCGCCGGGGTGAGCGTGATGACGTTGACCGGCATGGTCGCCGCCACCGCGTCCCGGGTGCCGATGGTCTCGGGGAAGTGGTAGCCGGTGTCCAGGAAGACCACGTCCACGCCGGGGAAGACCGAGGCGGCCAGGTGGGCGACGACCGCGTCCTCCATCGAGGAGGTGACGCAGAAGCGCTTGCCGAAGGCGTCGGCCGCCCAGCGCAGGATCTCCTGCGGGGTGGCCTCCTCCAGTTCGCGGCCGGCCCGGGTGGCCAGCTCCTCGTGGTCAGTCGTCGTGCCGGTCACTCTGGTTTCCCCCGTTGGTCGGTGACAGCAGGCCGAGGAACTTCAGCTGGAAGGCCCGGCGGCACCCGTGGCATTCCCAGGCGCCGTGCCCGGCCTCCGAGGGGCGCAGGTCCTCGTCCCCGCAGTAGGGGCAGAAGAAGGGGGCCGCACGCTCACTCACGACAGCTGCTCCTCGTCGGCCCGGGCCGCCCACTGGGCGAAGCGCTCGCCCTCGGAGCGGTCCTCCCGGTACCGGGTCAGCACCCGCTCGACGTAGTCGGGCAGGCCCTCGCTGGTGACCTTGAGGCCGCGGACCTTGCGGCCGAAGCCGGCCTCCAGGCCGAGCGCGCCGCCCAGGTGCACCTGGTAGCCCTCCACCTGGTTGCCCTGCTCGTCCGTCACCAGCTGACCCTTGAGACCGATGTCTGCGACCTGGATGCGGGCGCAGGCGTTCGGGCAGCCGTTGATGTTGATGGTCAGCGGCTCGTCGAAGTCGGGCAGCCGCTTCTCCATCTCGTCGATGAGGGTGCGGCCGCGCTCCTTGGTCTCGACGATGGCGAGCTTGCAGTACTCGATGCCGGTGCAGGCCATCGTGCCGCGGCGGAACGGCGAGGGGGTGACCCGCAGGTCCAGCGCCTCCAGGCCGGCCACCAGCGACTCGACCCGGTCCTCGGGGACGTCGAGGACGATCATCTTCTGCTCGGCGGTGGTGCGCAGCCGGTCGCTGCCGTGCGCCTCGGCGAGGTCGGCGATCTTCCCGAGCAGCGCGCCGTCGACCCGGCCGACCCGCGGCGCGAAGCCCACGTAGTAGTTGCCGTCCTTCTGCCGGTGCACGCCGACGTGGTCGCGCCAGCGGCCGGCGGGCTGCTGCGGGGCGGGACCGTCGACCAGCTTGTACTTGAGGTACTCGTCCTCCAGCACCTGGCGGAACTTCTCGGTGCCCCAGTCGGCGACCAGGAACTTCAGCCGGGCGCGGTTGCGCAGGCGGCGGTAGCCGTAGTCGCGGAAGATGCCGATGACGCCGCCGTAGACGTCGGCGACCTCGTCCAGCGGGACCCAGGCGCCGAGCCGGACGCCGAGCTTCGGGTTGGTGGACAGGCCGCCGCCGACCCAGAGGTCGAAGCCGGGGCCGTGCTCGGGGTGGACCACGCCGACGAAGGCGACGTCGTTGATCTCGTGGGCGACGTCCAGCAGCGGGGAGCCGGAGACGGCGGACTTGAACTTGCGCGGCAGGTTGGAGAAGTCCTTGTTGCCGATGAAGCGCCGCTGGATCTCCTCGATGGCGGGGGTGCCGTCGATGATCTCGTCCTCGGCGATGCCGGCCACCGGGGAGCCGAGGATGACGCGCGGGGTGTCGCCGCAGGCCTCGGTGGTGGACAGGCCGACGGCCTCCAGCTTCTGCCAGATCGCCGGGACGTCCTCGATCCGGATCCAGTGGTACTGGATGTTCTGGCGGTCGGTCAGGTCGGCGGTGTTGCGGCCGTACTGCTCGGAGACCTCGGCGACGGCGCGCAACTGGGCGACCGTCAGCCGGCCGCCGTCGATGCGGACGCGGAGCATGAAGTACTCGGCGTCGAGCTCGTGCGGATCCAGGATCGCGGTCTTGCCGCCGTCGATGCCCTCCTTGCGCTGGGTGTACAGACCCCACCAGCGCATCCGGCCGCGCAGGTCGGCCGGGTCGATCGAGTCGAAGCCCCGGTGCGCGTAGATCGTCTCAATACGTGTCCGCACATTGAGACCGTCGTCGTCCTTCTTGAACTGCTCGTTGGCGTTCAGAGGAGTGAAGTGGCCCATGCCCCACTGGCCCTCGCCGCGGTGACGGGTCACCTTGCGAGCGGCGGCGGGGCGGCGCGCGGGGGCGCGGTCGGCCGGGGGCTCGGCGGTCTCGGGGGTGGTGGCCATGGTGAAGTCCTTCGGGGCAGGTGGCTCTGACGCCGGGTTGGTCGCTGGGCGTGCTCGGCGGTGCGGTACTGCTGTGACCTGCGGATTCCTCAGGGCTGGAGAGCAGTCGCGGTGGCCGGGCGGGCGCCTGCGCATCCGCTTCGGCGGGGATGGCGGGGAAGGTGGCGCCGGGTGCGGTGGGAGGCGGCGGGATCGGGCTCAGGTCACCGGACAGATGGCGCTGGACACGCGAAGGAGATCGACGTGCAGTCGACCTACTAGGGGGGTTCCGGCGCTCGGCATGGCAAGAGATTCGCACGGCGCACGACTCGCGGTCCACTAACGTCCGTATTCTGGATGCCTGGGTTTCGGATCGTGAGATGTCGGAGCGTTCCCGCCGCTCCTGCCGACGGGGGCCCCGCAGGACCCCCGAACGGTGCCCGGACCCCGGGAGATCGGTCGACGGGCCCCGGCCCGATACCGTTACCCCTGTGCAAGCAGCAGGCGAAACGACCAGGCCGAACCCCGAGCGGCCCTCCCGTCGTCGGGGCAAGGGCTCCCGGCGCAGGCGGGCGGCCAGGCAGGCCGCCTGGCGGACCACCGGCTGGGCCCTGGTCAAGGACACCACCAACACCTGTGTCGAGTACCGGGTCACCGGCCTCGCGGCGGAGGCGGCGTTCTTCACCCTGCTCTCCATCCCGCCGCTGCTGCTCTGTCTGGCCGGCACGCTCGGCTACCTGGACGACTTCGTCGAGGCCGGCACCATCGACAAGCTGAAGGCCGACATCGTCAAGGCGGCCGGCACGGTCCTCTCGGACTCCTCCATCACGCAGGTGGTCCAGCCGCTGCTGGGCCAGGTCTTCGACCAGGCCCGGCCCGACCTGATCTCGATCGGCTTCCTGCTGTCGCTGTGGTCCGGATCCCGGGCGCTCTACATCTTCATCGACACCATCACCGTGATGTACGGGCTGGACGGGCGGCGCGGCATCGTCAAGACCCGGCTGCTGTCGCTCGGCCTCTACCTCGGCGCGCTGGTGATCGGCTCGCTGGTGCTGCCGCTGCTGATGGCCGGCCCCGAGCTGGTGACCAACGCCGTGCCGGAGAGCGCCTGGCTGCTCAGCGCCGCCTACTGGCCGTTCGCGATCCTGCTGCTGATCGTCTCGCTGACCACCCTGTACCACCTGGCGGTCCCGGTCTCCACGCCCTGGCGCGAGGACATCCCGGGCGCGCTGGTCGCCCTGGTGGTGCTGGTGTTCTGCAGCGTGGCGCTCCGGCTCTACCTGGTCAGCTCGATCGAGGGCCACTCGGTGTACGGCTCGCTGGCCGCGCCGGTGGCCGTGCTGCTGTGGATCTTCGTGGTGGCGCTCGCGGTGCTCATCGGCGCGGCCATGAACGCGGCCATAGACCGCCGCTGGCCCACCCTGGAGACCGCCGACGCCCGCGCCGAGAACGAGCGCGCCCACGAGGCGGCGGCCGCCGCGGTGGTCCGCGAGGTGGCCGCCCGGCGCGCCGTCGAGCGGGCCCGCCGGGCGCGCGAACTGGGCCTCGCCGAGGGCGGCGAGGAGGAGTACGGGGACGACGAGGGCGAGGACGGCGACGTGCCCTCCGAGTACCCCGAGCGGTGGGCCGACGTGCTGGCCGCCGAGAACGTCCGCGGCCGCCTCACCGCCCGCGGCGGCCCGCACCACCGTCCCGTCCCGCCCTCGCCGGACAGCGACCGCCCGACCGCCCCGCCTCCCGAGTACCCGCTGCCGACCCGGCCGCCGCGCCCGCCGTGGGACGAGCGCTGAGCCCGGTGCCGGTCGCGGCGGGGACCCGGTGCCGGTCGCGGCGGGGACGCGCCTCGGGCGGACATCCGCAGGTGAAAAACCGGTTGGCAGGGTGGGGCCGGGCCGCTAGCGTGTGAGCGTCCGGTTCGGGCGGCGTCGGCGCCGCGCCGAGGAGAGAAAGCAGGAGGTGAGCCCCGTGACCACGACTGTCATGACGGCTGCCCTGGGCAGCGCCCGCGTCCACCTCTCCCTGCCGGCCGCCGGCTGACGTAGCCACTCGCGCACGCAGCCGCAGCAGCCCGGTGGGATCGTTTTCCTCCCGAAGGGCCCACTGCGTTGTTCAACGCTGCCTCCGTTCCGTCTTCCTCTGATCTTTCCTCCCCGCTGGTCGGCTACGGCTGGACGGCCGAGCTCGACGAGCTCTTCGCGCCGCTCGCCGAGGCCGGGCTGGTCGCCGCCCGGATCGTCCGGGTCGACCGCGGCCAGTGCGACGCCGTGCTCGCCGACCCCGAGAGCGGCGAACTGCGCACCATCCGCGCCGACACCCGGCAGGTCGGCGACGCCGACATGATCAACTGCCCGTGCACCGGCGACTGGGCCGCCGTCGACCTCTCGGCCGGACTGCCCATGCCCGCGGTCACGGCGCTGCTGCCGCGGTCCACCGCGATCATCCGCAAGGTCGCCGGCAAGCGCTCCGACGGCCAGGTGCTCGCTGCCAACGTCGACACCGTGGTGGTCGCCGCCTCGCTCGCCGCCGAGCCCGACCTCGGGCGGATCGAGCGCTTCCTCGCACTCGCCTGGGAGTCCGGCGCCGAGCCGGTGGTCGTGCTCACCAAGGCCGACCTGGTCGACGACGCCGAGTTCATCCGGGCCGACGTCGAGGCCGCCGCGCCCGGCGTCACCGTGCTGGTCGTCAGCGCCGAGACCGGCGAGGGGATCGACGTGCTGCGCGCCTGCACGCCGGGCACCACCGCGGTGCTCGGGCAGTCCGGCGTCGGCAAGTCCACCCTGACCAACGTGCTCGCCGGGGTCGACGTGATGGCCGTGCAGGAGGCCCGCTCCGGCGACCAGAAGGGCCGGCACACCACGACCACCCGCGAGCTCGTCCTGCTGCCCGGCGGCGGGGTGCTGATCGACACCCCCGGGCTCCGCGAGGTCGGCCTCTACGGTGGCGAGGGCGTGGCGCTGGCCTTCGCCGACATCGAGGAGCTGGCCGGGCAGTGCCGCTTCCACGACTGCAACCACGACAGCGAGCCCGGCTGCGCGGTGCGGGCGGCGCTCGCGGACGGCTCGCTGCCGGAGCGCCGGATGGAGAGCTACCGCAAGCTCCAGCGGGAGAACGAGTGGATCGCCTCCCGCTCGGACGCCCGGCTGGCCTCGGCCCGGGTGAAGAAGTGGAAGACCCTCACCAAGACGATGCGCGCGGCGGGGGGAACCGTGAAGTGGTGAACTCCGGCCGCCGGCGGCGGGGCGCCCGTCCCGCCGCCGGCAGCCCGGCGCACACGGTGTCAGCGGAAGTCGGCCACCAGCCGGAAGCGCTCCAGGACGACGGGCGTGGTGTCGTCGACGGTGAAGGCCGGGTCGCCGAGCGAGGCGCGCAGCTCCGCGCTGTGCCAGAACCGCTCGTGCCCGGCCCGCCACTCGGCGACCGAGGCGTACCCCTCGCCCTCGTCCAGGGCGTGCCGCAGGTCGACCTCGCCGAGCGGGACGACCCGGACCTCGGTGTTCTCGATCACCGCGACGATCCGCCCGGCCGAGTCGACCACCGCCCCGCGGGCGCCGGCCTGCGGCAGCGGGGCGCTCTCCCGCTCGTACTCGGTCAGCAGGCCGGTGGTGCTGGTCTTGGCGCCGGAGAGCACGGCACCGACCAGCCGGTCCCGCAGCGGTCCGGGGAAGGCGAACTCGTCGACCCGCAGCGCGGCGACCCGCGGGTCGCCGGCACCGGTGTAGGGCTGCTCGGACACGCGTGCTCCTGGGGGCTCGGGGGCTGGCCGTGCGCAGGCTATCCGGCGGGAGGGCGCCCGGGCGCGCGAATTTCCTCCCGCCCGGCCACCCGCCCGCCCGCCCGGCCGCTCTCCCCGCCGTCGGCCGGTCCGCGACGCCCATGTCCGATTCCCGCCAGTCACGGGCCGCCGGGTGCCGCAGACTGGACAGCGTGATCGACGACGACATCCGGTACCGCGCCGTGGACAGCCGGGACGCCCGCTTCGACGGCGTCTTCTTCACGGCCGTCACCTCGACCGGCATCTACTGCCGGCCGAGCTGCCCGGCCGTGACCCCGAAGCGCGTCAACTGCACCTTCTACCCGAGCGCCGCCGCCGCGCAGAGCGCCGGCTTCCGGGCCTGCCGCCGCTGCCGCCCCGACTCCGTCCCCGGCTCGCCCGAGTGGAACCACCGGGCCGACCTGGTCGGCCGGGCCATGCGGCTGATCGGCGACGGCGTCGTGGACCGCGAGGGCGTGGCCGGCCTGGCCCAGCGCCTCGGCTACAGCTCCCGGCAGCTCCAGCGCCAGCTCACCGCCGAACTCGGCGCCGGCCCGATCGCGCTCGCCCGCGCCCGTCGTGCCCAGACCGCCCGGCTGCTGCTCCAGACCACCGAGCTGCCGGTCACCGACATCGCGTTCGCGGCCGGCTTCGCCTCCGTGCGGCAGTTCAACGACACCGTCCGGGTGGTCTACGACCGCACCCCCAGCGGGCTGCGCGCCGAGGTCGCGACCGGCCGCCGCACCGCCACCCCGGCCGGCGGTCTCGCCCTTCGGCTCGCCTACCGGGGAGCCCTGGACAGCGACCACCTCATCGACTTCCTCGCCCTGCGCGCCGTCCCCGGCGTGGAGGAGGTCGTGCCCGGTGCGCGCCCCGGGGTGCGCACCTACCGCCGCACCCTCGCGCTCCCGTACGGCCACGGCATCGCCGAGGTGGACGGCCTCGCCCCCGGTGAGCCGGCCACCCGTGGCTGGCTCGACTGCCGGCTGCTGCTCACCGACCTGCGCGACCTGCCGACCTCCGTCCAGCGCCTGCGCGTCCTGTTCGACCTGGACGCCGACCCGGTCGCGGTCGACGAGCAACTCGGCGCCGACCCGCTGCTCGGCCCGCTGGTCCGGGCCCGGCCCGGGCTGCGCTCGCCGGGCCACGTCGACCCGCACGAACTGGCCGTGCGCGCCGTCCTCGGCCAGCAGATCACCGTCGGCGCGGCCCGTACCCTGGCCGGCCGGCTCGCCGAGAAGTACGGCACCGCGCTGCCCGAGCCCAGCGGAGGGCTGCGGCTGCTCTTCCCGACCGCCGCCGCCCTGGCGACCGCGGACCCGGAGGACTTCGCGATGCCGACCGCCCGGCGCCGCGCCCTCACCGGCCTGTGCGCCGCCCTCGCCGAGGGCGTCGTCCGGCTCGACGGCGGCGTCGACCGGGAGGAGGCGGCCGCGCGGCTGCTCGCCCTGCCCGGCATCGGCCCGTGGACCGTCGGCTACCTGCGGATGCGCGCCCTCGCCGACCCCGACGTCTTCCTCCCGAGCGACATCGGCGTCAAGCACGGACTGCTCCGGCTCGGCGCCCCGGGGGACCCGAAGTCCGCCGCCCTCGCGGCCGGCGCCTGGGCCCCCTGGCGCTCCTACGCCGTGCACCGCCTCTGGGCGGGCCCGGCCGTCGACCCCAGCACCGGAACGGAGAACACCGCAGCATGAGCACCACCGTCTTCACCTTCATGGAGAGCCCGTTCGGCCGGCTGATGCTCAGCGGCGTCGTCCCGGACGGCGGCGGCCCGGCCGGACTGGCCACCGTCACCGCCCCGGGCCAGCGGTACGCGCTCGCCGAGCCCGCCGACGACTGGGTGCACGACCCGGAGGCGCTCGGTGAGCCGGTCACCCAGCTCACCGAGTACTTCGCGGGCGAGCGCACCGCCTTCGACCTGGAGCTCGCCCCCGTCGGCACCGAGTTCCGCCGCCGGATCTGGGCCGCCCTCGACAAGATCCCCTACGGCGAGACCGTCACCTACGGGCAGCTCGCCGATCTGGCCGGCGAGTCGCCGCGCGCGGTGCGGGCGGTGGGCGGGGCGGTCGGCGCCAACCCGCTGCTGATCATCCGCCCCTGCCACCGCGTCCTCGGTGCCAACGGCGCCCTCACCGGCTTCGCCGCCGGCGTCGACCGCAAGCGCTGGCTGCTCGACCTGGAGCACGGCACCTCGCTGTTCTGACCTGCCGGACCGCTGCGCCGCCGGACCGCTGCGCCGCCGAACCGCTCCGCGCGCCGGACGCTCCCGGTCAGTCCGCCGGGAGCGCCCGCAGGTCCACCCGCCAGTCGTTGCTGCGCATCCATCGGCCGGGCGGGAACTCGAAGTCGGTCTCGCCGAGGAGGGCGAAGCCGGCCCGGCGGCAGACCGCGTTGGAGGCCGGGTTGCCGACCGAGGGGAAGGCGTGCAGGTACCGGTGGCGGCCGGTGCGGGCGGCGACCTCGACGGCGGCCCGCGCCGCGACCGCGGCGATGCCCCGGCCCTGGTACGGCGGCAGGACGTTCCAGCCCATCTCGTAGACGGTGTCGCCGTGCCAACCGCGCTCCGCGTAGCCGACGGTGCCGACCGCCACGCCCTCCGGCTCCAGGACGACGCGGTACATGCAGCCGGTGCCGGAGGGGACGAAGTCCAGGTAGCGCCGGTGCCGCACGAGCATCCGCTCCTCGTCCTCCGGGCCGCCGGTGTGCCTGCGCATCTCCGGGGTGTTGACCAGGCGCAGCAGGGCGAGATCGGTGTCGGTCCAGGGTTCGAGGCGGAGCAGCGCGGGATCCATGACGGGACGGTAGCCGGGCGGGCACCCGGTGGGGTACCCGATTTCCGCGCCGGGGGATCCGCCGGTCAGCCGCCCGCAGGCTCGGCGAGCGCGCGGGCCAGGTTCTCCAGGGCCGGCAGCGCGTGCATCACGGCGTCCCGGTCGGCGGGGGAGAGGGTGTCCAGGGCGGAGGCGATCCGCCGTTCGTGGGCCCGCTGCCAGTCGTCGAGCTGGCGCCGCCCGGCCGGGGTGAGCGCGATCCGCGCGGTGCGGCGGTCCCCGGGGTCGGCCTGGCGGTCGACGAAGCCGGCGTCCAGCAGCTTGCCGACCAGGCCGCTGACGGTGTTGGGGGCGAGCCGCTGCCGGGTGGCGAGCTCGCCGACCCGCAGCGGGGCGGCGGCGAGCGTCTGGAGGAGTTCGACCTGCGCCATCGGCAGGGACTCCCAGGGGTAGTCGGTGCGGATGCTGCTGCGCAGCGACCGCCGGAGCCGGGTGACCGCGTCGGTGAGCCGTCGGGCGCGCTCGATCGCCGCCGGCTCCACGGCCTGCGGATCGACGGCGTGTTCGGGAACGGACGGTGACGACGGCATGGCCGACAGCGTAGCGCCTGGTGGGGACGGTGCCCGAACGCCGGGGACGGGTCGTGGGCGACCGACCCCGTTCCGTGAGCGGCCGGTCGCATGCCGATCAGATCGTAGATAGAACATATCTGTATCCGATATATTTCGCCGTATGAACGCGGCGTCGACCCTCACCTCCCGGCTGCTCACCACCGGGCTGCTCACCGAGCGTCCGCGGCCACGCGGCATAGCCGGCTGGCGGCACGCCCACTGGCTCGCCGTCGGCACCGTCTGCCTGGGCGCCTTCCTCGGGCAGCTGACCGCCAGCGTCACCGCCCTCGTCTACCCGGCGCTCCAGCGCCACTTCGGCACGGGCTTCGCCGCCGTCGAGTGGGTCGCGCTCGCCTACCTGCTGGTCCTGGTGGCACTGCTCGCGCCGGTCGGCCGGCTGTCGGACCTGGTCGGCCGCAAGACGATGTACATCGGCGGGTTCGCCGTCTTCGGTCTCGCCTCGCTCGGCGCCGGGTTCGCCGACGGCCTCGGCACGCTGGTCGCGCTCAGGGCCGTCCAGGCCGTCGGCGGCGCGATGATGCAGGCCAACAGCGTCGCGCTGGTCGCCAGGGGCGTCCCCGAGCACGCGATGCGCCGGGCGCTCGGCATCCAGGCCGCCGCCCAGGGCCTCGGCCTGGCGCTCGGGCCGAGCCTCGGCGGGCTGCTGGTGGAGCACGCCTCCTGGCGCTGGGTGTTCTGGATCAACGTGCCGGTCGCCCTGCTGGGCGTCCTGGCCGGCTGGTTCCTGCTGCCCCGCACCCACCGCCCGGACGCCCGGCCGCTGACCAGGCCACTGACCAGGCCGCTGAGCGAGCCGGCGACCCGTCCGGTGCCCCGGCCGCGCGGGGCCACCCGGCCCGACCCGGACGGCGGGCGCTTCGACCTGGCCGGCCTGCTGCTGCTCGCCGCCTCCACCACCGCGCTGCTGCTCGCCCTCTCCGCCGCCTCCGGCCTGCCGCTGCCCGGCTGGGCCGTGGCCGCACTACTGCTCGCCACCGTGCTCTGCGCGCTCGGCCTGGTCCGCCAGGAGCGCCGGGCCACCCGGCCCATCCTCGCCCCCGGACTGGTCAACACCCCCGGCGTCCGCCCCGGCCTGGCCGTCTCGCTGATCGGCTACCTGCTGCTGTTCTGCCCGCTGGTGCTCGGTCCGGTGCTGCTCGCCGAGGCGGGCCTGCCGACCGGGCGCGTCGGTCTGCTGATCACCCTGCTGCCGGCCGCGTTCGCGGTGGCCGCGACGGCCGGCGGCGCACTGCTGCCGCGCGGCTGGTCGGACGTCGCCCGCTGCCGCTTCGGCGCGGCCCTGGCGGGTGCCGGGCTGCTGGGCTGCGTGCTGCTGCCCGTCGCGGGTGCCCCCGCGACGGCGCAGGCGTTCCCGCTGCTGGCGGCCGGCTGGGGGCTCGGGGTGCTGCTGCCCGCCAACAACGCCCTGGTGATGCGGGCGATACCGGCCGAGTGCTCGGCGGTCGGCGGCGGCATGGTCAACATGGCCCGCAGCCTCGGGACGGCGCTCGGCACCGCGCTGCCGGTGCTGGGCGTCCACCTGGCCGGACCGGTGCTGGGCGGCCGGGCGGTGCTGCTGGCGCTGGCCGCCGTCGCGGTCCTGGCCGTGGCGCTCACCCGGCCGGTGCGGCGCCGCTGAAGGAGCCCGAGCGGGCGGACGACGGCGGGGACGACAACGGCCGGGGCGGTGAACGGAGTTCCGTTCACCGCCCCGGCCGTGCGAGCCGCGGTGCCTCAGGAGGCGGGCACGCCCGGGGCGGCGCCGCGCTCCTTGAGCATGTCGGTCATCAGCTCGACCTCCGAGCTCTGGCCGACCACCATCGACTGCGCGAGCCGCTTCTCCGCGTCGTTGTGCGCCATGTCGACGTAGCCCTGGGCCATCTCCACGCCGCCCTTGTGGTGCTCCACCATCAGCTGCAGGTAGAGCACCTCGGCGTCCCGGCCGCTCAGCGAACGGAGCTTCGCGAGCTGCGCGTTGGTGGCCATACCGGGCATCAGCGAGCCGTCGTGCGCCTGGTAGTCGGCGCCGTGGCCGTGGCCGCCCATCGCCGTCATCCAGGCCATCGGCTTGGCCGTGGAGTGCTGGGTGAGCCCCCACTGGTCGAGCCAGCCCATCATCATGCCGCGCTGGTTGGCCTGGGTGTTGATGATGTCGAAGGCCAGGGTGCGGGTCGGCTCGTCCGACGTCCGGTCGCGGACGATGAACGACAGGTCCACCGCCTGCTGGTGGTGGGTCGACATGTCGCGGGCGAACCCGGCCTCCGGGGAGCCGTCCGCCGGAACACTGAGCGAGGACGTCCCGGAGGCGGAGGTGCCGCCCGCCACCAGGGCCGGCACACCGAGCGCGAGGGCGAGCGCGGCGGCCAGCGCGGCCGGCCACCAGATCCGCCGGCGCGCGGCCGCGCGGTCCGCGTCCTGCGCGGAGTGGTCGGCGCTCTCCGGGGAGTGCTCCGTGTTCTCCTCGGCGGCGGTCACATCGACCCCATCGTGCAGGAGGCGCCGGGCTCCTGGGTCTGCTTGCCCTGGACGTACTTGGTGAAGAACTGGTTCACCCGGGGGTCGCTCGCGCTGTCCACGGTGAGCTGGGTCGACCAGGCGCTCAGGGTGATGGTGCCCTGCTCGTCCGGGTACGGGCTCATCAGCGAGTACGGGGTGGCCTTCACCTTGTCGGAGAGGACCTTGAGGTCGTCCGGGGTGGCCTTGCCGTTGTAGGTCACCCAGACCGCGCCGTGCTCCAGCGAGTGGACGGCGCGCTCGTTCTCGACCGGCTGGTCGTAGACGGTGCCCATGCAGTCCAGCCAGACCGCGTTGTGGTCGCCGCCGACCGGCGGGGTCTGCGGGTAGGTGACCTTCTCCTTGACGTGGTTGCGGGTCAGGTCGCCGAAGGTCTGCACGCCGTCGATCGGGGCCGCCGCGGCGGCCTCCTTGGCCTTCTTGTCCTTGTTGGCGTCGACCACGATCCAGGTGCCGGTGGCTATCGCCGCGATCACCAGCACACCGGCGACCGAGCCGGCGAGGATCTTGTTGCGACGGTCGCGGCGCTGCTCGGCGGCGCGCAGCTCGGCGATCCGGGCGCGGCGGTCGTTGCTCGCCTGCTTGGCGCTCGGCTTGTTGCCCTGGGCCTTGTTCGGCTGCGTCTGCTTGGAGGCGGAACCCATGTGGTGTCCTAGTCCCCACCGCGCATCGGGCGCGGCGGTCTGAAAGAAGTGAACGGGAAGGTGCGGATCCGTCGGTCCCGCCCGCCCGGTGACACGGTGGTCGGCGGGGGAGGGCAGGGCCCGGCGGCGGGTTCCGCTCAGGACCGGTGTACTTGGAGTTCGTGCAGGTCGGGCGCGGGGTGCGGGCCGACCAGCAGCCCGGCGGGCACCACCCGGGGCAGCGCCTCGGGGGTTTCCGTCAGAGGCGCCGCCGCGGGTTGCGGTTGCGGCGGCGGGTTGGGGAGCTGGGCGTCCTGGGCGCAGTACGGGTGGCTGGAGCAGCCGTTGTTGCGGTGCGGCGGATCGCCGTCGACCGAGCACCAGGTCCAGTGCCGGTGGCTCTCCGCGCGGATCCGGTCGCCGAGGGTCTGCGGCGCCGTGGCCGGACCGGTGGCGGCGGAGCCGTGGAGCTGGGCCGGGGCGCCGGCCTCGACGTCGGCCGGGACTTCGGCCACGCCGGACGGGGGACCCACCGGGGGGTCGGCCGGGACGGTCACCGGGAGGCCCGGCCGTTCGGCCGTGACCGCCTTGGCGTGCGCCGTGCAGGGCAGTGCCATCAGCAGCCCGACCAGCAGCAGGATCCACAGCGTGCCCACCGGGCGGACCACGAGTGCGGCCCTCCCCGGTCGGGGGTTGCTGGGGGCCGACACGGTCATGCGCACATTTAATCAGCCGAATGAGTGAAGCGAGCCCTTTCCCCGGCCCTCATTTTCGAGGGCCGAGGCTTCCTAATGCCCCGGAAACGCCCTGGTCGGGGCGGTTCGGTCGACTGCGGGAGAAACAGAAACGAAACGGGCAGCGAAACCGGTGATCGATATCAGCCGATGTGGGCTCGGTTGTCGTCGAAACCCGGACAGCGCCCCGGCCCTTCGGGACAATGACGTCGAGCCAGCGACCAGGAGCCGCCAGATGACCAAGCAGGGTGCACCCGCGCAGCAGCAGCACCGGCCGGACGACGGCTGGTGGGACACGGTCTACGCGGGCCCGGCCGGCACCCTGCCCGACACCCCGGACGCCGAGTCGGGGGAGGGCAGCGTCGACGACTGGTTCGAGACGGCGGCCGGCCTCATCGGGCAGCAGCGGAGCGCGCCCGCCGAGGAGACGGCGCCGGCCGAGGCGGCGCCGGAGGCCGGGGGAACGCCGGAAGCCGGGCCGGTGGCCCCGGCCGGCGAGGAGGTGCTGGAGCGGGACAGCATCGACGACTGGTTCGACACCGCCGCCGGTGTGATCGCCCCGCAGCCGCCGGCCGTCGAGGTGCCGGTGGCCGAGGTGCCGACCGCCGACGTGCCGGTGGCCGAGGTGCCGGTGACCGCTGCTCCGGCGGCCGACGAGACGCGCCGCTTCCCCGCCCCGTTCTGGGCGGCGGACGCCCGGGTGCCCGAACCGCGCCCGAAGCCCGAGGCCGCGTCGGCTCCGGCGCCCGACCCCGTCCCTGCCTCGGAACCGGAACCGGAACCGGAGCCGGAACCGGAACCGGCCCCGGAGGCGCACGTGGAACCGGCCCCGGCCCCGGCCCCGGAGCCGGAGCCGGCCGACGAACCGGAGCCGGCCGTCGCCGAGGACGTCGAGCCCGAGCCGCCCGCCGCCGAGCCGCCCGCGCCGCGCCCGGCCGCCCGGCCCGGGCGGGCCGAGGCCGCGCCCACCGTGCCGCACGTGGGCGAGCGCCCGCCCACCTACGGTCCCGAGCCCACCGCCGTCCCCGAGGCCGACCCCGGCGCCCTGGGCGGCGTCGTCGCCGACACCGTGCTGGAAGGCGCCCAGTACGGCGCCACCACCCTGCGGGCGGCCTCCGTCCGGGGTGACTCCGTCCGCCACCGGGGCGAGACCCGGCGGGACTCGCTGCTGGTGACCCGGTTCGGCGAGGGAGCGGACGGCCTGCTGCTCGCCGTGATCGGCGGCTTCGACGACGCGGGACCCACGGCCGAGGCGGTCGCCACCGCGGCCGCCGAGGCCTGCCGCCAGCTCGCCGGCGCGGTCGGCCGCAGCCGCGAGAGCCTGGCCGCCGACCTGCGCGACGGTGCCCGTGACCGGCTGCGCTACGGCCTCCAGCGGCTTGCGCTGAGCTCCGTCGCCCCGCTGCGGGCCCTGGCGCCGGAGAGCGCCGTGGACGCCGCAGACGCTGTGGAAGCCGTGGAAGCCGTGGACACCCCGGACACCGCGGACGGCGAATCGTCCCCGGCCTCGCTGCACTGCCTGCTGGTCTCGCTCGATCCGACGGCCGGCTACCGGGCGGCGTTCGGGGTCGGCCCGGGCGGCCTGTACCTGCTGCGGTCCGGTCACTGGATCGACGCCTACGCGGCCCGGCTGCTGCACCAGCCCGACGGCCAGCCGCCGGCGCCGGAGACCCCGGCACCGGGCTCGCGCCCGTTCCGCTTCCGGATGGTCCCGGCGACCCCGGGCGACATCCTGCTGCTCTGCACCCCCGGCCTGGCCCGCCCGATCGCCGACGAGCCGGCGGTCGCGCACTTCCTGGCCTCCCACTGGGCCCACCCGCACCCCCCGGGCACCGTCGACTTCCTCCGCCAGGTCCAGGTCCGCGCCAAGGGCTACGCCGACGACCGCACCGCCGCCGCGATCTGGACCGAGTAGCCCGTCGGCTGCCTACTCTTGTGGCCATGACCGCCCAGCCTCCGGAGACCTCTCCGCACACCGTTCCGCCAGGAGAAATCCGCGCCTCCCACGACGACCGCGAAGCAGTGGTGGAGCAGCTGCGCGATGCGGCAGCCGAGGGGCGTATCGACCTCGACGAGCTGGACGCGCGCCTGGAGGCGGCGCTGAAGTCGAAGACCCACGGCGAGTTGGCGGTCCTGACCGCCGATCTGCCCAGCCCGGAGCCTCCGGAGAGCGAACCGCCGCTGGTGCTCAAGGGCGGCATGTCCGGAGCGTCCCGCGGCCCCGGGCGCTGGGAGGTTCCCGGGCACGTGATCGCCCACGGAGGGCTCGGGGGCGTGAAGCTCGACTTCACCCGGGTCGAGTGCCGCCGCACGGAGATCGTCGTGGAGGCGTACGGGGAGATGGCCGGCGTCACGATCGTCATCCCCGACGCGTGGGCCGCGGACACCGGCGGCGTGGATCCCGGCCTCGGCGGCCTGACGGACAAGACCACTCCCGGTCGGCTCCCGGGAACCCCGCTGATCCGGCTCACCGGGGCCGGCGGCATGGCGGGGCTGGTCGTCCGCCATCCCAACCGCCGGGAACGGCGCAAGCTGCTCAGCGATCCGGGGCGGCCGTAGCCCGCGGTCCTCGCCCGGGTCAGGCGGCCGGTACGGTGCCGAGCAGGGTGCCGCAGGCGGTGGTGGCGAGGTGGTGGGCGCGGGAGCGGGTGGCGCCGGGCAGGCCGAGGGCGAGCGGGACGGCGAGGCCGTCGAGCAGGGCGCGGATCTGGATGGCGCGCTCGGTGGCGTCGGCCGGGGCGAACCGGGCGGCGGCGGTGCCCTCCTCGATCAGCGCGACCAGGTCGGCCTGCCAGGGCGCCTCGATCTCCAGCTGCCCCTGCCGCAGTTCCTCGCTGGCGGGGGAGCGGCCCCACACCTCGACCCAGAGGATCCAGCGCGGGTCCCCCGGGCCTTCCGGCAGGTACAGCCCGGTGTACTCCGCCAGCCGCTGCCGCACGTCGCGACCGCCGTCGGCGAGCATCGCCCGGCGGCGGGCGCCGAGCTGCTCCTCGCTCCACCGCAGGGTCTCCAGCAGCAGCTGGTCCTTGCTGCCGAAGTAGTAGAGCAGGTGCCCGGCGCTCATCTGGAGCTGCCGGCCGAGGCCGGCCATGGTGAGCTTGGCGAGCCCGTGCTCGGCGATGGCGGCGCGCGCGGTGGCGAAGACCTCCTCGCGGGGGCGGGCCGGTCGGCGCGGGCGGGCGTCGGCCATCGGTGCTGCTCCTCCGGGCTCAAGGGGGCCTTCACGATACCGGCCGTGGCCGGGCGGCCACGGAGTGGGACGTCGGCCGTTTCGACGCCCCACTCCTGCGGGTACGTACCGATCGGGGTACCGACCGGGGGATTTCCGACCCGAGGGGGTGGCCGATGGCCACGATGATCGCCCTGTTCGCCGGTGTCGCCGTCCTGGTGACCGGCCTGACGGTGTACCTGCACCGGCGCCGCAACGGCCCGACCGAGAACGTCGAAGGCCTGCTGACCGAGCAGGAGCGGCTGGCCCAGCTACGGGCCCTCCGCTCCTCCTACAGCTCGATCGCGATGCACAGCTCCCACGGACTCACCACCGACGACCTGGGGAGGTACCACCACTAGGAACCGGGCCGGGATCAGGCCTTCGGCTGCTGCTGGGTGATGCAGTGGATGCCGCCGCCGTTGGCGAAGATCTCGCGGGCGTCGACCAGCTCGACCGTGCGGCCGGGGTAGGCCTCGGCCAGGACGGCGGCGGCCTCCTGGTCGCGCGGGTCGTCGAAGGCGCACAGCACCACGGCGCCGTTGGCGACGTAGTGGTTGATGTACGAGTAGTCGACCGGCTCGCCCTCCTCGTCCAGCAGGACGGTGGGGGCGGGCAGCTCGACGACCTCCAGCGGGCGGCCCTGGGCGTCGGTGGAGGCCCGCAGGATCGCCACCAGCTCCCGGCACACCTCGTGGTCGGGGTGCGCCGGGTCCGGCTGGACGTGGGCGACGACGACGCCGGGGCGGACGAAGGAGGCGACGATGTCGATGTGGCCGCGGGTGCCGAACTCGTCGTAGTCGCGGGTGAGCCCGCGCGGCAGCCAGATCGCCTTGGTGGTGCCGAGGAAGGCGTGCAGCTCGGCCTCGACCTGCTCCTTGGTCCAGTCGGCGTTGCGGCCCTCGCCGAGCTGGACGGTCTCGGTGACGAGCACCGTGCCCTCGCCGTCGACGTGGATGCCGCCGCCCTCGTTGATGAGCCTGGAGGCGAAGCGCTGGACCCCGGTCAGCTCGCCGATGTGCTCGGCGACGTGCTGGTCCTTGTCCCAGCGGGCCCAGGACTGCGCGCCCCAGCCGTTGAAGATCCAGTCGGTGGCGGCCACCCCGCCCTTGCCGTCGATCAGGAAGGTCGGGCCGATGTCGCGCATCCAGGCGTCGTTCAGCGGCCGCTCGACGATCTCGACCGCGTCGGCGACGTACTTGCGGGCCTCCGCCGTCTCACCGGTGTTCACGACCAGGGTGACCGGCTCGTACCGCACGATCGTGTTGGCGACGTTCGCCCAGGCCTCGCGCGCCGCGTGCAGGTGCTCGGGCGTGTCGAAGGTCGGGTTGTCGGTCGGGAAGGCCATCCAGGTGCGGTCGTGCGGGTGCCACTCGGCGGGCATCCGGTAGCCGAGCGAGGCGGGGGCGGGGGTGGTCATCGCGGCGTCCTTCGGTGGGGCGGGGGAGGGTCAGAGGAAGTAGAGGCGGCTGAGCGAGACGCTGTCGGCGGGCTCGGAGCGCAGCGGGGCGCCGTCGAGCGAGACCAGGCCGGTCTCGGTGACCTCGACGCGGCCGACCCGGGCGTTGCGCACCATGTCGCGCGGGCCGATGCCGCGGGTTCCCCGGACGCCGACGCGCCGGCGCCGGGTGGGCAGGCCGTCGGCGGGGCGGTCGAGGTAGGCGCCGTCGGCGGCGGCCTGGGCGACGAAGGCGACCGAGATGTCGGCGGCGGTGGCGCCGTGCGCGCCGAACTGCGGACCCAGCACGAGGGGCTCGCAGCGGTCGGTGGAGGCGTTGGGGTCGCCGACCACGCCGTAGGCGGGGAAGCCCGCCTTGAGGACCAGCTGCGGCTTGGCGCCGAAGTGGTCCGGGCGCCACAGCACGATGTCGGCGAGCTTGCCGATCTCGATCGAGCCGACCTCGTGGGCCAGGCCGTGGGCGATGGCGGGGTTGATGGTCAGCTTGGCGACGTAGCGCAGGACGCGCTCGTTGTCGTCACCGCTCTCGACGGTCCCGAAGCCGCCGTCGAGCGGGCCGAGCTCGGCCTTCATCTTGCCGGCCATGGCGAAGGTGCGGCGCACGGTCTCGCCGGCCCGGCCCATGCCCTGGGCGTCGGAGGAGGTGATGCCGATGACGCCCAGGTCGTGCAGCACGTCCTCGGCGCCCATCGTGCCGGCCCGGATCCGGTCGCGGGCCATCGCGGCGTCGCCGGGCAGGTCGGTCTTGAGGTCGTGCGCGGAGACGATCATGTCGAAGTGCTCGCCCAGCGCGTCCCTGCCGAACGGCAGGGTGGGGTTGGTGGAGGAGCCGATGACGTTCGGCACGCCCGCCATCTTGAGCACGTTGGGGACGTGGCCGCCGCCGCAGCCCTCGATGTGGAAGGCGTGGATGGTCCGGCCCTCCAGCACCTTGAGGGTGTCCTCGACGGACAGGCACTCGTTGAGGCCGTCGGTGTGCAGGGCGACCTGGACGTCGTACTCCTCGGCGACCCGCAGCGCGGTGTCCAGGGCGCGAGTGTGGGCGCCCATGTCCTCGTGCACCTTGAAGCCGGAGGCGCCGCCCTCGGCGAGGGCCTCGATCAGCGGGGCCTCGTCGGAGGAGGAGCCGCGGCCGAGGAAGCCGATGTTGACCGGCCAGGCGTCGAAGGCGTTGAAGGCGTGCCGCAGGGCCCACGGCGAGTTGACGCCGACGCCCCAGACCGGGCCGAACTCCTGGCCGATGATCGTGGTGACGCCGGAGGCGAGCGAGGCCTCCATGATCCGCGGCGACAGCAGGTGGACGTGGGTGTCGATGGCGCCGGCGGTGGCGATCATGCCCTCGCCGGAGACGATCGTCGTCCCGGTGCCGACGACCACGTCGACGCCGTCCATGGTGTCCGGGTTGCCGGCCCGGCCGATGGAGGCGATCCGGCCGGCGATCAGGCCGATCGAGGTCTTGCGGATGCCCTGGACGGCGTCGATCACCAGGACGTTGCTGATCACCACGTCGCAGGTGTCGCGGACGGCGGCGGGCTTGAGGTGCAGGCCGTCGCGGGCGGTCTTGCCGAAGCCGGCCAGGAACTCGTCGCCCGGGGTCTGCGAGTCGGACTCGACGCGGACGATCAGCCCGGAGTCGCCGAGCCGGATCCGGTCGCCGGCCCGGGGGCCGTGCACGGAGATGTAGTCGAGCGGGGTGATGGACGTCACGACTCGACCTCCGCGTCGTCGAAGTGGGTGAGGTAACCGGTGGCGCGGGCCTTGGCCAGCGCGGCCTCCTTGGCACCGGGGGCGTCCAGCGGGCCGTCGACCAGGCCGGCGAAGCCGATCGCGACCCGCGCGCCGCCGATCGGCACCAGGCCGACCTCGACGGTGGCGCCCGGGTCGAAGCGCACCGAGGATCCGGCCGGGATCGCCAGGTGGGTGCCGTAGGCGGCGGCGCGGTCGAAGGCCAGGCGCGGGTTGGCCTCGAAGAAGTGGAAGTGCGAGGTGACCGAGATCGGCACCCCGGAGGTGTTGTGGACCGGCAGGACCACGGTCTCCTCGACCGGGTCGTAGCCGGCGCCGTCGCCGAGCAGCGCGCCGCCGGGGGCCTCGTCGCCGAGCGAGCCGGCGCCCCGGAACGGGTCGTTGACCACGGCGAGGCGGGTGCCGTCGTCGAAGACCGCCTCCACCTGGACCACGGTGACCACGTCGGGCACGCCGGGCAGCACGTCGTCGGCGGTGAGCACGGAGCGGCCGGCCTCGATGGCCTCGGCGAGGCGCCGGCCGTCCCGGGCGGCCTCGCAGACGGTGTCGGCGATCAGCGCGGTCGCCTCGGGGATGTTGAGGCGGACGCCTCGGGCGCGGCGGGCGCGGGCCAGCTCGGCTGCTGTGAAGATCAGCAGCCGGTCCCGCTCGGTGGGGGTCAGTCGCACGGTTCCTCGCTCGCGGTGGCCGGGTGAGGGGGGAGGACGTTAGAACGGTGTTCAAACATCTCCGGCCATTGAACCCGGAGCGGTCCGCCCTGTCCAGCCTTGCCGCTCCCGCGGCGATCGGCTCGGCGGAACGCCCGGGGCGGCGGCGCCGGAGACCGAAAACCGCCCGTACGCTTCGCAAACCTGTCCGGCGCGGGCAGTTGGATCACGTGAACCGCCCCGTGCCCCTTTCACCCCAGGTGATCGCCTGGGTGCCGTTCCAAATGCCGAAAGCTGGGCATGAGGATGATTGGTCAGTACCAAGTGGGCCGACCGGCCGGCGGGGGATACCGGACCGGTGACCCGGAACGAGGGCGGGGGCAGGGGTGATGGACGGTCAGTCGCGATTCCCGCGGCAGCGAACGAGTTCGGGGGGAGCCTTCCGGGTGACCGGAACCGGCCAGGGCGCCCCGGCGGGCACCACCGGCCCCGTGAACGCGCTGGGCGTGCCCGGCGTCACCCGGCCGGGCGCACCCGCACCCGGGTGTGCGCTCAACCGCCGGCTCCACCTGGCACTGGAGGCCGCCGACCTGGTCGGCGTCGGCGCGGTCCGCCGCCGGCTGCGCGCCGCGCTCGGTGTGTGGGGCGTGCCCGAGCTGGCCGACACCGCCGAGCTGCTCACCTCCGAGCTGGTCACCAACGCGCTGCAGCACACCGGCCAGGGCGCGGTCTTCGACGCGGTGCTCACCGGTGACCAGCGGCTGCGCATCGAGGTCCAGGACGGCACGGCCCGGCTGCCCGGCCGCCGCCGTGACCCGGACGCGGAGTACGCCACCTCCGGCCGCGGGCTGCTGCTGGTCGAGGCGCTCGCCGACTCCTGGGGCGTCCAGCTGCGCGGTGACGGCAAGGTCACCTGGTTCGAACTGGGCATCGTCGGCGCCTGAGCCGCCGTCCGCGGTTCGCCGTCCGCGGTTCACCGTTCGGCCTCCCTCGCCGCCGTTTGCCGTACGAGCACCGTTCGCTGTCGAACGATGCGCGGAAGTGAAGGCGTACGACAAGGTTTCCGGCCCGTTGCCATTGCCGCTCGGCCGAACATTGGCCAGGATGGTGGGAATGTGTGCCCACGTGCGAGAAGCGGCGGGGAAAGACCACCTCGACCGATGACCGCCCATGGGCGCGCGACCGTCGAGCACCACTCATCACCCGCCACGCGGCCCGTCCGGACGGTCGGCGCGGTCCGCCACGGCAGCGGCAGGAGCAGCATGCCCACAGAGCCCGAGTCACCGGGGCCGGCCCTTCCCGCCGGTCCGACCACGACCGGCTCCGGGCGGGCCAGACCCCCCGCGCAGGCGGCCCGGCGGCACCCGCTGCGCACCGCCCCCGGCCTGGCGGCCGGCCGGCTGGCGCCGATGCTCTCCGGTGGTCTGCCGCTCTCCCCGGGTGACTCCACGCCGGACTGGCTCGAACCCGCGATGGCGGCCAACGGCATCGGCTCGTTCGACTGGGACATCCGCCGCGACGTCCTGGAGGGCGACCAGCGCGCCTGCGCCATCGTCGGCCTCGAAGCCGTCGAGAAGGGCCGCTTCGACCGCACCTCCGCCTCCTTCCTGGCCCTGCTCCACCCCGAGGACGCCCCCGTGGTGCGCCGCCGGGTCGAACGCGCCGTCGCCGAACTCGGCCAGTGCGGCGCCTACTACCGGACGGTCGGCCGGGGCGGTGCCACCCGGGCCGTCCGGTTCCGCGGCCGGGTCCTCGCCGACGCCTTCGGCCGCGCCTCCCGGATGGTCGGCTTCGTCTGGGACGCCACCGTCGAGCTGCACAAACGCGACCGCGCCGACCGGCTCGCCCTGCTGCGCGAGGAGCGTTCCCGCTTCATCAAGGAGGCCGCCCGCGCGCTCTCCGAGGCGGTCACGGTGCGGGACGTCGCCCGGGTCTTCACCGAGCTTCCGCTGCCCGGCCTGCCGCCGGACGGCCTGGTGCTCGCCTCCTTCGAGGCCGGCCGGGTGCAGATGCTCGGCGCCTCCGGCTACCCCACCGAGGAGCTGGCCGGCTACGACCGCTCGGTGCTGCCGCCGAGCCACCCCGCCGCCGAGGCGCTGCGGGGCCGCGCCCCGGTGTTCTGCGCCAGCCGCGAGGAGTACCGCGAGCGCTACCCGGACGTCTGGGAGCAGGTCCGCCGCACCACCCGCAGCTCCTGGGCCTTCCTGCCGCTGGTCGCCAGCGGCCGGGCGATCGGCCTCTGCGTGGTCAGCTTCGACGACGACCGCCGGCTGGACGCCGACGAGCGCACCCTGCTCTCCACCCTCGGCGGCCTGGTCGCGCAGTCCCTGGCCCGGGCCCGGCTGCACGACGCCGAGCACGAACTGGCGGCCGGCCTCCAGCGCGTCATGCTGCCGCGCACCGTGCCGTCCGTGCCGGGCGTCACCACCGCCGTCCGCTACCTGGCGGCCGGTTCCGGCCTGCAGATCGGCGGCGACTGGTACGACGTGGTGCCGCTGCCCGGCGGCCACGTCGGCCTGGTGATCGGCGACGTCCAGGGCCACGACGTGCACGCGGCCGGCATCATGGGCCAGCTGCGGATCGCCCTGCGCGCCTACGCCGCCGAGGGCCACCCGCCCGCCGCGGTGATGGCCCGGGCCTCGCGCTTCCTCGCCGACCTCGACACCGACCACTTCGCCACCTGCACCTACGCCGAGGTCAACGTCGACTACGGCGTGGTCTACGCCGTCCGGGCCGGCCACCTCGACCCGGTGGTGCGGCGCGGCGACGGCACCGCCACCACCGTCCCGGTGGCCGGCGGGCTGCCGCTCGGCATCGCCCCGGACGAGGAGTACCGGGTCACCCGGTTCAGCCTCGACCCGGGCGAGACCGTGCTGCTCTGCACCGACGGCCTGGTCGAGGCGCGCGGCATGGACCTCGACGAGGGCATCGCCCGGCTCACCGCGGTGCTCGCCGAGCCGCTCGCGAGCCCCGTCGCGAGCGGCCGCGACCCGCTGGACGAACTCGCCGACCGGATCGCCTCGCAGGCCGCCGACTCCAGCGAGCGCGAGGACGACATAGCGCTGCTCCTGCTGCGCTGGGACGGCCCCGAGGGCGGCCTGGCCGCGCAGCAGCTGCGCCGCCGGATCGGCCAGGCCGACCTCGCCCGGATCTCCGAGGTCCGCGCCGAGCTGCGGGACGCGCTGCGCCGCTGGGGGGTGGCCGAGCTGATCGACACCGCCGAACTGCTCTCCTCCGAGCTGGTCACCAACGCCATCCGGCACACCGACCGGGACGCCATGTTCACCGCCCGCCTCTACCGGGAGCCGGTCGCGGACGGCGGCCGGGCGCGGCTGCGGGTCGAGGTGGAGGACGAGTCGGACCTCTGGCCGACCCGTCGCACCCCGGGGGAGCAGGCGTCGTCCGGGCGCGGGCTGATGCTGGTCGAGGCGCTGGCCGACGGCTGGGGCGTGGAGCCCCGGGGGACGGGCAAGCGGATGTGGTTCGAGCTCAGCGTGACGCCCGCGGACTGAGGCTTCGGCGGACCGGCGTTCGGGGGACGGGCGTTCGGCGGACGGGCGTTCAGGAGCGCCGGGGCGTCAGCCGAACTGCTGCTCCAGGTCGTTCAGCTTCTGCTCCAGGAAGTCCAGCCGGGGCAGGGCCGCGGTGTTCTCCTCGGTCGTGAGGTCGACGGTGCGCCGCTCGGGCCTGGCCGGCAGGCCGGGCTCGGCGGCCGTGCCCTCGGCGCCGGGCCCGTCGGCGCCGGCCGTCCTGGCGGACTCCGAGCCGGACTCCAGCTGCCGGGGCGCCGCCGGGGGAGCCACACCGCCACGCTGGCGCCAGACGCTGTTGGTGCGGTTGATCGCCCGGATCTCGGCCCGTTCGCGGCGCCCCGCCAGCCGGCGGCGCTCCTTCTCCCGGATCCGCTCGCGCTTGTCGTTGCGGACGTCCTCGACCGCCTCGTCCAGGCTGCGGACGTTCTCCAGCAGCATCAGCGACCAGGCGGCGTAGGTCTCGCGCGGGGCGCGCAGCCAGCGGACGATCCGGATCTGCGGCAGCGGGCGGGGGACCAGCCCCTGCTCGCGCAGCGCGGCGCGGCGGGTCTGCTTGAGCGCCCGGTCGAACAGCACGGCGGCCGAGAGTGACATCCCCGCGAAGAACTGCGGCGCGCCGGCGTGGCCGAAGCCGCGCGGGGCGTGCACCCAGTTGAACCAGGCCGAGGCGCCGGCGAACAGCCAGACCAGCAGCCGGGAGCCGAGCGCCGCGTCGCCGTGGCTGGCCTCGCGCACCGCGAGCACCGAGCAGAACATCGCGGCCCCGTCCAGGCCGAACGGCACCAGGTACTCCCAGCCGCCGGACAGGTTGAGGTTCTGCACCCCGAAGCCGACCAGGCCGTGGAAGGAGAGCGCGGCGGCCACGGCCGCGCAGCAGAACAGCAGGGTGTAGGAGGCCCCGCCGTACAGGGACTCCTTGCGGCGCCGGCGCTCCTCGGCCCGCTCCCAGGAGTCCGCGCCGCTCCCGCCGCCCGTGCCGCCCCGGTTCCGGGCCAGGGCCACCAGGAGTGCGGTGAGCAGCAGCACCGCGACGCCGGTGACGGCCCAACCCAGCGGTATGTCGGACAATTTCATCGCCTGGACCAGCCTCGCTTTCCTGCGCCGCAATTCCTGCGTCGTGATGGCGGGGACCATCATGGCGGATGCGTGGTCGAAGAGCGGCCGATTTCCTGTCAATGCACCGGCGCGAGGGATTTCTGGCGGGGGATAAGTCGTTTCGTCATATTTATATGGAAAAAGGGGAGTCGGGAATTCCGGACCCGTCAAAGGTCTCGGTCCGGCCCGCGTCGGCCTGCGTAAAACTCCGTCAAACCCGCACGGTACGGGGGCAGCCCGCGCACATCGCCTCGATCCGCGCCGTGTAGACGAGGCAGCAACTGGCCCGGCACCGCTCGGACTGTTCGACGCGTGCCGGGGAGCCGGGCGCCGGAGCGGTGAATCCGGCGCCCGGCGTGAAGGGCGCGCACTCCGGCGCGCCGGGGCCGTCCGCGTCGAACAGTGCGCTGAGCTCCGTCCGTACGCGCTCCTCCTCGCCGAGCCGCCGGCCGACGTACCAGAGGCCCTCCACCACCGCGTCCGTGGCCATCGCCCAGAGCGTGCGCGGCCCGCGCCGCACCTCCGGACGGAAGGCCGTCAGCACCGGGGTCAGGAAGTCCGCCAGCGCCGCCCGGAGTTCGGCGGCCAGCGCGGTCTCGTCGGCCACCGTCCGCGCCGCCAGGACCGCCGCCGGATCGTGCGGCAGACAGACGAAGGCGTCCTGGCCCGCCGTCAGCTCGCCGCTGCGGCGGCGGATCGAGACATCGCCGGGCGCGAGCAGCGGCACCCGGCGCTCCAGGAACCACGGCAGGGTGAACAGCAGCGAGACCTGCCAGACGAACCGGTGCAGCCCGATGCCGGCCGCCACGTCCGGCCGCAGCGCCCGGCCGTAGCGGGCCAGGCCCTGCCGGGCGTCGTACGCGACCAACTCCCGCAGCGCGTCCGGGTCCGCCACCAGCTGCGCCCCCGCGATCCACCCCCGCCCGGAACGCGGCGGCGCGCAGCGCACCCGAAGCTCGGGAACCACCTCACCGAGCCGCCGGTAGGCGCCCACCGCGGGCGGCAGGGGGGCCTCGGCGCCGGCCGGGCCGGGCCGGTGGGCGGGTGCGGAGGCTGCGGGCGCGACGGGGGCGGGGGCGGTGCCCGCCGGTTCCGGGGCGGTGCGCGGGGGCGCGGTGGTGAGGGAGGGGGCGGGGCCGTGGCGGCGGGCGGTGGGGTCGGCCCGTTCGGCGGTGGGCCGGGCGCTGCTCGCGGTCATGGTCGTGCCCCTCGGGTCGACCGGGCCGACCGGACCGTCCGGTCCGTGCCCGGCCGGGGCGTGCCGTGACACCGCTGCGCCGTACGTCCGGGCCCGGCCGGTCGGGGCCCGACGGAGCCCGGGAACGGCAAGGCTGACCCGGCCGGGTCACTGCTCGACCCGGCCAGGTTAGCCTCACCTTAGCTGATCGGCCCCTGGCTCTGCCTCTCGACGCGTCCGTCCGAGGGGGCGCCCGGCGCGTGCCCCGTACCGAGCTGGCGCGCGAGCCAGACCGGTACGCCTCCGAGGGCCTGCACCAGCCGGGCCGCCTCCGCCCGCAGCCGCGCGGCCTCGGCCGGCCCGGACACCTCGGCCAGCGCGGCCAGCGCCGGGGCCACCCCCACCGTGAAGCCCAGTTGCTCGCGCAGCCGCAGCGAGGCGTCGAACCCCTCCCGCGCCCGCTCGCGGTCCCCCGCCGCGAGCGCCAGCGCGGCCAGGTGCCGCCAGGTCGACGAGCGCAGCAGCTCGTCGCCCCGCTCACCCGCGCCGTCGTGCGCCCGCCGGTAGGCGATCCAGGCCGCGGTCGGGTCGCGCAGCAGGTTCTCCGCGACCAGCCCCCGGCGGAAGTCCAGCAGTGGCCGGCCCGGTGCGTCCGGCGGCAGCAGGGCCGAGGTGCGGCCGAGCGCCGCCTGTGCCTCGTCCAGCCGGTCGCGGGCGCCGAGCACGCTGGCCACGTACGCCAGAAACCCCCGGGCGCAGGCCGCCGCCGCGCGCTGCTCGGTGGTCGCCGCGACGGCCTCGGCCAGTCGCAGCGCCTGCTCGGCCTGACCCCAGTGGGCGGCGGTGAACAGGCACTGCTCGATCAGCAGTTCGGCCCTGACGAGTGCTGCCGACGGGTCGCGCTCGGCGGTCGGCCGCAACAGCTCGGCGGCCTCCCGCCAGCACGCCCGGGACCGTAACCGCCATACGGTGTCCCCCGGCTCCGGAGGCGCCGCCGGCCCCCGTGCGTCCCGGCCACTAGGGCCCCATCCGTGCTCCGACAACGCCACCTCCTTGTGTGCGCCATCCAGCAGGAAGCGGGCCCCTCCCCACTCGTGGCATGACGCGCCACAGGCCCGCGCTGTGGCGGCAATTCAACACGGGGGCGAGCTTGTGCACCAGATCACGAGCGGAGGTTGTTGCGCTCGGCCGGGTTTTCGTCTAAACGATCAGCGGGCGGGCGGCCGGGGCCGAACGGGCCTCAGGACGTCCAGCCGGTCTCCATCAGAGCCTCCGCGGCGCCGTTCGCGGGCTGCGGCACACCCGCCAGGTCCAGGCTGAACAGGGCGACCAGCAGCTGCTCCCCGCGCACCGTGGCCTGGTGCGAATAGCCCGCAAGGGTGAACATCGCGGCGGCCATCTCCTCCGCGTGCAGGGTCTGCAGCCAGAGGCACTCGACCGACTTCACGTCCGCCGGCTCGGTCCAGGTGTCCACCTGGGCGACCATCCGGCTGCCCAGCAGGGTGACCCCGTCCCGCTCCTGGGCCTCCGTCAGCTCCAGGTCGTCGAAGCCCAGCCACTCCAGGTAGCGGGCCGCGGTGAACACCGCGTCCTGCGAGGTCCGCACCGGGTGCGGGCGGAACGGCGCGCGCCGCCGCCACGGCGCCGCCGGGGTGCCCGCGCCCGCGGCGGGCGGTGCCGCGGCGGGGGCGTCCGGCGAGTGCGCGGGCCGCGTCGGGTGCGGGTGGGAGGCCCGCGGGCCGGCGGCGGCGCCCAGCGGACCGGCGGTGGAGCCGCCCAGCCGGGTCGTCCGGTCCACCGGGAGGCGCACGGTGGCCCCGCAGTTGCAGGTGAACTCGGGCTGCGGCCACTGGTCGGAGCGCCCGCAGTGCGGACAGCGCATGCTCAGCCAGGAGTCCTCCCAGGACCGGAAGCGCACCTGCACCGGCACCCCGCCGCGCAGCAGCGGCACCTTGAGCGAGGCACCGCACGGGCAGGGCAGTGACGGTGGTTCGTAGAGGTGCTCCCGCCGGCAGGCGGGGCAGCGGATCGCCCGGGCGCCACCCGCCGCCCCCGGGCCGCGGCCGGCCGGGTCGTGTCCGGTGAAGTCGTCGGGCAGTCCGGGCATGGCGGGCACCGTCCGTTCGAGTCGGGGGTGGGTGACGTGTCCCATGCTCCCCGAAACCCGCCGGACACGGCGCGGAATGCGGCAATCCTCAGGGACGAATCAGGGGTGTGCGCTCGATCGGTCGGCGGCGAGGAGGAGAGGACTCCCCCTCGTGTGGGAGCCGGGGCCGTTCCCGGGGCGGACCGGGGTGAACGCGTGCGGCCCGGTCCGCCCCGTGAGTCACCCCGCGCCCCAGCGGGCGAGGTCGGCCGGGGTGTCCAGGTCGTCCGGGGCGGCGACGTCGGCGCACTCGACGAGGACGAGGTCGTCCGGATGCGCCGCCAGCAGGGCGCGCGCCCCCGCGTCGCCGTGTGCGGCGGCGAGCGCCGCGGCGAAGTGCCGGGCGCCGATCAGCACCGGATGCCCGCGCCGCCCGTGGTACGCCGCGGCGGCCAGCTCCGCCCCGGCCCGGTGCGCGGCCAGCAGCCGGGCCACCGCGGCCGGGCTCACCCCCGGGGTGTCCACCAGCATCACCAGCGCCGCCGAGGAGCGGGCCGGCAGGGCGGCCAGGCCGGTGCGCAGCGAGGAGCCCATGCCGCTCTCCCAGTCCGGATTGGCCACCAGACGGCAGCCCGGCAGGTGCGCCGTCGACCGCACCCGTGCCCGGTCCGCGCCCAGCACCACCGTCACCTCCCGGCAGCCGCCCGCCCGGGCCACCGCCGCCGCGTGTTCCACCAGCGGCCGGCCCCGGTAGCGGAGCAGCGCCTTCGGCCGCCCGCCCAGCCGCCGTCCACCTCCGGCGGCCAGCACCACGGCGGCCACCGCATCGCCCTGTTCCATGCGCTCAGCGTGCCCGCCCGGGGCCGCCGCCGAACAGCCCGGCGGTCGGCGGTCGGCGGTCGGCCGCTCGCTCAGCCGCGCGCGCGGGCCGTCGGCCGGGCGAAGTGCGCGCGGTAGGCGCGCGGGGTCATGCCGACCCGCTGGAGGAGGTGGCGGCGCAGCGAGTCGGGGGTGACGAAGCCGGTGCGGGCGGCGACCCGCTCGACCGGCAGCTCGGTGGACTCCAGCAGTTCCCGGGCCTGTTCGAGGCGCTGGGTGAGCAGCCACTGCAGCGGGGTGGTCCCGGTCTCGGCCTGGAAGCGGCGGTTGAGGGTGCGCACGCTCACCCCGGCGTGCGCGGCCAGTCCGGCCAGGCTGAGCGGCTCGGCGAGCCGGGCGAGGGCCCAGGCGCGGGTGGCGGCGAGCGAACTGCCGTCCGGGGCGGCCACCGGCGTGGGCAGGACCTGGCCCTGGCCGCCGTCGCGGACCGCCGAGACCGCCGCCAGCCGGGCCACCGCGTTGGCCACCGCCGCGCCGTGGTCGGTGCGCACCATGTGCAGGCACAGGTCGATGCCGGCGGTGAGCCCGGCCGAGGTGAGTACCGGGCCGTCGTCGACGAACAGCGCCTGTGGCAGTACCCGGACGTTGGGGAAGCGGTGCTCCAGCGCGCCCGCCTGCACCCAGTAGGTGGTGGCGCTGTGCCCGTCGAGCAGTCCGGCCTGGGCGAGCACGAAGGCGCCGGTGCAGATCGAGGCCATCCGCGCGCCCCGGCCGGCCGCGGTGCGCAGGGCCGCGAGGATCCGCTCGTCGGCGTCGGCCCGGGACGCCGACCCGGTGACGAGGACGGTGTCGGCCGTGGTGATCGTGTCCAGGCCGTGCGGGACGACGACCTGGAGGCTGCCGGTGCTCGCCACCGGGCCCGGCTCGACGGTGCAGATCCGCACCTGGTAGGCCGGGCGGCCGTCCACCTCGGCGGAGCCGAAGACGATGTCGGGGATGGTGAGGTCGAAGGCGGTGACCGGCGGCACGGCGACGACCGCGATCCGGTGGACGCCCGAGGGGGCGGTCGTGGGCGCGGACGAGGGCATGGCCAGAACCTCCGGAACCTTGGCAGCCGGAGCCCTGCCGTGCGGCGGGGCCCTGGCCGAGAGTTGATCACGGCGCCGCGCAGTCCGGCGCCACCACCCCTCAGGCAACCAAGGAGCCTCCCATGTCCTTCCACGTCGTCACCGGCGCCGGCCCGACCGGTACCGCCACCGCACTGCGCCTGGCCGGTGAGGGCGAGCGGGTCCGCCTGGTCACCCGGCGCGGCAGCGGTCCCGAGCACCCGGGCATCGAGCGGGTCGCCGCCGACGCCACCGACGCCGACGCCCTCACCGCGCTCGTCGAGGGCGCGCACGCGCTGATCAACTGCGCGGCCCCGCAGTACCACCGCTGGCTGACCGAGTTCCCGCCGCTCGCCGCCGCCCTGCTGACCACCGCCGAGCGGACCGGCGCGGGCTACGTCATGCTCGGCAACGTCTACGGCTACGGCCCGGTGGCCGGCCCGCTCACCGAGGACCTGCCGGCCGCCCCGACCAGCCGCAAGGGCACGCTGCGGGCGGCCCTGTGGGCGGACGCGCTGGCCGCCCACGAGGCGGGCCGCGCGCGCGTCACCGAGGTGCGGGCCAGCGACTTCGTCGGACGCGGCGCCACGTCGCTGTTCGCCATCACCGTGGTGCCCGCCGTGGTGGCGGGCGAGCCGGTGGGCTACCCCGCCGACCTGGACGCGGCGCACAGCTGGAGCTACGTCGGCGACGTGGCCGCCACGCTGGTCGCCGCAGCGCGCAACGAGACGTCCTGGGGCCGGGCCTGGCACGTGCCCAGCACCAGCGAGGCGTCCC
The DNA here is from genome assembly GCF_040609255.1 of Kitasatospora sp. NPDC004723. NCBI lineage: Bacteria > Bacillati > Actinomycetota > Actinomycetes > Kitasatosporales > Streptomycetaceae > Kitasatospora > Kitasatospora sp. NPDC004723. The sequence goes on along the minus strand of NZ_JBEXJT010000012.1, from coordinate 65,722 downwards.
CCCGCGAGCTGGCCGGGCGGCTGGCGGAGGCGGCCGGGGCGCCGGAGCCGGCGCTCACCGAGGTCTCCCGGGCGGCGCTGGCCCGCTCCGGCAACGAGATCCTCGCCGAGGTGGAGGAGATGGGCTACCTGTACGACCGGCCGCTGCTGCTCGACTCGACGGTGACGCGGGAGACGCTGGGGGTGGCGGCGACCCCGCTGGAGACGGTGGTGGAGGAGAGCGTCCGCGCGCTGCGGCCCTGAGCGCGGATGCGGTGGGGCGGCCGGGCGGTGGGGCGGCGGGCTTCCCGGTGTGAGCTTCGCCATGATCGAAATGCTCCCTGTTGTGGTGGCTTGACCGCCCGCTGGGCGGCTGGTCTGCTGGTACGCCGTCAGCAGCCCGCCCACTTGGGGAGTCCCCGTGCCCGCCCGTCGCACCACCCTGTCCGCCGCCGCCACCGTCCTCCTGATATCCGCCGTGGTGCTGAGCAGCTGCTCGGACGACAAGAAGCCGGGCGGCGGCGCGTCCACCGGGGCGGCGGGTGCCGCGAGCCGGGGCACCAGCCCGCTGGAGAACCCCGACGGCACCAAGCCCGGTCTGGCGCCGCTGACTTCGGCCGAGGACCAGAAGGCGGGCCGCGAGCTGATAGCCAAGGTCGCCACCGCCGCCGCCGGCCCCAAGGACGGCTACGACCGCAATGAGTTCGGACCGGCCTGGACCGACAACGTGGACGGCATACCGGGCGGTCACAACAACTGCGACACCCGCAACGACCTGCTGGCCCGGGACGGTTCGGCGGTCGAGCGCAAGGACGGCTCGAAGTGCACGGTCACCTCGATGACCATCTACGACCCGTACACCGGCAAGACGGTCGACTGGAACAAGCAGCAGGCCTCGAAGATCCAGATCGACCATGTGATGCCGCTGTCCTACGACTGGCAGATGGGCGCCAGCAAGTGGGAGAAGCTGAAGCGGGTGCAGATCGCCAACGACCCGCTCAACCTCATCCCGGCCGACGGCTCGCAGAACGCCTCCAAGGGCGACTCCGGCCCGGCCGCCTGGCTGCCCGCCAACCCGGAGATCCGTTGCTCGTACGCGGTGCGCTTCGCACAGGTGTCGCTGAAGTACCAGCTGCCGGTGACGGAGGCCGACAAGAAGGCGATGCTGCAGCAGTGCGGCGGCTGACGAGCGGCTGACGAGCGGCAGGGAAACAGCCGAGGAAACGTTTCCTCGGACGGTTCGTCGCTCTTTGTCCCGAAGCGCGCGGGACGGGCGGGGCGCCGGCGGGTGGGGCACCGTCAGCCATGTGATCGTCAGGTGGTATTCGTGTGCGGTGCATTCGATGATCACACGGTTCTCGCGACGCGCCCTGCCCGCCGTCGCCGCGGCCGCCCTGCTGGCCGCCTGTACCAGCTCGGGCGGTTCCACCGACGCGGCCTCCGGCACGCCGTCCCCCGCCGCGACCACCACGCCGTCGCCCACGGACCCGGCGACCGCCACCCCGCCGCCCACCCCCACCGCCACGCCCACGCCGACCGTCAAGCCCACCGGCCAGGCGGACCCGGCCCTCCAGGCCTTCTACGGTCAGCAGCTCACCTGGGCGGCCTGCAAGGACGACCCGAAGACCACGAAGATCGACGAGTCGGCGGTGCAGTGCGCCACCCTCAAGGTCCCGCTGGACTACGCCGACCCGGCCGGCGGGGGCCTCGACGTCGGCGTCGCCCGGATCGGCAGCGCCAAGCCCGGCGAGCGGAGCGGCTCCCTGCTGGTCAACCCGGGCGGGCCCGGCGTGAGCGGCGTCACCATGGTCCAGCGCGGCCAGAAGGACTACGACGGCCCGCTGCGCGACCACTACGACATCGTCGGCTTCGACCCGCGAGGGGTCGGCCTCAGCTCGCCGGTCAACTGCCTGGACGACAAGGCCCGTGACACCTGGCTCACCACCGACGACCTCGGCCCCGAGCACGGCAAGGTCCTCGCGGACGCCTGCCAGGCCAAGTACGGCAAGCTGCTGGAGCACATCGGCACCCGCGACACCGTCCGCGACATGGACGTGCTGCGGGCCGCGCTCGGCGACCAGAAGCTCAGCTACTTCGGGCTGTCCTACGGCACCTACATCGGCAGCGTCTACGCCGAGGAGTTCCCGGACCGCGTCGGCCGGCTCGTCCTGGACGGCGCGGTCGACCCGGCCAAGTCGCTGGTCGAGAACAACATCGAGCAGTACGGGGGCTTCGAGCGCTCGCTGCGCGCCTTCGCCGCCGACTGCGCCAAGCAGAAGCAGTGTCCGCTCGGCAAGGACCCGGACAAGGCGCCCGAGAAGCTCGCCGACTTCCTCGACGGGCTCAAGCAGAAGCCGCTCACCACCAAGGACGGGCGCGTCCTCACCTCCGCCGCGGCGTGGACCGGCGTGATCGAGGGCCTCTACGGCGACGAGCGCGGCTGGGAGGAGCTGCGGAACGTGCTGGCGCAGGCCATGGTCAACGGCAAGGGCGACTACCTGTTCATGTACGCGGACAGCTACAACAAGCGCGACAAGGACGGCCACTACCCCGCTTCGGGCGACGCCTACACCGCCGTCTACTGCGCCGACGGCGCGACCGGCGTCCCGACCGGTGACGCGCTGCAGGCCGCGTACGCCGAGATGGCGTCCAAGGCCCCGCTGATCAGCCGACGCGAGCCGGGAGCCGCGCTGTTCGACCCCGACTGCCGCAGCTGGCCGTTCCGCTCGCCCGAGAAGGCGCACCCGATCACCTCGAAGGCCGCGACGCCGATCCTGGTGGTCGGCTCGACCGGCGACGCGGCCACCCCGTACGCCAACGCCGAGAAGCTCGCCGCCGAGCTCGGCAACGCCGTGCTGCTCACCCGCGAGGGCGAGGGGCACACCGGCTACGGGCACAGCGAGTGCATCCGCACGGCCGTGAACGCCTTCCTCGTCGACGGCACGGTGCCGGCGGCCGGGACGCGCTGCGCGACCGACGCCGCGAAGTGATTCCCCGGCACAGCACAACGGCGGGGCGCGGCACGGTCGTTCACCGTGCCGCGCCCCGCCGTCAGGGTCAGGACACGGGGGACCGGGTCAGGTCGTAGAAGGTCGAGCCGCCGACGGTGCGGGCGGTGTAGTGGCTCGCCACCCACTCCTCGATCTGCGAGGTCTGCGACCTGGCCGACTCGCGGTCCCGGCCGCCGCCGGCGGCACCGTTCGTGCCGGGCGTCTCGGTGAGGGCGCCGCGCGGGTCGCCGCCGGCGACGAACCAGTGCACCTTGCCCTCCTGCACGTACTTCTGGAAGGCCTCCAGGCTCAGCGAGGGGTCGCTGCTGTTGAAGCCGCCGAGGGCCATCACCGGGACGCCGGAGGCGAGTTGGTAGCTGGCGGCGTTCTGCGAGCCGCTGGTGGCGGCGGCCCAGCGGTAGCCGTCGGCGCCCTCCTTGAGCAGGTCGGCCGCCTCCGTGCTCACCTTGGTGCCGTTCAGCAGCCCGCCCATGCCGCCCATGCCGCCCGGGACGCCGCCGCGGGTGCGGTTGCCGTCCTGGCCGCCGTTCTGCTGCGGGAAGCCCGGGATGCCGCCCTGGCTGCTGCCGGGGACACCACCCTGCTGCTGCGGGGCGCCGGGGAAGCCGGGGAAGCCGCCCGTGCCGCCCGGACCGCCCGCGACGCGTCGGCCGCCGCCCGGTCCGAAGCCGCCCTCCACGGCCGGCCCGGCCAGCACGATCGAGCCCTGGTGCGGGGTGTTGACCGTCTCCACCGCGTACGCCGCCGGTCCGCCCAGCGCCGCCGCCGCGCCCAGCAGGCCCGCCACCGCGGTCAGCCGCCCGGCGAGCCGCGAGGACCCGGCCGCGGCCCCGTCCGCCCGGCGCGCGAGCCGCGACGCCAGCGGCCCGGCGACCAGCAGCGCCACGGCCGCGAGCAGCCCGCCGGCCAGGACCGTCGGCCGCAGCCACGGCACGAAGTCCTTGCTGCGCCCGAGCAGCACGTACGCCCACACCGCCGTCACCGCGAGCGTGCCGGCCAGCACCGCCGCGTACGGCAGTCGGTGCCGGGCCCGCCACAGCCCGTCGACGCCGATGCCGACCAGCGCCGCGACCGCCGGGGCCAGCGCCACCGTGTAGTACTGGTGGAAGATCCCGGACATGAAGCTGAAGGTCAGCGCGGTGCAGAGGAGCCAGCCGCCCCACACCAGGAACGCGGTGCGCGCGGTGTCCGTCCGGGCGCGGCGGCGGGTCGCCCACAGACCGAACACCAGCAGGATCAGCGCGGCGGGCAGCAGCCAGGCGATCTGACCGCCGATGTCGCCGTCGAACAGCCGGGTGATGCCGGTCGTGCCCCAGCCGCCCCCGCCGCGCATCCCGCCGGGCGGACCCCCGGCCGTCGCGCCGCCGGGCCCGGCGTCGAAGGCCGCCTCGAACCCGCCCGCCATCCGGTTGCGGCCGCCGCCGACGCTGCCGGTCTCGTTGCCGTTGAGCCGGCCGAAGCCGTTGTAGCCGAAGGTGAGCGAGAGGAAGCTGTTGTCCTGCGAGCCGCCGATGTACGGCCGCGCCGAGGCCGGGACCAGCTCGACCACCGCGACCCACCAGCCGCCGGCGAGCACCATCGCCAGCCCGCCGGCCAGCAGCTGGCGGACCCGGCGCCACAGCCCGGTCGGCGCCACCACCAGGTAGACCAGCGCGAACGCGGGCAGGACCAGGAACGCCTGCAGGGTCTTGGTGAGGAAGGCGAGCCCGAGCATCACCCCGGTGAACACCAGCCACCGGGTGCCGGCCGCCTCGACGGCCCGCAGCAGCCCGTACGCGGCCAGGGTGAGCAGCAGCACCAGCAGCGCGTCCGGGTTGTTGAAGCGGAACATCAGCGCCGCCACCGGCGTCAGCGCGAACGCCACGCCGGTCAGCAGCCCGGCGAGCGGCGAGAAGCGCCGGCGCACCGCCGCGTACAGCACGGCCACCGTGGCCACCGCCATCAGCGCCTGCGGGGCCAGCACCGACCAGGAGGAGAGCCCGAAGACCCGGGCCGCGAGCGCCATCGGCCAGAGCGCGAGCGGCGGCTTGTCGACGGTGATGAAGTTCCCGGCGTCCGAGGAGCCGTAGAAGAAGGCCTTCCAGCTCTGGCTGCCCGCCTGGGCGGCGGCCGAGTAGAAGGAGTTGGCCCAGCCGGAGGCGGACAGGCCCCAGAGGTAGAGGACGGCGGTGGCCGCCAGCAGCGCCAGCAGCGCGGGCCGCACCCAGCGCGGGTCGTCGGCCCGCCCGCGCCAGGTCCGGCCCGGCAGGGTCCGCAGCCGCTCCGCCCAGGAGGCCGGCCCCTTGGGACCGGTGGGCGGCGGCGGGAGCTCCGGGAACAGCGGCGGCCCGGCGGGCCGCCCGGGCGCCGACCCCTCCGGCGCGGGGGTGGGCGGCAGCACCGGGGGCGGGTAGTCCCCGGCCTCCGGCCAGGGCTCGCCGGCCGGTGGGGTGAGGCTGGTCGTGGTCATGGGCGCTACGTTCGGGCGCCCGGCTGAGAGAACCGTGAGACGCGGGTATGAGCGGCCTGTGATCCTCGCGGCGGCGTGCGTTGTTCACACGGCCGGCGCAACCGTCATGCCGCCTGCGGCATCGTCAGGTGCTTGCCGAGCCACTCCAGGGCGGGCGGGATCTCCCGGGTCCAGGTGTGGAAGTTGTGGCCGCCGGTGTCGAGGGTGATGGTGGAGAGCTTGGTCGGCGCCTTGAAGGAGTTGACCATGGCCTGGGTGCCCTCGTAGTTGTTCTCGTCGTAGCTGGTGGCGAGCAGCAGCGAGACCGGCTCGGCGGGCTTGTTCTTCAGCCGCCAGACCAGGTCGTTCTCCTGCTTCAGCTGGGCGTTGCCCGCGAACAGGTCGCCGGTGGTCTCGTCGATCGGCGCGGTGTAGTAGCCGGAGAGCGAGATCGCGGAGCGGTAGGCGTCCGGCTTGCGCAGCGCGAACTTGAGGGCGCAGTAGCCGCCGGTCGAGTTGCCGATCACCGCGCGGTTGGCCGGGTCGGTGCCGATCCGGTAGTTGGCGGACAGCGCCGTCGGCAGGTCGCTGGTGAAGAAGGTCTCCACCTGGGGCCCGCCGGGGATGTCCATGCACTCGGTGTCGCGGTTGCCGGACAGTGTCGGACGCATCAGCACCAGGACGGTCGGCGGCAGCTTGTTCTGCTCGATCGCGGTCAGCGTGGACGCCGGGTACTGCATCAGCGTGATCAGCTTCTCCGCCGAGCCCGGGTAGCCGGCCAGCACCAGCGCCATCGGGAACTTGCGCTGCGCGTACTCCGGCTGGAAGTACTGCGGCGGAAGATAGACGAAGGCGTCGCTGTTCAGCCCGCTCGCCCTGCCCCGGACCGACACCTCCTGGATCAGCCCGGAGCGGTCGCGGGCCGAGCCCTGCGCCGAGTACATGTTCTTCTCGCCGGTGACGGCCAGCGCGGCGGCCGCGTTCGGCTGGTGGTCGACCACCTCGCCGGGCTTGCCGTTGGTGCCGAGCAGGTCGCTCCAGGAGCTGTAGAAGCCGAAGTAGCCGTTGGCGATCAGCCCCATGGCGACGAGCACCGCGAGCTGGGTGGCGAGGAACGCGCCGAGCCGGCCGCTCCAGGCCTTCCAGCCGCCGCCGCCGAATCTCGGCCAGAGCCACATCGTGGCGGCGAACACGCCGATCGCGATGACGGAGGCGATGATCTGGAGGGGGAGACCCGTGAGGCTGAGCACGGACCGATCGTAGTTGACGTCGGAGACCGCTCCGTGCGCTCCGTCGTACGCCCCCGCTACGCTTCGGTGCGCTGCAAATGCGCCCTGTTGACCGCGTCTTGTCGGATCGCAATCATGTCCGCGGGGACAGCAGACAGCACGGAGTGTGCATGGATCAGTACCGAGAGATCAATCGGGGGAGCGGCATGAAGTCCTTCACCAAGGCCGGCGTCGCGGTGGGCACCGCCCTGCTGCTGGCGGCCTGTTCGAGCGGTGGCTCGGGCGGTGGATCCGCCAGTGGTTCGGGCAGCGAACCGGCATCGTCCGGCCCGTCCGACGGCTTCAACACCGCCCTGCCAGCCCCGACCCGCACCGCGACACCCACCCCGACTCCGACCCCGACGCCGTACGGGCCCGTCCTGGCCGGCTACATCGACCCGGTCGGCGTCGCGCTCGGCAAGATCAACCCGTCGGCCAGCCTGAACAACTTCATGATCGGCCTGCAGGAGGCGGCCGGCGCGGCCAACTCCGCGAGCAGCGGACTCGGCCTGAGCGACACCCCGGCCGCCGTCGGCACCACCAAGCGCCAGCTGGTGAACGCGCTGTCGCAGCTCGCCACCGACCTGACCAAGATCCGTACCGGCGTCAAGTCCAAGACCTACTGCACCACCGGCTCCGCCTACGCCCAGGTCGGCCTCTCCGAGGGGCTGAAGGCGATACCGGCCGCCCTCGCCGAGATGACGGCCGCCGGGTACACCACCAACTTCACCGTCCCGCAGACGCCGCAGCCGCAGACCCGCTCGCTGGACAACGGCACCTTCGTCACCAAGGGCCGGCTGCGGGGCGGCGGCGAGTTCCACGTCGACAACACCGCCGGCACCGTCGACTCCGTGGTGTCGCTCTACAAGGGCGGCAAGACGGTCCACTCGCTGTACGTCGGCAAGGGCAAGGAAGCGGCGATCGAGGGCGTCGAGGACGGCGACTACGACGTCTTCTTCTCCGAGGGCGTCGACTGGGACTCCTCGCTGAAGATGTTCACCCAGAGCTGCAGCTACACGAAGTTCGACGACTCGCTGTCCTACACCAGTGGCCGGAACTACGTCTCCTGGACGATCACGCTGACCGCCAAGGTCGGCGGCAACGCCAAGACCAGCGACGTGGACGAGGAGAGCTTCCCGCAGCAGTAGGCGCCACCGCGTTCAGTGGACGGGGGCACCGCCGGCCGGACGGTCCGGCGGTGCCCCCGGATCCCGGCGCGCTGACCCGCCCGTCGATGCTGCGGCGGGCGGTGGAGGCCGTCGGTTAGGCTCTCCGATCGGCCAAATCGCCTCCGGGGGAAGGACTTCGGCGACGGACCGGACTGTCGGGCGCCTCTTGCGGGGCAATTGTCGGTGCCGCGTGCCAGACTCCCGGCATGGCTCCTGAACCGCTCGCCACCCTCACCTTCGCCGCCTGGCGCCGCCTCGACCGCACCGCCGCCAGCCGTCTCGCCACCCAGATCGCGGGCAGTGTCGGCGGCCGGCTCGACCGGGTCGAGGAGGTCGAGCACCTGGGCGCGCCGCTGCACCGGGTGCTGGTCGAGCGCGGTGGGCGGATGTTCGCGCTGATACCGGGTGGGCGGGTCACCGTGGGCTTCGACACGGCGAGTTGGCGGCCGTCCCCCGAACTCCTGGCCTGCTACCGGGAGGAGAGCGTCAGCCAGGGCTTCGGTGACGGGGACCTGCACGCCCACCTCGCCCGGGTCCTCAGCCCGCGCCGGACCGTCACCGTGCCGACGCTGCTGATGGCCGTGGAGGGCGAACCGCTGGAGGAGGAGCCCGCCGACCTGCCGGCCGTCCTCGCCCACGAGGGCCTGCGCCTGCCCACCCCCGACGAGTGGGAGCACGGCTGCGGGGCCGGAGCGCACACCCTGTTCCGCTGGGGCGACGAGTGCCCGCTCGACCGCATCCCGTACGGCCCCGAGCCCGGCCCGCACACCGGCCCCAACGCCTTCGGCCTGCGCATCGCCCACGACACCTACCACTCGGAGATCACCAGCGACCCCGGCACCATCTACGGCGGCGACGGCGGCGAGTCCGTCTGCGGCGGCTACGGCACCGTCCTCGCCTGGCTGCCGCTCGCCACCGCCAACCGGCACCCGGACCTCGCCGCCATGGTCTTCGACGAGGACGGCGACTACTGCACCGAAGACCTCTCCGCCCGCCCCGTCCTCGCCCTCCGCTGACGCCTCGGCCGTCACTCCTCCTGGCCGTTACTCCTCCTCGGCCCACTCCGGGATGCTCCACCGCAGCACCGTCCCGCCGTCCGCACCACGGTCCAGGGTGACGGGGTACACCCGCCCCCGGTCCCGCTCACCGTGGTGCTGGACGGCGTGGTCGCCCTGGCACCACCCGAAGCCGAGCACCGGGCAGCCGCCGACCTCGATCTCGCCGACGGCCGGCGGGCGGGTGCGGCTGGCGCACGCGAACCGCTGGTGCGCCTCCTCCCGGTCCCGCCCCCCAGTAGCTGACCAGTAGCTGACATCGGCGAGCCCGTCGGCCGACTCCCGCTCCAACCCGAGCGGCTCCGGCAGCCGTACCGGTGATCCGGCGCCTCCGGGCGGATTTCTCCGCCTGACTTCTGCTCACACCGTTGACCAATTGATGTGGTCATGGCACTTTCGTGCGGCGCGGGCGTCCGCAACCGGTCGTACGCCCCGCATCCCCCACAAGGAGAGCCATGTTCAAGAGACTTGCCGCCGCGTCCGCCGCGAGCGTCGTCATCGCGGGGGTCCTGACCTCCGTGGCGGTCGCGCCCGCGCAGGCGGTGCAGGCCGGTGACCTGACGTCCACCATCGCGCTGAGCAACTGCTCGGCCTCGCTGGTGCGTTACCCCTCCTCGGTCGACGCCGACCGGGCCCTCATGCTCACCAACGGGCACTGCCTGCCGACCATGCCGTCCGCCGGCCAGGTCATCCAGAACCAGTCCGCCAGCCGCAGCGGCACCCTGCTCAACGCTTCCGGCGGTTCCCTCGGCACCGTGACGGCCGACAAGATCCTCTACGCCACGATGACCGGCACGGACGTCGCGCTGTACCAACTCACCGACACCTTCGGGTCGATCACCTCCAAGTTCGGTGCGACGGCGCTGACCATCAGTGACACCCACCCGGTCGACGGCTCGGCGATGTTCATACCCTCCTCGTACTGGAAGCAGACCTGGAACTGCTCCGTCAACGGCTTCGTCGGCACACTGCGCGAGGACGCGTGGACCTGGCACGACTCCCTCCGCTACAGCTCCGGCTGCAACACCACGCACGGCACCTCCGGTTCGCCGATCGTCGACGCCGCGACGAAGAAGGTCGTCGGCATCAACAACACCGGCAACGACGACGGCCAGATGTGCACGCTCAACAACCCCTGCGAGGTGGCGGCCGACGGAACCACCGCGGCCTACCAGGGGCAGAGCTACGGCCAGGAGACCTACTGGTTCACCACCTGCCTGGGCAACGGCCGCGTCATCGACCTCAACGTCAGCGGCTGCCTGCTGACGAAGCCCGCGGGCAGCGGCTCCGTCTCGGTCGTGAACCCGGGCAACCAGTCGACGGCGGTGGGCGGTTCGGCGAACCTCCAGATCCAGGCGAGCGGCGGTTCGACGCCGTACACCTACACCGCCACCGGGCTGCCGGCCGGCCTGTCGATCAACGCCTCCACCGGCGTGATCAGCGGCACCGCGACCACGGCCGGCACCTACAACGTCACCGTGACGGCGAAGGACTCGGCCGCCAGGACGGGCAGCGCGAGCTTCACCTGGACCGTCACCGGCGGTGGCGGCGGCACCTGCACCCCGGCGCAGCTGCTCGGCAACGCGGGCTTCGAGACCGGCACGGCCGCGCCGTGGACGACCTCCAGCGGCGTGGTCGACAACTCGTCCTCGCAGGCGCCGCACGGCGGTTCGTGGAAGGCGTGGCTGAACGGCTACGGCTCGACGCACACCGACACGCTGTCCCAGACGGTGACCATCCCGGCGGGCTGCTCGGCGACGCTGAGCTTCTACCTGCACATCGACACGGCCGAGTCCGGCACGACGGCGTACGACAAGCTGGCCGTCCAGGTGAACGGCACCACGCTGAAGACCTACTCGAACGTCGACGCGGCCGCCGGCTACCAGCTGCGGACCTTCGACCTGTCGGCCTACGCGGGCCAGACGGTGACCCTCAAGTTCACCGGCACCGAGGACGTCTCGCTGCAGACCAGCTTCGTGATCGACGACACCTCGATCACCACAAGCTGACCTGTCGGTTGACCCCTCCCGCCTGCCGCCCGGCCCCGAGCCGGGTGGCAGGCGTGTCGTGTGGGCGCTTGCCCGGTGTAGGAAGTCGGACAGGCCGACTTCCTACGCCGCGCAAGCTGTCCGACGCCTCCGGCGGAACCTGGGTAGGCTGCTCTCACGCCGGCCAGGAAGCATCCCGAAAGCCCGACATGCCCGTTTCCCGACAAGTTGCAGAATCACGCCCCATCCCCGCATAAACCCGCAGCTCACGAACTCTGCTCCCCGCGCACGCGGGGATGGTCCCAGGGCCAGCGTCTCCGAGGAGACCTGGTAGCCGCTGCTCCCCGCGCACGCGGGGATGGTCCCGTGCAGGCCAAGGACGCGGCCAACACGGCCGGCTGCTCCCCGCGCACGCGGGGATGGTCCCTGGCGCAGCTGCTGGTAGGTAGTCGGCCGTGGTTGGCGGTCGATCGGGATGGGCGCCGGTGTGACGTGGCGGTTCCTGCTGTGAGCGCGTTCCGCTGTGCCTGGGTTACCGGAAGTCAGGATGGTCGGCTTTGGAGGACCGGGGAACCAGGGGTGGCCGGATCCCGCTGATCTGCGGCGTCCGGCCACCGCAAGCGCCATCCGTTGCGGCGGGCCGCCGGCTCACTGCGGAGGGGGAAGTTCGCCGAGGAGGATGCGCCCGTCCACCGTTCCGAGCACGAGCTGCCCGGGCGCGGTCGCGGCGAGGGAGAGGGCCACCGTCGGGACGCCGCCCACCGAGAGCGGGGCGCGCCGGCGGACGGTGCCGTCGGCCGCGTCGAGGGCGACGATCTCGCCCGAGAGGAGGGCGGCGAACACGGTGTCGCCGTCGGAGTCGAGCGCCGTGACCGGGTGGTCCACGGGGAACACCCACCGCGGCGCGCCGTCCGGGAAGCGGCGGCAGGCGACGAAGGCGGGGTCGGCCTTCGGCCCGCGGTCGACGTGGATCTCGCCGGCGTGGACCAGGGCGCCGCCCGTTCCGTCGCTCCCCGCGAGGCGGACGGCCGGGCCGCCGGTGAGACGACGGGAGCGCTTGCCGTCCCAGTCGAGCGGGAACAGCCGGCGGGTCTCCGGCCTGCGGCCCTCGCGCTTCGCGGGGTCGACGGCGACGACCCACTGGTCCTTCCAGTACTCCTTCTTCCCGCCCTGGAGGAACAGCAGTTCGGGGCTGCGCCGTACCCCGAAGTACATGTTGAGGGAGTCGTAGCAGCCGAGCGCCGGCCCGGCGGACCGCGTGCCGTCGGGGGCGAGCAGGGTCATCCGGGTGTTCCGCCGTTCGAGGCGGGTGTCACGGAGGGCGAGCCGGCCGTCGAGACCGGCGGCGAGGGCGGCGGGGAAACCGGCGTCGACGGTGTCGAGGGTGCTGCCGTCGGCGAGCGAGACCCGTTCGACGAGGCCGGGGACCTCCTCCCACCCGACGCCGTGTGCCCAGCGGCTCGGGCGGGCCACATTGACCCAGGCGGACGTTCGGTCGGGGGAGATGTGCAGTTCACGCGCACCGTCCGGGTCCGGCACCGACCACTGCGACTCACCGGACGGCGACCAGCTCTCCAGCTTCGTCCCCTCCAGCGCGGCCAGCACTCGCCCGTCGTCCAGCGCCTCCAGTGCCCACACCTGGCGCCGCGGCGACCACGTCGCGCCGTGCGCGTCGGCGAGCGCGGCGAGCGTCTCGCGGGCGGCCTGCTTGACACCCTCGGGGCGGCGCGACGCCCTGACGCGTGGGCCGGTGAGGTCCTTGTAGGAGATGCTGCGGGGGGCGACCCGGCGCCAGTCGTCGCGTTCGAGGACGGGGGCGAAGCCGTGGGTCTCGGGGGCGTCGTCCGCGTCGTCGTCGGGCGGGGCCACGACCAGCTCCAGCGCGCGGCCGTCCTCCCGCCAGCGCACTCGGCGGACTTCCCAGAGGCCTTCCAGCACGGAGGTGGTGGTGCCGTCCTCCAGGTCGACGATCAGGAGTTCGCCCTCGTACATGTAGCCGCCGTCGTACGCGCCGGTGCCGACGGCGAGCAGGGGGAGGTGGGGGTGGAGGGCGAGGTCGAGCACGGGCCACCGGGTTCGGACGAGCTGCCGGCAGCGGAGGTCGTCGAGCCCGTAGACACCGACGCGGTAGCCGTACCAGGAGTTGAGCGCACGGCCGCCCCACTGCAGGTCGCCGACGCTTCCGCCGACGGCGATCAGCCCGCGCGCGTCGTCGCGGGCGAGGGCACTGGGCTTCCCGGCCTCGGCGAACGGCCCACCGCCGAGGATCCGGTGGATGTGCAGGGGCTCGTGCATGGGGCGCTCCTCCGGGCAGATCGTCGGAAGATCCTCCCACGTCATCGGCTGGGAGCAGTCGCAGTATGCCGAACGGGGGCACCATGGCCGGTGCCCGCGTAGGTGATCCGGGCTATCCGGTCCAGACTGCCGACCAGATACCGGATCGGCCCGCCGCCTCGACCGGCGGCGGTGCCGCGCGGTCGCCGCGCTTCGGGCTCACTCGGGTACTCCGGGCCGGGGCACGAGCCCGAGGTCGCCGTCGGGCTCACGGGCCAGGACGGCGTACAGGGCCGGGTCCGCGTGCACTTCGGCCGTGTGCCGCCACTGAGTGAGGAGCAGGGCGATCGGGGCGAGGTTGTCGAGGGCGACCGCGCCACGGGCGACGTCCACCAGTTCGCCGATGAGCTCGGCCACGTCCTCGTCGGGCAGGAACGTCACCCACGGCAGCGCTTCGGGCAGTGCGGCACGGAGAGCGGCGACGTTCCCGGTCCGTACCAGTCCGCCGAGCAGACGGGACGTGAAGTCGACGACGGTGGCGTCCTGTTCCAACTGGTCGACACGCATCAGCGCGAGATCGCCGGCGTCACGGCGGCGGAGTCTCAGCGCACGCACGGCGTCGAGTCGGCTGGTGGTGGCAGCGGGCCGGTGGAGCAACTCGCTGAAGGGGATCTCCTCGTAGGCCGCAGTCGACATCCACAGTATTTGGATGTCGGTTCGGCGCGGGCGATCAGGCCGGCTCAGCGGGGGATGCGGTGGTGCCACTCCTTGGTGAAGACGACGTTGCCGGCTTCCTCGGCGCGGAGCTGGGTGCGGGCGAGGAGGTGGGTGGGGTCGCAGCGGAGTTCGGTGCGGGTGTGGACGGTGACGTCCCAGCCGAGGGCGGGGCGTTCCAGGCGCACGGTGCGGTCGGTGCGGGCCAGGGCGCTGAGCGGGGTGGCGGTGAGGACGCGGTAGGCGGTGACGGTCTGTTCGGCGCGGACCAGGCCGTCGGGGTGGGTGCGGGTGCCGTCGGTGGCCGGGGAGAGTTCGGTGCGCCATTCGCGGCGGCCGATGTCGTGGACGGTGACGCGCTCGGGGCGGGCCGTGAGCGGTTCGGTGAGGTGGAGCGGGGGCGGCAGGGGGAGGGTGGGGGAGCGGAAGGTGAGGTCGTCGGCGTGCCGGGCGGGGTGGTGCACGGGGACGGTGAGGGTGGAGCGGGAGGGGTCGAGCGCGAAGCCGGCCGGTTCGGGGCCGGGCCAGATCCACGGCCAGTAGGTGGAGGAGAGGGCGAGCCGGAGCCGGTGTCCGGTCGGAACGGTGGCGCCGGTCGGGGCGAGCTCCACGACGACGGCGTCGGCGGCCACGGAGTCGTCGTGGCTGTCGGCCGGGCCGGCGAGGGCGCGGATGCCGCGGGTGAGCAGGGTCGAGGTGCCGTCGGGGGCGACGGCGCACAGACGGGCGGCGATCAGCGCGGGGCCGGCGGCCGGGGGACGAAGGTGCAGGGCCAGCGACGGGGCGCCGAGCAGGTCCAGTGGCTCGGGCAGCGCGCGGGAGTCGAAGCAGACCGAGCGGCCGTCCTCCTCGCGCTGGTCGGGCGGCTGGTCGGCGGGGCGGCCGAGCGGGACGTGGGCGCCGGCGTCGAGGCCGGTGTGCTGCGGCGAGTGGACGTGCACCCAGCGGTCCTCGGAGGCGGTGCCGGCGGTGCGCAGCGGGCCGTCCAGGCCGTAGTGGACCTCGCGGAGCCCGGGCGGGGGCCAGGGGTCGTCGCCGGACCAGTGGCCGGCGCGCCAGCTGCGCAGGGTGGGGGCGGCGAGGGCGCCGGCGTCGATGTCGCGCAGCCAGTGGTCGTACCAGCGCAGTGCCTCGGGGAGGAGTTCGTCGGGCAGGCCGTGCGGCCAGGGGCCGAGGACGGCGCGCACCGCGGGGCCGGCGGCGGGGCCGGCGCCGGCCCCGCCGCCGGCAGCGGCGAGGGCGAGGACGGTGGCGGCGGACGGGTCGGACCAGCCGGCGACGGCCAGGGTGGGGACGGCGGCGGCCGGTGCGTCGGGGGACGGGGCGGCGAGCCAGTCGGCCAGCGGTGGTTCGAGGGCGTCGAGCCGGGCCAGCCACATCGCCCGCCAGTCGTCGCCGACGTACTGCGGGTCCGGTGGGCGGGCCGCGTCGGCGAGCCGGTCGGTGGCGCGGGTGTGGCCGTCGGCGGCGAGGACGGCGCCGCCGAGGCGGTGCGGGCCGTCGGGGCAGACGACGACCGCGGCGTGCACGGCGCCGGGGGCGAGCGCGGCCAGACGCAGGGCGGTGTCCCCGGCGGCGCCGGTGCCGAGCAGGCCGACCCGGCCGCTGCACCAGGGCCGGGCGGCGAGCCAGCGGACGACCTCGGCGCCGTCGGCGGCCGAACCGTCAGCGGCGGCCCGGCCGTCCGTGGTGGCCGGACCGTCGGCGACCGGGGCGACGCCGCCGGAGTTGCCGTGGCCCCGGGCGTCGACCCGGACGGCGGCGTGGCCGTGGCCGGCGATCCAGGGGAGGCGGCGGGCGTCGTCGGTGGCGGTCCAGTCGGTGAGACGGCCGGTGGAGTACTCCAGTACGACGGGGACGGGCTCGTCGGTCACCGGGCGCCAGAGGCGGGCGAACAGTTCGGTGCCGTCGGGGAGGGGGACGCGCAGGTCCTCGCGGGTGGTGCGGTAGGGGTACGAGGGCATGGCCGCTCCATCGGGTCCCGGTCGGTGCGCACGGCCGTGGCTCACGGCAGGCCGGTGCGGATCATTCCGACAGTAGGGGAGGAAGCGGGCGCGCGCCCGGCGAGCGGACGGCCGGGCGCGCGGGAGGCGGCAGGGGCCGTCAGGCCTTGCTCAGCCAGGCGGTGGCGTTGAGGGCGAGGGCGGCGTTGGTGCCGGCCGGGTCGTTCCAGCCGTTGAACAGGTTGTTGCCCGGCTGGCCGGTGCCGTCGTCGGCGGGCGAGCTGTCGCCCCAGGCGGCGACCCGGCCGGAACCGTAGCCGCTGGTGAGGAAGAAGGCGCCGGTGTTCGCGGAGTAGCCGGTGCGGTAGACGATGCCCTTGACCTTGGGGTTGTCGGCCGGCTTGAGGGTGAAGGTGGTGCCGGAGCGCAGGATCGAGCCGGTGACGGTGCCGAACGGGCCGTGCAGCACCGGGTCGGCGGCGTCGTTGACGGCGCGCGGGTTGTCGGTGGAGATGTTGGCGATGTCCACCGAGAAGCCGAACGGGTCGTTGTTGTTCACGCCGTTGTTCGTCAGCAGGTCGTTGATGATCGCCGGGGAGTCCCAGCCGTCGTTGTTGCGGTCGCTCTGGTTGTGGTCGGAGATCAGGAAGAGCCCGCCGCCGTTCTGCACGAAGCGGATGATCGCGGACTTCTCCGGGGCCGACAGCCGGATGTTCGGCTCGGGCAGCACGAAGGTGTCGAAGTTGGCGAGGTCGAGCGCGGCGCCGGTGCCGTAGCTGATGGTGGAGCCGGCCGGGAGGGTCTTGAGGCTGTACTGGCCGGTCTTCTGCAGGGCGACGCCCCAGGCGGAGAGCGCGCCGGTCCAGCTCTTCTCGGTGGTGGGGTTGGCGTTCTGGACGAGCGGGTCGGGCTGGGCGGTGGAGATGATCCAGTCGGCGTTGCCGGCGGTCTCGCCCTTGCTGTTGTCGAACAGGACGCGGTGGGGGAGCGCGGTGGTCGCGGCGGAGGCCGGGGCGGGGGCGCCGAGGGTGGCCAGGCCGGTGGCGAGCAGGGCGGACGCGGCCAGCGCGGCGGCGGGTCGAAGGTTCATCATGTGCCGTCCCTCCAGAGGGGGTTGGGGTTCGGGGCAGTTGAGTATCCGCGCGTAGAACGGCGCTCGCGGGGCACTCCGGGTTACCGCTACTTGTACGGTGCATGACGATCTCGGCGCGGCGGTCCCGCTCCCTGGCCGGCGGTCCCGCTCCCTGGCCGGCGGTGCCGCGAGCCCGTTCGACCGCTATCCGGTGACCAGGTTGTAATTGCGAATGACTTGCAACTATTTGCGACAAGAAGGAAAGATGGCCCAGCTCCGAGGGCCGGACAGGACCCCGGAGCTCCGACGGCCTCATGAAAGGACCCCCGATGACCGGCCCCCGCTGGCGCGATCGGCTCACCCGTGAGGAGTGGATCCGCCTCGCAGGAATGGGCGGCTTCATCCTCGCCCTGCACGTGATCGGCTGGTTCACCCTGCTCGCGCTCGTCGCGCCCGAGCACTACGACGTCGGCGGCCAGGTCTTCGGCGCCGGCATGGGCCTCACCGCGTACACCCTCGGCATGCGGCACGCCTTCGACGCCGACCACATCGCCGCCATCGACAACACCACCCGCAAGCTGATGGGCCAGGGCAAGCGGCCGCTGTCGGTCGGCTTCTGGTTCTCGCTCGGCCACTCGTCGATCGTCTTCGGCCTCTGCGCGCTGCTGGCCTTCGGCATCCGCTCGCTCGCCGGGCAGATCGAGACGGACGACTCCACCCTGCACGAGACCACCGGCCTGATCGGCGTCGCCGTCTCCGGCACCTTCCTGCTCGCCCTCGGTCTGATCAACCTGGGCGCGTTCAACGGCATCCTCAAGGTCTTCCGGCGGATGCGCGAGGGCGAGTTCGACGAGGCCGAGCTGGAGGCGCAGCTGGAGAAGCGCGGCTTCATGAACCGCATCCTCGGCCGGGTGACCAAGGCCGTGACCAAGCCCTGGCACATGTACCCGGTCGGTCTCCTGTTCGGCCTGGGCTTCGACACCGCCACCGAGGTGTCGCTGCTGGTGCTGGCCGGCGGCGCGGCGGCGTTCCAGCTGCCGTGGTACGCGCTGCTGGTGCTGCCGATCCTGTTCGCCGCCGGCATGAGCCTGCTGGACACCATCGACGGCTCGTTCATGAACTTCGCCTACGAGTGGGCGTTCTCCAAGCCGGTCCGCAAGATCTACTACAACCTGACCGTCACCGGCCTGTCCGTCCTGGTTGCCCTGGTCATCGGCTCGATCGAGCTGATCGGGCTGCTCGGCGAGAAGCTCGACATCACCAGCGGGCCGGTCGCCTGGATCGGCGAGCTGAACCTCGACCTCGTCGGTTACGCCATCGTCGGCCTCTTCGTGCTCACCTGGGCGGCGGCGATCGCCTACTGGAAGTTCGGCAACGTCGAGGAGAAGTGGTCGGCCGGGCTCACCGCCGCGGCCGCCGAGAAGGGCGAGTAGCACCACCCGGCGACCTCGGAGCCGAACGCGGGAGGCCCGCCCGACCTGGTGGTCGGGCGGGCCTCCTTGCTCAGCCGGGTGTCCGGGTCAGCAGCTGGTCGTCCAGGACCGCACGCCCGGGAAGGGCAGCGAGTTCCAGCCGGCCGCGCCGATCGCGATCGCCAGGCACCGGTGGTTGTAGTACGCCTTCGAGGCCATGTGCTGCACGTAGCCGGAGTAGGCGCCCGCCGCGAGGGCGAAGCCCGCGCCGACCGGTCCGAGCAGGCCCACGCCGACCCAGATCGGGCCGTAGACGTAGTGGGCGTTGCGGCCGATCTTCCCGGTGTACGCGCGGTTGAAGTAGAAGGTGAGCTGCGCCAGGTACTTCAGGCCGCGCCAGCCGATGTGCGCCTCCAGGTGCGCCCAGAGGCGGCCCCAGGAGTAGTAGCGGGTCTTCGACCAGCTCCAGCGCCCGTCCAGGTCGAAGGAGTTCACCGGGTCGGTCGGGTAGGTGTAGGCGTTGGCGTTGCCGCCCGGGACCGGGTCGGCCTGCAGGAACCGGCCGAGGCCCGGGTCGTACAGCCGGGAGCCCATCAGGACGACGCCGCTGGCGGTGGAGGAGTCGCGCTGCTCGCCGCCGACCCAGCCGTAGCCGGTCACCGGGTCGCCGAGGCTGACGCCGTACTCGTCGAAGGCCCGCACGCTCAGCGCCTGGGCCGGGTCCAGCGGCAGCTGGACGGACACGTCGCCGTGCAGGTTGGTGAGCTGCAGGACGGTGCCGTCGGTGGCACCGGTGATGGCGCCGAGCGTGCCGCCGAGGTCGGTCACGCTGCGGGCGACCGCGCCGTTGCCGGCCTTGGACCAGCTGGGGCTGTCGCAGGCGCAGCCGTAGTGGTTCAGGCTGGTGGCCGTGGTGCTCCAGGTGCCGTCGCCGGCCTGGGTCTCGGTGCTGCGGGAGGCCAGCCGGCCGGCCGCGTCCAGCGCCCAGGTGTTGCGCTGGGTGCCCGAGGTCTCGGTGCGGACCAGGTCGTTGGCGTAGTAGCCGAACTGGGCGCCCCTGGGGTGCGTGGTGGTGCGGCCGAAGGCGTCGTACCCGGCGCCCTTCAGCCGGTCGGCCGCGTCGTACTGCGAGCCCACCGTGCTGCTGGTGGAGTCGACGGTGGCCGGGTCGCAGTCCTCCTTGGTGGTGGTCAGCGCGGTCCGGTTGCTGTTCTTGTCGAAGGTGTAGGCGCGGGTGGTGCAGCCGTCCAGGGACTTGTCGGCGGCCTTGGTGAGGCGGCCGGAGGCGTCGTAGCCGAAGACCGACTCGGTGCTGGCGCCGGCGGTCAGCGCGTGCCCGGCCTGCTGGCCGTGGACGGTGAAGTCGGCGTAGTCGGCCAGGACGACGGTGCCGTCGGCGGCGGTGTAGACCTTGCCGGTGAGGGTGCCCTGGGTGTCGTAGCTGTTGGTGAGGACGTAGCCGCCGGGCAGGGTCTGCCGGGTGAGCTTGCCCTCGGAGTCGTACTCGGCGGTCATGGTGCCCGCCACCGAGTCGGTGAGCGACTGCGGCCGGCCGTAGCCGTCGTAGCCCGTGGTGGTGGTGGACGGGGCCGAGTCGGCGCGCTTGACCGGGCGGTCGGCGACGTCGTACTCGGTGGTGGTGACGCTGCCGGCGCCGTCGTCGTAGCCGATGACGCGGCCGAGCCGGTCGAACGTCGTCCGCACGGTGGCGGTGCCGTTGGCGGTGCCGACGACCCGGCCGGTGGCGGCGTCGTAGGCGGTGGTGGTGTCCGGCACCGCGGTGCCGGTGCCGCCGGTCACCGCGACCTTGGTGGTGCGGCCGGCCGCGTCGGTGGTCGTGGTGGTGGTGCGGGTGACGCCGTTGGCGGTCTCCCGGACCACGGCCGGGCGGCCGTAGCGGTCGTACTCGGTGGTGCTGGTCGGGATCTCCGCCGGGTTGGCGCCGGCGTCGCCCGCCGCGGCGGCCGGGCCGGTGGAGCAGGGCAGGTCGGCCCACTCCGGGCGGCCGGCGCAGGCACCGGTGCCGGTGGCGGACCAGTAGGTGGTGACGGTGGTGCCGACGTCGGTGCCGTTCGACTTGGGCAGCGAGGTCTTGACGGCCCGGCCCTGGGCGTCGTACGCGACGGTCTTGGTGAGCTTCAGGCCCGCCGGGTCCTCGGTGGTCTGGGTGGCCAGGCCCTTGGCCCAGTCGTAGGCGGTGGCGGTGGTCCGGACGTCGGCGTCGGCGGCGTAGCCGTCGATGCGCGCGCCGATGGTGGCGGTGGTGGGCTCGTTGCTGACCGCGGCGTCGGCCGGACGGCCCTCGTCGTAGGCGGTCGCGGTGTGGGTGCGGGCCGGGACCTCGTCGCCGGCCGGGCGGGCCGGGCTGGCGCCGGAGGCGGCCAGGTCGTGCTCCAGGGTGACCAGGTGCAGCGGGCCGAACTCGTCGGTCTGCCGCTCGCCGTCCGCCGAGTAGACGGTCAGGGTGGACAGCGCCTGGGCGCGGTCGGCGGTGGTGGCCTTGTCGAGGCCGAGCGCGCGCAGCTTCGCCAGGCCCTCGGCGGAGGTGGACAGAGCGAGCGCCCGGTTCTCCGCGGTCAGCTTGCGCACCGCGTTGCCGTAGGCGTCGTACTCGGTGGTGGTGACGCCGCCCGCGGAGGCGGTGTTGACCTCGCGGCCGGAGGCGTTGGTGTACGTGATGCCCGCCTTGGCGAAGTCGCCCGAGCCGAGCAGTCGCCCGTTGTGGCTGGCCGGCGGCGCGTCGGCGGGGAAGATCGCGGTGGCGTCGGTGGGCGCATTGGTCTGGCCCCAGGCGGCGACGTCCGCGGTGCCCAGCTTGTACGGGGCGTTGGCGCCGCTCAGCGGCACGTCGTAGACCAGGTTGGTGGCGGCGGTGCCGTTCGCCACGTCGGCGCTGCCCTGCTGGAGGGACGGCCGGGAGGCCGCCAGCAGCATGCCCTCACCGGCGGTGGCGGCGTTGCCGGCCTTGCCGTAGGTGAAGGTCCAGGCGAACTCGCCGGGCGGCGTCAGGGTGATCACCCGGCCGGCCGCGTCGTAGCTGTACGCGGTCTTCAGCGCGGGGCTGATCCGCGGGTCCCATTCCTCGCGCAGGCGGGTCATGTCGTCGTAGCGGTACTCGGCGACGGCGACCGGGGTGGCCGCGGTGGCACCGGGCAGGTTGGACCAGAGCCGGACCTGCTTCACCTGGCCGGCCACGTCGCCGAGTGCGGCGGTGGTGGCGGTGGTGGCGTCGGCGTAGACGTACTCCAGGACCCGGCAGCCGTTGGCGGCGGGGTTGGCGGCGCAGGTGGAGTTGGCGACGGCCGTGGTCGGCGCGACGACGAACTTCGGGCGGGCCAGGGTCTTCCCGCCGGTCACGACCTTCTCCGAGACCACGGTGGTGGTGGAGTTGTCGGTGGCCGTCGAGGAGGTGGTGACCTGCCAGGTGGTGGCGGCCGGGTCGACCTTGGCGAAGGTCGTGGTGGCGCCGTTGGTGCTCTTCAGGGTGAAGGTGCCGGTGAGCGCGCCGGTCAGGGTGAGGGTCTCCGCACCGGGCTCGGGCTTCCAGCCGCCGCCCGTGGTGGCGGTGAAGCCGGTCTCGTGGCCGGTGGCGTCGACGATGGACACCGAGGTGGGCGAGGTCTGCCGGACGTACGCCCAGTCCGAGGAGGTGAGCTCGGCCATGGTGCCGGCGCTCCACTGCGGGCCGAAGATGGCCGCCTGGCCCTCCTGCGCGGCGCCGTTCTCGGGGTGCCGGGAGGAGAAGGTGCGGCCGGTGCTCAGGCCGAAGGCGGAGGCGTCGGTCGCGCTGAGGGTGTAGTCACCGGTGAGGGTGTTGACCCGGCCCGGGCCGACCTCGGCGTCCGGCGCGTTGCCGCCGTTGCGGTCGACGGTGATGGTGTTGGGCTCCGAGGCGTCGGTGCCGGTGCCGACGGTGAAGACCGCGCGGACGTCGACCGGGCCGTCGGTGGCCAGGGTGTCGGTGATGTTCCAGGTCAGCGGCGCGGGCTTGCCGCCGGTGACCGCGAACGGCCAGGCGGCGACGGCGCCGCCGGCGGCGGTGGTGACGTTGGCGACCGGGATGTCGCTCCAGGCGGCCGTCTCACCGCGGCGGTACTGGTAGCGCACGCCGGTCGAGGTGGTCTGGCCCTCGGCGGCCAGCGTGGTGCGGCGGGCCGGGCGCTCGCCGGCGCCGGGCGAGGTGAGGGCCGCGCCCTTGCCCGCGTTGAACACGTAGGAGGTGTCCGCGGAGACGTTGCCGGCCGCGTCGCGGGTGTGCGCGGTGACGGTGTGCTGGCCGCCCTTGAAACCGAGCGCCGCGGTCACCGGCGTGCCGGTGGTCGCGACGGTCACCCAGGTGCCGCCGTCCAGCCGGTACTGGATGTCCTTCACGTCGCTGCTCGGCGGGGTGAAGGTGAAGGTGCCGGTGAAGTTGCCGGAGGCGTCCGGGGTACCGGCCCACTGGCCGGCCGGGAAGTCGCCGGAGGAGACGGCGGTGGCCGCCGGGGCGGTGGTGTCGACCGTGAAGGTGCGGAAGCCGGACCAGGGGCTGTAGGCGGTGCCGTCCCAGGAGCGGGAGCGCCACTTGTAGGCGCCGGCCGGCAGCGCGGTGCCCGGGGTCCAGGTGAAGGTGGAGCCGGAGGCCGCCATGGCGGTGCGGCCGGACTGCAGCGCGGCGGTGCCGGCGGACGTCCAGACCTCGAAGTCCAGGGCGATGTTGCCGCCGTCGGGGTCGGTCGCCTTGGCCGACAGGGTCGGCGTGGAGTCGCCGGTCACCGCGGCGTTCGCCGGGGAGACCAGGGTGGAGACGGCCGGCGCGGTGTTGTAGGTCACCGACAGGTAGGGCGTGTTGGAGGCCGCGTTGCCGGAGTTGAACTTCTTCCAGCCGTACGGGTCGGTCTCGTCGGTGGCCCGGATGCCCAGCGTGTTGTTGGCGTTGCCGTTGCCGGCCCAGGCCTGCACCAGCGAGGTGATGTCGGTGTTGGTCCAGCCGGCGGCGCAGGAGCTGGAGTAGCCCTTGGTCGCCGTGGTGGTGGCCCACTTGCGGTTCCAGCCGGGCTGGGCCGTCCAGCGGGTGGCGGTGGTCGCCGTGCCGGTGTCCCAGACCTCCCAGCTCTTGGCGGTGCAGGACCAGGAGTGGAACTCCCACAGGTTGAGCTTGGCGGCGGTGACCTGCTTGCCGCTGATGGCGGCCATCGGGAACTGCAGGAAGGAGCGCGCCACCTGGCTGGAGCCGTTGTTGCCCAGCTTCAGCTCGGTCTGGGAGGAGACGTCGGTGCCGTAGCCCTCCTGGACGAACGTGTCGAAGCCGACGCCGATGTTGACCGCCGGGTCGACGGTGACCGGGTAGCGGGTCTCCGGGTCGTTGAGGAAGGCCGCGTCCGGGGTGAGCGTGAGGTCGACGGCGTTGCCGTTCTGGGTGACCTTCAGGGCGACCGGGGCGGTGCGGGTGTGGTCGCCGCTGCGCTCGTCGACCTGTGCGTCCCACATCACCGGCGCGGGCAGGTGGCCCTTCTCCTCGCCGGTCTTCGGGTCGAGGAAGGAGACCGAGTTGTCCGCGTTGTGGCGGGCCTGCAGGCCGGCCGCGTCCAGGGTCATCGTGACGGTGCCGTTGGCGCCGACCGCCGTGCGGTCCTTGAGTTCCAGGAACTGCTCGAAGCCGGTCCGGGTGGACTCGATGACGAGGTCGGTGGCGGTGAGCGCGTTCTCGTAGCGGGCCTTGGTGCCGTCCACCTTGGGGGCGGGCAGGGTACCGCGCCAGGACAGCGACATGGCGGTGCCGTTGCCGTTGTCCAAGGAGACCAGCGGGACGGCCGGGGCCTGCCGGTCGCCGGCGGGGGCACCGGCGGCCTTGAACTTGGAGGCGGCGGCGGCCGGGGTGGCGCCGGCCAGCTTGAGGCCGAGCGGGTGGCCCTTGGCCTTGACGGAGCCGTCGGGCTGCTGGGCCAGGTCCACGTCGATCGGCTGGAGCCTGCCGGAGCCGTCCTTGTACCGGACCGGGCCGGTGGCCATGTCGAGGGTGGTGGTGCCGTCCGGGTTGATCCAGGTGGTGGTGGACTCGGTGCGCTCGCCGACCACCTCGATCCGGCGGTTCTCCAGCCGGGCCTTGAGGTGGGCGGAGGCGATGTCCGCGGCCTCGGCGGCGCCGAGCGCCCGGGCGGTGTCGGGCGCGGCGGGCCTGTCCGCGCCGAGGGCGAAGGACTGGCCGCTCGTCAGGGCGACGACGGCGGCCTCGGCGGCCAGGACCACGGCGAGTGCGACCGCGGTGTTGCGCAGGACGCCGTTGCGGCGGCGTGCCGCGGGGGCGGCTGGCACGCCGTCCCCGGCGCGGGGCCGGGGTGGGGTGCCGGTCGGGTGTGACATGGGGCTCCTCGACGGTCTTGGTTGAGCGGGGGGTTCGTTCTCGACGGCGGCATGCGCCCGCACACGCGGGCAGGGCGCGGCAGGGCGAGGCAGGGCAGGGCGGACCCGCAGACCGGGCCGCACGGAGACCTGTGATTGGGCATGCGCATGTCAGTAACGGCCTGGTCAAGCCGTAGGCATGAATCGGCCAAATTTGCGGGTGAAGGGAACCGTTCGAAAACCGGACGGAAGGTCAGGAAGCGGCCGGCGGAAGGCCCCGCGGCCTACGGCGGAGCCGCCACCGCGTAGCGGCGCGCGGGGCCGTCCGCCAGCGCCCGGCCGAGCAGGGCGTGCGCCCGCACCTCGGCCGCCTCCCGGTGGGGCGCGCGGACGTACAGCACCAGGCCGACGCCTCCCGGGACGGCGCGGGCGCGCACGTGCTCCAGGCCGTCACCCGGAACCGCGCGTGCCCACAGGGCGGCCTGGACGTCGTCGGCTCCGGCCCCGCCCGTCGGCGCGGCGGAGACGTCCAGGAGGGTCAGATGGACGGCGAACACGGAACGGTCAGTCCCAGCCGATGCCCGGGCCGCTGACCGGGCTGTCCCAGCCGATGGTCCCGGCGCCCGCGGTGCCCCAGCCGATTCCCGGCCCGTCCCAGCCGATCCCCGGCCCGTCGGCGGGGGTGGTGGTGGCGAGGGTGACGGCGGACGGAGCGGTCCGCGGGGCGGAGAAGGCGGGGGCGGCGGCGGTGGCGAGGGACAGCGCGAGAACGGTGACGGCGAGCAGTCGGACGGTCTTCGGCACGGCGGTTCCTGTCTGTGCACGGTGGTTCAGGGCGTGTTCGAGAAGGGCGGTGCGTTGCGCGCAGACCGCATCCTCCCGCTGCCCGCCCCCCGTGGGGAGGGAGTGCGGCGGGCAGCATCCGGCCAGGCAGCATGCTGCAACCCCGGGCCGGCCGCCGGGGGTGGCGTCGCCCGCCCGGTTCCCTCCGCGGAACAGACCGGATGGTCCGATTCGGCTCGGCTGACCGGATCGGGCCTTGTGGGGGTGGGACGGCCGACGGAAGGATCGGGGTTCGGCAGACCGGACGGGTATTCATTCGCTTGAGGCGATGCTGTGACGATCAGGGGTCGTTGACGTGCTGGAACTGCTGGGCCTGGACGCCACCGCGGAAGCCGTGTACCGCGAGATGCTCGCGGATCCGGAGGGCGGAGTGGCCGAACTCTGCGAACGCCTCGAACTCCCCGACCCCGAGGTCCGGGCGGCCCTCGACCGCCTCGCCGACCTCACCCTGCTGCGGGCCTCCCGGGAGCGCCCGGGCGCCCTGTGGCCGGTCAGCCCGGAGCGCGGGCTGGAGCTGCTGCTGCGCCGTCAGGAAGAGGAACTGGCACGCCGACAGCAGGAGTTGGCGGTCTCCAAGGCGGCCGTGGCGCGCGCCGTCGCGGAGTACGCCGCGCTCCGCTCGGCCACCCTGGTGGACGGCGGCGAGCGGCTGGTCGGCCTCGACGCGATCCAGGCCAAGCTGGAGGTGCTGACCGCCCGGCTGACCACCGAGTGCCTGGGCGTGATGCCCGGTGGCGCGCAGTCCGCGGCCAGCCTGGCCGCCTCCCGCCCGCTCGACGAGGACGCCCTGCGGCGCGGCGTCAGCCTGCGCACCATCTACCAGGACAGCGTCCGCAACGACCCGGAGACCTTCGCCTACACGCAGTGGATGACGGGCCTGGGCGGCCGGGTGCGCACCGCCCCGGTGCTGCCGCCGCGGATGCTGGTCTTCGACGGGACCACCGCCGTGGTGCCGATCGACCCGGAGAACACCCGGGCCGGCGCGCTGTGCACCGAGGAGCCGGGCATCGTCGCCTCGCTGGTCGCGCTGTTCGAGCAGACCTGGGAGACGGCCGTCCCGCTCGGCGGGGACCCCCGCCCCGAGGACGCCGCCACCGGTCTGAGCCCCGGCGAGCGCGAACTGCTGCGGCTGCTGTCCACCGGCCTGACCGACGACGCGGCGGCCAAGCGGCTCGGCGTCTCGGTGCGCACGGTACGCCGGCAGATGGCGGCGCTGATGGAGCGTCTGGAGGCGGCGAGCCGCTTCGAGGCGGGCCTGAAGGCGGCTCAGCGGGGTTGGCTGTAGCCGGTCGCGGCGGTGGTCGCGGCGGTGGTCGCGGCGGTGGCGACGATCGTCGGACGTAACGGAGAAGTTCACTTCCGGGCTCTTGTCCGGCCATTTTCTACGCGCGTATCTTTGGGCGCTGCGGGGGTGGATCCCGGCCCTCGCACGGCTTTCTACGCGGGTAGCGGGGCGGGGTGCGCGGTGCGCCCGGCCCGACCGACCCTCACCCACAGCTAGGAGTCCCGTTCCGGTGACCACCCCCACTGCTCCCCGTCCGCGTTCCCGCCGCGCCCTGCTGCGCGCGGCGATCCTCCCGGCCGGTCTCGCCGCCTCCCTGGTGCTGGCCCCGCTGCCGGCCGCCGTGGCCGCGCCCTCCGCCGACGTGCTGATCGCCGAGGTCTACGGCGGTGGCGGCAACTCGGGCGCCACCCTGAAGAACGACTTCGTCGAGCTGGCCAACAAGGGCGGCGCCGCCTTCGGCCTGGACGGCTGGAGCATCCAGTACATATCCGCGACGCCGGGTGCCGGCTCCCAGTGGGGCGTCACCCCGCTGACCGGGTCGATCGCCCCCGGCGGGCGCTACCTGGTCGCCGAGTCGGCCGGCGCGGCGGGCACCGTCGAGCTGCCCACCCCGGACGCGGCCGGCTCGCTGGCGCTCTCCGCCACCAGCGGCACCGTCGCGCTGGTCCGCGGCACCGACCCGCTGACCTGCAAGACCGCCGCCGACTGCGCCGCCGACCCGCGGGTGCGCGACCTCGTCGGCTTCGGCACCGCCGTGGTCCACGAGGGCTCGGCCTCGGTGCCCGGCGCCTCCAACACCGCCTCGGTGGCCCGCAAGGCCGGGCTGCCCGACACCGACGACAACGCGGCCGACCTCGCGGCCGGCGCCCCGACGCCGACCAACAGCCGGGGCGAGGTCGCCGAGGGCTCCACCCCGACCGGCCCGACCGAGCCGGGTACCGTGCGGATCCACGACATCCAGGGGAAGACCCGGGTGTCCGAGCGCACCGGCAAGACGGTCGCGGGCGTGCCCGGCGTCGTCACCGGCGTGCGCGCGTACGGCTCCAAGGGCTTCTGGATCCAGGACCCGAACCCGGACGCCGACCCGGCCACCAGCGAGGGCGTCTTCGTCTACACCGGCTCCGCCGACCCGACCGTCAAGGTCGGAGACTCGGTGCTGGTCACCGGCAAGGTGACGGAGTACTACCCGAACTTCAACGGCGGCTCGCAGTCGCTCACCCAGCTGAGCAACCCGGCCGTCACCGTGCTCTCCTCCGGCAACCCGCTGCCGGCCCCGGTGGTCGTCGACACCCGCAACATCCCGGGCACCTACAGCCCGCCGGCCGGCGCCGACGGCACCGTCAACGGCGTCGCCCTGGACCCGGAGAAGTACGCCCTCGACTTCTACGAGTCGCTGGAGGGCATGCTCGTCGAGGTCCGCGACGTGCGGGTGGTCCAGGCCACCGACAAGTACAACGAGCTGTGGGTCGCCGCCGACAAGCAGGACCAGAAGAGCAAGCGCGGCGGCCTGCTCTACGAGTCCTACGCCGAGCCGAACGTCGGCCGCCTGATGGTCCAGCAGCAGGCCCCGGTCTCCCGGCAGCCCTTCCCGGTCGCCAACGTGGGCGACGTGCTGACCGGTACCACCAGCGGCCCGCTGGACTACAACCAGTTCGGCGGCTACACCCTGGTCGCCGGCACCCTCGGCGCGCTCCAGGACAACCACCTGCAGCGCGAGGTCACCGCCCAGGCCGGCGAGCGCGAACTCACCGTCGCCACCTACAACGTGGAGAACCTGGCCGCCACCAACCCGGACGCCAAGTTCGCCGAGCTGGCCGCAGGCATCGTCACCCACCTGCGCTCGCCCGACATCGTCGCCCTGGAGGAGATCCAGGACAACAACGGCGCCAAGAACGACGGCACGGTGGACGCGAGCCAGACCGTGGCCAAGTTCATCGCCGCGATCAAGGCGGCCGGCGGCCCGGCGTACGACTGGCGCTCGGTCGACCCGCAGGACGGCAAGGACGGCGGCGAGCCCGGCGGCAACATCCGCCAGGTCTTCCTGTTCAACCCGCAGCGGGTGTCCTTCACCGACATCCCCGGCGGCACCGCGACCACCGCCGTGGACGTCGCCGGCACCGGCGCCGCCGCCTCGCTGACCGCCTCGCCCGGCCGGATCGCCCCCGCCGACGAGGCGTGGACCAGCAGCCGCAAGCCGCTGGTCGGGCAGTTCTCCTTCCGCGGCAAGAAGGTCTTCGTCATCGCCAACCACTTCAACAGCAAGGGCGGCGACCAGGGCATCGACAGCCGCTTCCAGGCCCCGACCCGCTCCTCCGAGGTCCAGCGGATCAAGCAGGCCACCGTGGAGCAGGCCTTCGTGGCCAAGCTGCTGGCCGCCGACAAGGAGGCCAAGGTGGTCTCGGTCGGCGACTTCAACGACTACCAGTTCTCGCCCGCGCTGGCCGCGCTCACCAAGGACGGCGTGCTGCGCGACCTGGTGAACGAGCTGCCGGAGAAGGAGCAGTACTCGTACGTCTACCAGGGCAACTCGCAGGTGCTGGACCACATCCTGGTCAGCCCGGAGGTCGGGTACGCCAAGTACGACGTGGTGCACATCAACGCCGAGTTCGCCCAGCAGGCGAGCGACCACGACCCGCAGGTGGTCCGCATCAAGCCGTGAGGCGGCCGAGCGCACGACCGAGGGGGCGGTGACCGGGTGCGGTCACCGCCCCCTCGGGCGGTTCCCGCTCAGCGCAGGGCGGCCAGGACGGCGTCCGCCATGACCCGCTCGCCGGTCGCGTTCGGGTGGAAGGGGACGGCCGGGGAACCGGGCAGCGCGCCCTCGATCCAGGGGGCGTCCGAGCAGACGTCGTGCCCGCGGGTCGGGGCGGCGGTGTCCACGTAGCCGGCGCCGACCGCCGCGGCGGTGGACCGCAGCATCCCGTTGAGCCGGTCGAGCACGCCGTGCAGGTACGGGACGTCGCCCGGGGCGAGCGGCTGGCGCAGCACGCAGGAGGCACCGTCGGCGGGCAGCACCGAGGGGTAGCCGACCAGCAGGATCCGGGCGTCGGGGGCCTTGGCGCGCAGTTTGCGCACGGTGTCCGCGAGCCGGGGCCCGGTGGCGTCGATCCGGTCGGCGAGGTCGTCGTTGCCGTACTGCCAGGACCAGCTGGACCAGTCCCAGTAGCCGTGGTGGTAGACGTCGGTGCACGGGGTGCCGAGCGGGTTGACCACCGCGCCGGCGATGCAGGTGGCGATCACGTCGCCGATCCCGATGTCGCTGTCGCCGAGGTCGTTGCCGCCGATCCCGAGGGTGATCAGGTCGGTGTCCGCGGTCACCGCGTCGATCTGCGGGTCGTTGACCCGCAGGAAGGCGTCGTACTGGGCCTGGGTGATCGACTTGACCTTGGCGGCGGCGCAGGTGACGTCGCGGTAGGCGGTGGCGTTCAGGGCGGCGGCGACCAGGTGGCCGTAGTTGCGGTCGGAGCGCAGGCAGAGGCCGGCCGACTGGTTCGGGACGCCGGCGCCGGACGCGTAGGAGTCGCCGAGCGCCACGTAGCGGTGCGGGGCGGGGGTGGCGGCCTGGGCGCCGGTGGCGGTCATCGCCAGGGCGGCGCCGAGCGCGGTGGACGCGAGCAGCAGGGAATTCCGGGCACGGCGGAGCACGGTTCCTCCTGGGGGAGAGAAACGGGTGGGGGACGTACCAGCCGGGCCACAGCTACTACCGACAGGTAAGTTACTGGCAGGTTTCGTCGCCGTCCATGCCGCGCGCAGACATTTCCGGAAACCCGCCGAAGGTTTCGCCGCTCGGTTTCGCCGCTCGGTTTCGGAGGGCGCCCCGGCGGGAATTTCGAATTTCGCTCCACGGTGTGTCGAATTCATTTCCGAAACGGGGCGGAGCGGAATGCGCGCGACCGCCCGCCGCCGGTCTGGAGGAGCCGCCGGATGGCCATGGACGCCGACGTCGTCGTCATCGGAGCCGGACTCGCGGGCCTCGCCGCGACCGCCGAGCTCGTCGGGGCCGGCCGGCGGGTGATCCTGCTCGACCAGGAACCCGCGGCCTCGCTCGGCGGCCAGGCGTACTGGTCCCCCGGCGCGCTGTTCCTGGTCGGCTCGCCCGAGCAGCGCCGACTGCGGATCCGCGACTCGCGTGACCTCGCCCGGCAGGACTGGCTCGGCTCCGCCGGCTTCGACCGGCCCGAGGACCGCTGGCCGCACCGCTGGGCCGAGGCCTACGTCGACTTCGCCACGGGGGAGAAGCGGGCCTGGCTGCGCGCGCTGGGCGTGCGGTTCCTCCCGGTCGTCGGCTGGGCCGAGCGCGGCGGACCGCTCGCCGACGGCCCCGGCAACTCGGTGCCGCGCCTCCACACCGTCCGGGGCGCCGGCCCGGCACTGCTGGAGCCCTTCGTCCGCAAGGTCCGCGCCGCCGCCGCCCGCGGGCTGGTCGACCTGCGCTTCCGGCACCGGGTCACCGGCCTGGCCGCGAGCGCGGGCGCCCTCGACACGGTGACCGGCGAAGTGCTGGTCCCGGGCGCGGCGGCACGCGGCGAGGCCGGGTCCCGCGAGGTGGCCGGCCACTTCGAGCTGCGCGCGCAGGCCGTGATCGTCGCCTCCGGAGGCATCGGCGGCAACCACGACCTGGTCCGCCGGGCCTGGCCGGCCCGGCTCGGCCCCCCGCCCGGGCGGATGCTGCGCGGGGTGCCCGCGCACGTCGACGGGCTGATGCTGGGCGTCGCCGCCGGTGCCGGGGCCGCGCTGGTCAACGGCGACCGGATGTGGCACTGCGCCGAGGGCATCGCCGACCGGGACCCGGTCCGGGCCGGCCACGGCATCCGCATCCTGCCCGGCCCGTCCTCCCTCCGGCTCGACGCCCTGGGCCGCCGGCTGCCCGCTCCGCTGTTCCCCGGCTTCGACACCCTCGGCACCCTGGAGCACCTCGGGGCCACCGGGTACGAGCACAGCTGGTTCGTTCTCAACCGGAGGATCATCGGGAAGGAGTTCACCTTCTCCGGCTCGGGACGGAACCCCGATCCCACCGGCGGCTCACTGCCCGCCGTGCTCCGGCGGGCCCTGCCCGGAGTCCCCGGCCCGGTACGCACCCAGCTCGCCCACGGGCCCGACTTCGTCGTCGCGGGCAACCTGCGCGACCTCGCCCGCGCGATGAACGCCAGGGTGCGGGCCCCGCTGATCGACACCGCCGAACTGCGCCACGTCGTCGAGGCCCGGGACCGTCAGCCGGCCGACCCCTTCGCCGAGGACCTCCAGGTGGCCGCCCTGCGCGGCGCCCGCCGCTACCTCGGCGACCGGCTGCTGCACACCGCCGCCCCGCACCGCATCCTCGACCCGGACGCCGCCCCGCTGATCGCCGTCCGGCTCTCGGTGCTCACCGGCACGTCGCTCGGCGGCCTGCACACCGACCTCTCGGCCCGCGTCCTGCGCCCCGACGGCTCCGTCCTCGACGGCCTCTACGCCGCCGGCGAGGCCTCCGGTTTCGGCGGCGGCGGCCTCCACGGCCACCGCTCCCTGGAGGGCACCTTCCTCGGCGGCTGCCTCTTCTCCGGCCGCATCGCGGGCCGCGCGGCGGCGAGGGCCACGGCGTGACCGCCGGGGCGGCGGGCCGGCGTCGGTGGAGGGTGAAAGCCGGCCAGAAGAAGACGGTCGCGGCTTGCGTCCCGGCGAGGTACGAACCGCCGCCCAGGACCGTGCCGATCGTGAGCGCGACGAGGTCCACGGCCCGCAGCCCAGCCGCCGGGGCGCTCCCGCGGTCACCGTCGCGTCGCTCAACTGCCGTTCTTCGGCGCGGAGCTCGCCATTCCGTTGTCGACGATGCCGAGGCGCAGGTGGTCGACGTGGTAGACCGCCTGGTCGAGGAGGGCGGCGACATGGTCGTCGTGCAGCGAGTAGACGACCGAGCGGCCGCGGCGCTCGCCGACCACCAGGCCGAGGTTGCGCAGCAGGCGCAGCTGGTGGGAGCAGGCGGACTGCTCCATGCCGACGGCGTCGGCGAGTTCGGTGGCGGCCCGCGGCCCTTCGCGGAGCTCGGCCAGGATCAGCAGGCGGGAGGGGGTGGCGAGGGCCTGGAGGGTGCTCGCCACCTTGGCGGCGTTGGAGGCGTCCAGGCGCATCCGCGGCACGGTGTTCTCGGCGGCTGCGTGTCCCATGGGTGAATCCTACGGGGCGCGGATGCGGGGGGAGGCGGGCCCCGGGGGGCAGAACCCGGCGATCGCGGGGGCGGCCATCGCCCTGCCGGTCACCCGGGACCTGGCGGGTACGCTGCCCCTGCCGCTCGGCGCCGCCGGGCACGAGGGCTCCACCGTGATCGTCGGCCACCACGGCCTGCGGCTGCCGCGCGAACGGGCGTCGCGGCGGGCCCTGCGGAACGAGGAGGACCGAGGACGATGAGCCGACGCGAGCGTGAGCGCGAACGGGCCGGGGGGAAGGCCGCGGGGAAGGCGGGCGGCCGAGGCCCGGCGTCCCCGGTGACCGTCACCGTCTGCCGGGGCTGCTGCTGCGGCACCCAGGAGAAGCACCCCGGCGTCGACCACGCCGGCCAGTACGAGCGGCTGCGCACCGCGGTCGGCGACGCGGGCCGGGTCCGGGCCGTCAAGTGCCTGGACACCTGTGCGCACTCCAACGTCGTCGTGGTCGGCCCCTCCAGCGAGGGCCGCGCGGCGGGCGGCCGGCCGGTCTGGCTCGGCTGGGTGCTCGCCGACGACATGATCGAGGAGATCGCCGCGTGGGTGCAGGCCGGCGGCCCCGGCCTCGCCGACCCGCCGGGGATGCTCGACCTCCAGCAGATCGCCGTCTCCCGCCGCGTGAGCGCGGGCCTGCCGGGCTGAGCAGGGCCCGCCCGGGAAGCGGCGGTCAGCGCCTACCATGACCTGGGCCCCCTCCGTCGGGCCCAGGTTCCGACCCGGGAGGAAGACGATGACCACGGTCTGCCGCATCTGCGCGGGCACCGGCCGCACCGCCGGCCTCAGCTGCCGCACCTGCCAGGGCACCGGCACCACCGAGGTCGGCGGCGGCGGGGGCAACTGCTTCCTCTGCGACGGCACCGGCGTCTACGTCCGCTACCGGGTCGACGCCACCGGTGCCAAGCACGCCTACCGCGACGAGATCTGCCGCACCTGCGACGGCACCGGCAACCGGGCGGCGTCCCCCTGGGACGAGGCGTCCTGAGCACGTCCCGCTGACGCCCCGTCGAGCGGTCGGCCCCGCGGCCCGTCCGCGGTCCCGGCCGACGGGACGCGGCAGGTGACGGTTGGTCTGTGCGGGTGCGCGCGTTTCATCATTCAGCGTACGTGGACGCGTCAACGGCGACCTCGCGCACATGGCCTGTCGGACGCTACGACCATGGCTTCCCTCAACCGACTGTTAGCGCGCGTCCGCCGAAAGGCCCTCGCCCTGGCACTGCCGTGCACCATCGCCTCGGCCCTCGTCCCCGTCCTCGCGCTCGGCCCCGGAGCCGTGTCCGCCGAGGCCGCGACGCTGCCCGGTGGCCTGGGGCCCTGCGTCCCCGGCAGTTGTCCCGAGCCCTTCCCCCCGATCAACAACGGCCCGTTCGCCGGGCGGGACAACGGGATCAACATCTTCGTCGGCTCCGACTTCCTGGTCCGCGGCCGCGCCGCCGAGGCCGAGGGCCGTGTCGTCGTCCTCAACGACTTCAACCAGTCCAAGGACCCCGGGGCCAGCTCCATCTACAACATCGGCATCGTCGGTGTGGGTTCGCGGGTCCCTCCGCCGGACGGCGCCGACTTCCTCACCACCGGTGACGACATCACCATCGCCGCCGGCCAGAGCCTGGTGGCCGAGGGCGGCGTGGTCCGGCACGCGGGCACGGTCACCGGCACCGTGGTCGGCACCCTCGTCCAGGACCCCGACGCCATCCAGCCCTACGCCGGCCTGCGCGACCAGCTCACCGCCGCCTCCGACTGCTACGCCCGGGTCAACGGTGTGCCCCGCACCGCGACCGGCACCGCGGTGAACGCGGGATTCGAGACGCTGTTCACCGGTGACGGCGTGTCGGCGCTCCAGGTCTTCAACGTCGACTTCGACCTTACCGGCCGGGGCGGCGCCCAGCAGGGCATCACCTTCGCCAACATTCCGGCGGGCGCCACCATCCTCGTCAACCTCACCGGTGCCGCCCGGACCATCAACACGTTCAGCGGCGGCATCACCGACGACGACCCGCTGAACGCCTACCGCGAGCGCCTGCTGTGGAACTTCCCCGACGCCACCACGGTCACCCTGGCCGGCACCGGCCAGTTCCAGGGCAGCGTCCTGGTCGGCGAGCAGGCTTCGCAGACCACGGTCACCCTGCCCGGGGTCAACGGCCGCTTCTACACCACCGGCGGGCTCATCCACACCAGCTCGCCCACCGGAGGCGGCGGCCAGGAGTTCCACGCCTACCCCTTCAACGGCGACCTGCCCGACTGCGCCGCCGCGGTGACGGGCGAGGTGCGGGTGCTGAAGACGGACTCGGTGACGGGTGCGCCGCTCGCGGGTGGTGTGTTCGAGCTCTGGGCGGAGACCAACGGGATTCCCGGTCTCCAGACCACCGGTGCGAACCCGGACACGCAGGTGGGTAGGCCTTGCACCACCGGTGCGGACGGTCTGTGCAGCCGGACGGTGCCGGTCGGTTCGTACTACTGGCGGGAGACCGCGGCTCCGCCGGGCTATGTGCTTCCGGCGGATCCGGTGTTCGGTCCGCTGGTGCTGACTCCGGCGAATGCCGCTCAGGGTGTGCAGGTGACGGCTCCCGACGCGCCGCAGGCGCCGGTGACCGGTGAGGTCCGTGTCCTGAAGACGGACTCGGTGACGGGTGCGCCGTTGGCGGGTGGTGTGTTCGAGCTGTGGGAGGAGACGAACGGGATTCCCGGTCTCCAGACCAGTGGCGCGAACCCGGACACCCAGGTGGGTACGTCCTGCACGACTGGTGCGGACGGCATCTGCCGTCGGACGGTTCCGGTCGGTACGTACTACTGGCAGGAGATCGCCGCGCCTCCCGGGTATGTGCTTCCGGCGGATCCGGTGTTCGGTCCGCTGGTGCTGACGGACGCGAATGCTGCTCAGGGCGTCCAGGTGACGGCCCCGGATGTGGCGCAGGCGCCGGTGACCGGTGAGGTCCGTGTTCTGAAGACGGACTCGGTGACGGGTCTGCCGTTGGCGGGTGGTGTGTTCGAGCTGTGGGAGGAGACGAACGGGATTCCGGGTCTCCAGACCAGTGGCGTGAACCCGGACACGCAGGTGGGTACGTCCTGCACCACCGGTGCGGACGGTCTGTGCCGTCGGACGGTGCCGCTCGGTTCCTACTACTGGCGTGAGATCGCCGCGCCGCCGGGTTACGAGTTGCCGGCGGATCCGGTGTTCGGTCCGTTGGAGCTGACGGAGGCGAATGCTCCGGCCGGTGTGCAGGTGACGGCTCCGGACGCGCCGCAGGCGCCGGTGACGGGTGAGGTGCGGGTGCTGAAGACGGACTCGGTGACGGGTCTGCCGTTGGCGGGTGGTGTGTTCGAGCTGTGGGAGGAGACGAACGGGATTCCCGGTCTCCAGACCACTGGCGCGAACCCGGACACCCAGGTGGGTAGCACCTGCACCACCGGTGCGGACGGTCTGTGCCGCCGCTCGGTGCCGCTCGGCACCTACTACTGGCAGGAGACGGCCGCGCCGCCCGGGTACGTGCTCCCGGCCAACCCGGTGTTCGGTCCGCTGGTGCTGACGGCGGCGAATGCCGCTGCGGGTGTGCAGGTGACGGCTCCCGACGTGGCGCAGGCGCCGGTGACCGGTGAGGTCCGGGTTCTGAAGACGGACTCGGTGACGGGTGCGCCGCTGGCGGGTGGTGTGTTCGAGCTGTGGGAGGAGACGAACGGGATTCCCGGTCTCCAGACCACCGGCGCGAACCCCGACACGCTGGCGGGCACCCCCTGTACCACCGGCACGGACGGTCTCTGCCGCCGGACGGTGGATCTCGGTACCTACTACTGGCTGGAGATCGCCGCGCCGCCCGGGTACGTCCTGCCGGCGGATCCGGTGTTCGGTCCGCTGGTGCTGACGGCGGCGAATGCCGCTGCGGGTGTGCAGGTGACGGCTCCCGACGTGGCGCAGGCGCCGGTGACCGGTGAGGTCCGGGTTCTGAAGACCGACTCCGTGACCGGAAACCCGCTCGCCGGCGGTGTGTTCGAGCTGTGGGAGGAGACGAACGGGATTCCCGGTCTCCAGACCACCGGCGCGAACCCCGACACCCAGGTGGGTAGCACCTGCACCACCGGTGCGGACGGTCTCTGCCGCCGCACGGTGCCGCTCGGCACGTACTACTGGCGGGAGATCGCCGCACCCCCTGGGTACGTGCTGCCGGCTCAGCCGGTGTTCGGTCCGCTGGTGCTGACCTCGGCGAACGCCGCGTCCGGCGTTCAGGTCACCGCGCCCGACGTTCCGCAGTCGGTGGTCACGGGTGAGGTGCGGGTGCTGAAGAAGGACGCCGAGACCGGTGCGCCGCTCGCCGGCGGTGTGTTCGAGCTGTGGGAGGAGACCAACGGCGTTCCCGGTCTCCAGACCACTGGCGCGAACCCGGACACCCAGGTGGGTAGCACCTGCACCACCGGTGCGGACGGTCTCTGCCGCCGCACGGTGGACCTCGGCCTCTACTACTGGCGGGAGATCGCCGCACCTCCCGGGTACGACCTGCCGGCCGACCCGGTGTTCGGCCCGCTGATGCTGACCGCGGCCAACGCCATGGCGGGCGTCCAGGTCACGGCCGCCGACCGCCCGTCGCCGAAGCCGCCGGGCAAGGGCTCGATCCACCTGACCAAGAAGGACAAGTGGTCGGGCGAGCCGCTGGCCGGCGCGGTGTTCGAGCTGTGGCGGGAGAGCAACGGCGTCCCCGGCCTGCAGACCGGGGGTGCCAACCCGGACACCCAGGTGAGCGGCTGCACCACCGACGCCGACGGAACCTGCGAGTTCGACCACCTGCCGGTCGGGCAGTACTACCTGCGGGAGACCGAGGCGCCCGACGGCTACCAGCTGCCGCGCGACCCGGTCACCGGCCCGATCGAGGTGAACTGCGACGACTGCGTCCCCATCTGCCTGACCAACGAGAAGGAGAAGGACGAGGACTGCTGGTAACCGGCTGATCCGACGGACCGCCCGGAGCAGGCTCCCTGCTCCGGGCGGTCCTGTGCTGTCGTGACGACGGCCCGGGGGCCCGCTCAGCCGAGCACGTGTCGCAGGCCGCCCAGCAGGTGCCCGCGGAAGGCCCGGTCCGCGTAGGCCTCGGGCGCGTGGCCGAGCGCGGTGTAGAAGGTCGGCACCCCGTCGTGCTCCCCGGACCAGGCGAGCGGGTGACGGTCGGCCAGGCCCATTGCCGCGCCCGTGTAGTCGGCCTCGTCCACGGTGAGCAGGACGCGGACGCCGCGATCGCGCGGGTCGGAGCGGAAGTCGTACCACTCGTCGGTCCACTCCCAGCGGGCGGGCAGGTGGGCGGTGGCCGGGTGGTCGGCGTCGGCGACCCGGACCGGCGCGGTCTGGATCGCCGGGTGGCGGTCGAACCGGGCGCCGACCAGTCCCTCGAACCACGGCCACTCGTACGCGGTGCTGGACGCCGCGTGCACGCCCAGCCAGCCGTGACCGGCGGTCAGGTGGGCGCGCAGGGCGTCCTGCCCGGCCTCGTCGAGCACCGGGCCGCCGGTGGAGAGGAAGACCACGGCGGCGTAGCGGCGCAGCGCGGCGGGCCGGAAGACGGCCGGGTCCTCGGTGGCGTCGACGGTGAAGCCGTGCCGCTCGCCCAGCTCGCCCAGCGCGCGGGTGCCGTCGACGACCGAGGCGTGCGGGAAGCGGAGGTTTCGACGGTAGATCAGGATCCGGGCCATGGTGGACGATCCTGCCAGCCCCGTCCGGAGTGCGCGTGTCCGGGCCCGGGAGACGCGTTTCGCCTGCGTACGGCTTTGCCGAGGCATGGTCGAACATTGGTGTTCGACTGACCGGCGCGCCCGGGCGCGTTCACCGCGTGTCCGTGTCGGGTCAACGCGTGCCTGGAAGAGTCCGGTCCATGGAAACTCCGAACATGGGCGTGCCGGTCAAGCTCGCCGAACGCATGAGCATGGCCGAGCAGCACGAGTACCTGCGGGCCCGCTTCTCCCGCCGCCGGATGCTGCGCGTCGGCGCCGTCTCGGTGGGCGCGCTGGCGGTGGGCGGTGCGCTGGGCAGCGGCACCGCCTCGGCCGCCCCGACGACGCCTCAGCTGCTGGCCGGCGGCGCCACCGCGACCGTCGACGGTTCGCTGGTCGCCCCGATCGGACGTCACCTCGCCTTCGGTCCCGAGCCGGACACCCAGTTCCGGGTCTCCTGGCAGGTGCCGGCCCCGGTGAAGCGGCCGTTCCTGCGCTACGGCAAGAACCCGTGGGACCTCAGCCACAAGATCGAGGCGGAGGTGCGCACCCTGCACACCCCGGCGCTCACCCCCACCGGCCAGCCGGTGGACCAGTACTACCTGCACGTGGCGCTGGAGGACCTGCACCCCGACACCACCTACTACTACGGTGTCGGCCACCAGGGCTTCGACCCGGCCTCGCAGCAGGCCGTCTCCACGCTCGGCACCTTCCGCACCGCGCCCTCGCGCGAGCACCGCTGGGGCAAGGTGTACGAGCCGTTCACCTTCACCGCCTTCGGCGACCAGGGCGTCAGCGACCACGCCAAGGGCAACGACCACATCATCCTGGCCCAGGACCCGGCGTTCCACCTGCACGCGGGCGACATCTGCTACGCCGACCCGGCGGGCTCCGGCCAGGACTCCGACAAGTCGGTGTTCAACGCCACCACCTGGGACGCCTTCCTGGTGCAGACCGAGACGGTCGCCTCGAAGGTGCCGTGGATGGTCGCCTACGGCAACCACGACATGGAGGCCTGGTACTCGCCGAACGGCTACGGCGGCGAGAACGCCCGCTTCTACCTGCCGGACAACGGCCCGGACAAGCGCAGCGTCCCCGGCGTCTACTCCTTCCGCTACAAGAACGTCGGCGTCATCTCGCTGGACGCCAACGACGTCTCCTACGAGATCCCGGCCAACCTGGGCGTCTCGGCGGGCAAGCAGACCCGCTGGCTGGAGCGCACGCTGAAGGACCTGCGCAACGACGAGACGATCGACTTCGTCGTGGTCTTCTTCCACCACTGCGCCTTCTCCACCACCCACCAGCACGCCTCCGAGGGCGGGGTGCGCGAGGCCTGGGTGCCGCTGTTCGAGAAGTACCGGGTGGACCTGGTGATCAACGGTCACAACCACGTGTACGAGCGCACCGACGCGATCCTCGGCAACAAGGTCTCCAGGGCGGTGCCGAGCGGCGCCTCCGTCGAGCCGGCCAAGGACGGCGTGGTGTACGTGACGGCGGGCGCGGCCGGCCGCAGCCTCTACCGGTTCGACGCCCCGGACACCTACGAGGGTCACGAGAACCGCCTCGACTCGGTGGACACCTACTACTTCGCCAAGGGCGGTGGCAAGGTCACCGAGAAGGTCGAGTGGTCGCGGGTCCGCTACACCGGCTACTCCTTCATCAAGGTCGACGTGAAGCCCGCCCACCTGGGCCAGAAGTCCGAGATGACCGTCACCGCCCTGGCGGAGGACGGCACCCGGGTGGACCACTACACCATCCTCCGCGAGGTCGGCGAGGGCTGGGACGGCAACCGCGACGACGACGGCCAGGGCGGCGGCTGGGGCTGGTAGCCCCGCCTCGCCCGCACAGCGGCAGCCCCCGCAGGCACCGCCTGCGGGGGCTGCGGGCCGAATCCGGACCGCGGAGTCCCACCGCACCGGCCGAGCGGTGCCGGCTCTTCTGCGTCAGCACCCTCGGGGGTCGAATCCGCGGGGGAGACGCGGCCGGGGTCAGACCTGGCGGTAGGTGGTGAGGAAGCGGCCGATGCGGTTGATGGCGGTCTCCAGGTCGTCGGCGCGAGGGAGGGTGACGAAGCGGAAGTGGTCGGGGCGGGGCCAGTTGAAGCCGGTGCCCTGGACCACGTGGATCTTCTCGCGGAGCAGGAGGTCCAGGACGAAGCGCTCGTCGTCGACGATGCGGTGGACGGCCGGGTCGAGCTTGGCGAAGGCGTAGAGGGCGCCGCGGGGCTTGACGCAGCTGACGCCGGGGATCTCGTTGAGGGCGCGGAAGGCGACGTCGCGCTGTTCGGCGAGGCGGCCGCCGGGCAGGACCAGGTCGTTGATCGACTGGTGGCCGCCGAGCGCGGCCTGGACGGCGTACTGGGAGGGCACGTTGGGGCACAGCCGCATGCCGGAGAGCATGGTGAGGCCCTCCAGGTAGTCGCTCGCGTGCTGCTTGGGGCCGGAGACGACCAGCCAGCCGCTGCGGAAGCCGGCCACCCGGTAGGACTTGGAGAGGCCGTTGAAGGTGAGCGTGAGCAC
The DNA here is from genome assembly GCF_040609255.1 of Kitasatospora sp. NPDC004723. Lineage (NCBI taxonomy): Bacteria > Bacillati > Actinomycetota > Actinomycetes > Kitasatosporales > Streptomycetaceae > Kitasatospora > Kitasatospora sp. NPDC004723. The sequence goes on along the minus strand of NZ_JBEXJT010000012.1, from coordinate 24,581 downwards.
GTCGTCGGCGAGGGCGGCCAGGCAGTGGTGCTCGACGTCGTCGTAGAGGATCTTGTCGTAGATCTCGTCGGCCAGCACCATCAGCTGGTGGCGGCGGGCGAGGTCGAGGATGCCCTCCAGCAGTTCCTTCGGGTAGACGGCGCCGGTGGGGTTGTTGGGGTTGATGACCACGATCGCCTTGGTGCGGGCGGTGATCTTCGAGGCGATGTCGTCGAGGTCGGGGAACCAGTCCGCCCCCTCGTCGCAGAGGTAGTGCACCGCCTTGCCGCCGGCCAGCCGGACCACCGCCGTCCACAACGGGTAGTCGGGCATCGGGACGAGCACCTCGTCGCCGTCGTCCACCAGCGCGGTGACGGCCATCTGGATCAGCTCGGAGACGCCGTTGCCGAGGTAGACGTCGTTGACGGTCACGCCGTCGACCCCGCGCTGCTGGTAGTACTGCACGACCGCGCGGCGGGCCGACAGGATGCCGCGCGAGTCGCTGTAGCCGTGTGCCCGGGGGAGGTTGCGGATGATGTCCTGGAGGATCTCCTCGGGCGCCTCGAAGCCGAACGTGGCCGGGTTGCCGGTGTTCAGCCGGAGCACGCTGTGCCCGGCCTCCTCCAGCGCGTTGGCCTGGTCGACCACCGGGCCGCGGATCTCGTAGCACACGTCATTCAGCTTGCTGGACTGCCGAAACTCCATCTGTGGCCTCCCGACCGTCACCCCGCGTCGATCCTGGTCGCTTTGTTCTACCAAGTAGGCACTTGGAAAGTCCAACCTCTTGGCTATGCTGATCCACATGTCACGCCGAAGCTACGACCAGTACTGCGCCGTCGCCCGCGCCCTGGACGCGGTGGGGGAGCGCTGGAGCCTCCTGATCGTCCGTGAACTCCTGGCCGGTCCGCGCCGCTACACCGACCTGCACGCCGACCTGCCCGGCGTCTCCACCGACATCCTCGCCGCGCGGCTCAAGCAGCTGGAGGGCGAGGGCGTCATCGAGCGGCGACGCCTCGAACGGCCGGCCAACGCCACCGTCTACGAGCTGACGGAACGCGGCGCCGCGCTGCGGCCGGTCGTGGCGGCGCTCGGCGTCTGGGGGCTCGACGCGCTGGGGGAGCAGCGGCCGACCGATGCCGTGCGAACGCACTGGATCACCGGCGGGGTGGAGCAGCCGGCGGAGGAGCCGGCAGGGGCGCCGGCGGGGGTCTGACCGGCTCGGACGAAGGATCCCGCCGGATCCCGCCCGATCCCGGCGCCGGCCGCGCGCGTACGATCGTCGGGCCATGGAGAACACCCAGAACACGCCCACCGCCTTCCGCAGTTACGTCGCCGTCGGGGACTCCTTCACCGAGGGCATGTGCGACGACCTGCTGCCCGACGGCCACTTCCGGGGCTGGGCCGACCGCGTCGCCGCCCGGCTCGCCGCCGACCACCCGGCCGGCGGCTTCCGGTACGCCAACCTCGCCGTCCGCGGCAAGCTCATCGGCCAGATCCACGACGAGCAGCTCGACCGGGCCGCCGCCATGGGCGCCGAGCTGGTCACGCTGGCCGGCGGGCTCAACGACGTGCTGCGCCCGCGCTGCGACGTCGCGCGGGTCGAGGAACTCCTCGGCGCCTCCGCCGCCCGGCTGCGCGCCACCGGCGCCACCGTGGTCATGTTCACCAGCACCGACCCGACCCGGCGGATGGCCGGCTCCGCCCGGCTGCTCCCGGCGATCCTGCGGATGAAGGCCTTCGTGCAGGAGCTCGCCCAGGATCCGGGCATCGCCGTGGTCGACCTGTTCTCCGCACCCTGCTTCGACGACCGCCGGCTCTGGGCGGAGGACCGGCTGCACCTCTCGTCCGAGGGCCACCGCCGGGTCGCCGAGGCCGTCCTGGAAGCGCTCGGGCGCCCCGCCGGCTTCGACTGGCGCGCCCCGCTGCCGGTCGCCGCCCCGCCGACCCGCGGTGAGAAGCTGGCCGCCGACGCCCGCTGGGCCCGCACCCACCTCGGGCCGTGGATCGGCCGCCGTCTGACCGGCCGCTCCTCCGGCGACGGCCGCCCGCCCAAGCGGGCGGAGCTGCTGCCCTACGAGGGCTGAGCGGCGTACGGGCCGCCGGGCGGCGGCGGGCGTTGCGGCGACCGCCGTCAGCCGCGGAAGAGGTTGTGGCCCACGTCCGACGGCACCGCGTCCTGGTACGGGGTGGCGTCCGGGCCGGGCACCTGCTCGCCCGGGACGGGCTCGGTGCCCTCCCGGTGCAGCAGGTACACGCCGTCCTCCGACCAGACCGTCCGGTACCCGTGCGCCAGCAGCAGCTCGATCCTGGCCGCCTGCTCGTGGTCGGTCCGGAACGGGAAGGACCGCTTGTCCGCCCGGATCAGCACGTACTCGCGTCCGCGCGGCTTCTCGTCGACCAGCACCACGTCCGCGCGGGCGGTCAGCCGCGGCGCCGCCTGGTTGTCGGCCTCGACGGAGGCGCCGTCCGGGACCAGCGCCGCGCCGCGCAGCAGCGCCGCCTCGCTCGCCTTCGGCTGCCAGTAGGCCGGCACGAACAGGTTCGCCACCCCGAGCGGCAGCGCGGCCGCGACGGTCAGCGCGGCGGCGGCCACGCCGAGCCGTCGGGTCGGCGCCCGGTCGTGGCAGCGGCCCAGCACCTCCACCGCGGCGACCAGCAGGATCGGCCAGAGGAACGCGTCGTAGTGCCGGGCGATCGACCAGTGGTTGGGATTGCTGGAGAGCACCCGCTCGGCGAGCAGCGGGACGGCCAGGAGCACGGTCGCGGAGCGCAGCGGGAGGAGGAACAGCGTGCCGAAGATCCACAGCAGCAGCAGCGGCTTCAGCGGGGCGTCGAAGAGCGCCGAGACGAGGCGGGTCGGGTCGGCCAGCACATGGGCGACCGCCGAGCCGCCGTCCTCCCCGAGCGCCTGGTAGTTCCAGTAGTAGCCGGGCACCCCGCCCATCGCCGGGATCAGCTCGGCGATCGCCACCGCCGAGGCGAGCGGGCCGCCGAGCAGCAGGCCCAGCCCCCAGCGGACGGCCGGCCGGCGCCGCTCGGCGTCCGGTTCCCGGCGCGCCCGCAGCAGCAGTACCAGGCCGTAGGCGCCGACGGCCAGGCCCATGTCCTCCTTGGTGCAGCAGAGCAGCAGGCCGGCCAGTGCGGACGCCCAGTACTGCCGGGCCATCCCGCGCTCCAGCATCAGCAGCGTCAGCGGCACGGCGAACGCCACCTCGTGGAACCCGCCGCGCGAGGCCACCAGCAGGGGCCAGCCCAGTCCGTGGGCGAGGGCGGCCAGGTCGGCGGCGCGGCGGGCGGTGCGGGGGTCGGCGTCGGCGAAGCAGCGGTCGGTGATCCGGCGGATCAGCGGCACGCCGGCGGCGAAGCAGAGTGCCTGGCCGAGGAGCAGCGAGCGCGGATCGTCCCAGAGCCAGTAGAGCGGCGCCATCAGCGCGATCACCGGCGAGAAGTGGTCGCCGAGGAGCGAGAAGCCGGGCGGGAACTCGTGGTGGAAGCTCTTCAGCGTGGACACCGGCAGACCGAAGTGCGCGTAGCCGCGCACGCCCTGGTCGAAGATCCCGAGGTCGAAGCCGCCGAGCTGGAGGGTGCTCCACTGCTGGAGGCCGATCGCCAGGCAGACCGCGAAGCAGAGCAGGGTGAACGCGACGGTGCGGGCGCGGGGCGGGAGGCGGAGGGCGGTGGGCTCGGCGCCCGGGGTGTCCTCGCTGTCCTCGGTGTCCGGGTACGGCGCCACGTCGTGCCGGGACATGCCTTGGTTCCTCCGTCGGTGCTGTGGTGCCGCGGTGCTGCTCGTGCTCGGCCGACCACACTAACCGACGGCCGTACGGGGACTGTCGGTACGCTCTACAGCTGCACCACCGCACCGCACCGTCGTCCCGGAGGAACAACAGCACCGTGAGCGTCCCGAGCCTCAACCTCGTCTCCGACTGCGGGAGCTGCTTCGGACTGTGCTGCGTCGCGCTGCCGTTCGCCGCCGGCACCGACTTCGCCGTGAACAAGGCCGCCGGCACCGCCTGCCGCAATCTGCGGACCGACTTCACCTGCGGCATCCACGAGCGGCTGCGGGACAGCGGCTTCCCCGGCTGCACGGTGTACGACTGCTTCGGGGCCGGCCAGCAGGTTTCCCAGGTCGTCTTCGGCGGGCGCAGCTGGCGCGAGGCGCCGGAGAGCGCGGGGACCATGTTCGAGGTGTTCCCGGTGGTGCGGCAGTTGCACGAGCTGCTCCGGTACCTCACCGAGGCGCTCACCTTCGAACCGGCCCGGCCGGTGCACGACGAGCTGCGCCGGGCGCTGGAACAGACCGAGCGGCTGGTCGGCGGCACGCCGGAGGAGATCCTCGCGGTCGACGTGCCCGCGCACCGGCAGGCGGTGGCCGAGCTGCTGCTCAGGGCCAGCGAGCTGGTCCGGGCCGGCGTCCCGCGCCGGCGCGAGCACCGGGGCGCGGACCTGTTCGGCGCCCGGCTGCGCGGCGCGGACCTGCGCGGGGCCAATCTGCGGGGCGCGCTGCTGGTCGCGGCGGACCTGGCGGGGGCGGACCTGCGGCTCGCGGACCTGGTCGGCGCGGACCTGCGGGACGCCGACCTGGCGGGCGCCGATCTCACCGAGGCGCTGTTCCTCACCCAGGCGCAGCTCAACGCCGCCCGCGGCGACGCCGCCACCCGCCTCCCGGCCACGCTGAAGCGCCCCGCCCACTGGCCCGACACGGCCGACGCCCCGGCGGCCACCGACGGCGGCAACCCGCGCGCGGCCCGGCCGTCCCGCGGGCCCCGCGGCTCCCAGGGCGGCGCCCGCTTGGGCCGGCCCCGGCGCCGCTGAGCCGCCCGCCCGGCCGGTGAGGGCACTCAGCCGGCCAGGAGGTGCGGCGTGCTGGGCGGGCGTCGGCGGAGCAGGGCGACGGCCGCACCGGTGAGCAGCAGCAGGGCGACGGCGGCGAGCGCGGGCGCGGAGCCGGCCGGGTGCAGCGGCCAGGCCCAGGGCCGGGGCCGGCCGTCCGGGTACCAGCCCGCCGCCGAGCAGAGCAGCGGGGCGGCGGCCAGCGCGGCGGCGGCCGGACGGTGGCCGACCAGGGGGTGGAAGAGCAGCGCGAGGCCGAGGTAGCCGGCGATGTTGCGGGCCAGGACCAGGGCGAGCGCCCCCTGCCCGGTCGCGTACGCGAGGCCGCCGCAGGCCGTCCCGGTGGCCGCGAGGGCGAGCGCGAGCCCGACGTCCAGCCCGCGCAGGAACCGCGCGGCGACCGTCTCGGTCCGCAGGTCGCCCCGGCCCAGCCCGTACAGCAGGAACACCGCCGGGAGCAGGGTGACGACGTGCGCGAGCAGGAAGTGCCCGGCCTGCCCGTGCAGGGCGGGTACCGGCAGCTCGCCGTCCCCGAACGGCAGGCCGACGGCGAAGGTCGCGGCGAGTACGGCCGCGAGCACCGGGACGGCGCGCGCCTTGCACCACCAGATCACCGCCCACCCCCGCCCGCGGAGGCCGTCCCGGTGTCGGGGATCGGCGGGGGCGGGGCGCCGCAGCCGGCCAGCGCCGCCGAGGTGGCGCGGTACCAGGCGAGCTGGGCCCCGTCGGGCAGCCGGAGCAACTGGGCGGCGCGGGCGGCGTCGGCCTCGGTGAACCGGCCGCCGACGCCGGCCGCCGGCGGGGTGCCGCCGTCCGGGCCCGCCCGGGCGGTGAGCCAGGCGGTGGCCGTGCCGATGGCGACGGCGGCCGGGTAGGGCTCGCCGCGGCGGGCGCAGTCCGGGGCACGCGGGAGCAGAGCGCCGACCACGGCGGGGAGGACGTCCTGCGCCCGGGCGTCGGTCGGGACGCCGAGTCCCGCCTCGCCCGGCCCGGGCCGGGCGGCCATGGTGAAGGACTCCGGGACGGTGACGCCCCGCCCGGCCAGGGTGTCGGTGACCCGTCGGACCTCGGCGCGGACCACGGCCGAGCGGGCACCGCCGAGCTCCGGCCAGAGGCAGACGCGGGGCCGGCCGCCGTCGCAGACCAGGGCGCCGGCGGGCCGGGCGCGTACCGGTTCGGGGCCGAGGTCGCGGACGGTCCAGCCGCCGACCGCGATGCCGCCCGCCGTGACCACCAGTGCGACGGCCACGGCGAGCGGGGTGCCGCGTCGGCGGATCAGCAGGACGGCGGCCGCGCAGACCGCGCCGGAGAAGGCCAGCGAGCCGGCCACCGCCCGGCCGTCCAGCACCTGGTCCACGGCGCAGCAGTCGGAGAGCCCGCCGCCGACCAGGTGCCGCAGCCAGTAGCTGTCGAACGCGGCGGGATAGGAGGTCAGCACGAAGCTGCTGACCAGCGCCAGCGGCACGGCGACCACCGGCGCCAGCACCCGGCCGACGAGCGAGCCGACCAGGGTGGCGGCGAGCAGCAGTCCGGCCCAGACGGCGAACAGACCGGGCTGTGGGAGGCCGTGCACGGTGCCGCCGGCCAGCGCGGCGGTGCCGAGGGCGGCGGCCATGCCGAGCGCGCCCATCACCGCGACCGGCAGCAGCAGCGGGGTGGTGACGGCCGTCGCGGAGCGGACCGGCGAGCGGCCGAACGCACCGCCCCGCTGCAGCCGTCCGCCCTCCCAGGCGCCGCCGGCCGCGCACGCCGCGCAGGCGAACGGCAGCGCGAGGCCGGCGTGTCCGGCGGCGGCGAGCCCGTAGGCCGGGGTGACCCAGGCGGTCAGTTCGTCGCCGAGCGCGACCAGGACGAAGCCGAGCAGGAAAGGCAGCATCCGGGTGGCGGCCGAGATCCGCAGAACGGTGCGCAGCAGCATCGGTCATGTCTCCCGTTCGATCAGCCGCGCGTACGCGGCCTCGGCGCTCGGCGTGCCGGACCCGCCGTCGGCCCCCTCGGGCCCGCCGGGGACCGCGCTGCCGACCGCCGCCAGGGCGTGGAACTCCTCGGTGGCGCCCTGGAACCGGACCCGCCCGCGGTCCAGCACCACCACGTGCCGGTAGGTGCCGGCGAGGTCCTCGGTCCGGTGGGTGGAGACGAGGATGCCGACCTCGCCCGTCAACTCCTCGACCAGGGAGCGGAACACCGCGCGCTGGGTGGGGTCGAGCCCGGCGGTGGGCTCGTCCATCAGGATCAGCTCGCTGTGGTGGGCGAGGCAGCCGGCGATGCCCATCCGGCGCAGCTGGCCGCCGGAGAGCTGGTGGCCGGGCCGGTCGGCGAGCCCGGAGAGGCCGACCCGGGCGAGCGCACCGGCCGAGGCCCGCCAGGCGGCGGTGCGCGACATGCCCTTCAACCAGCCGCAGTAGGCGACCTGTTCGCGCACGCTGAGCCCGGGGATGGGGGTGATCTGCTGCGGCAGCCACGCCACGGCGCGCCGGTAGGCCGCCCGGTCGCCCCCGCCGGCCGCGGGGTTGACGCCGCGCCAGGTGACCAGCCCCCGGTGCGGGCTCAACTGCGAGGCGGCGAGCGCCATGAGGGTGGACTTGCCGGCGCCGTTGGGGCCGAGCAGGACGGTGGCCGGGTTGTCGATCCGCAGATCGAGACCGGTGAACAGGAGCGCCTTGCGGCTGTACTGGAAGTCGATGCGGTGGAATTCAAGGGCCATGGCGGGGTCGACGCATTTCGCTCGGAACGGGTGCGGGGGCGCCGGCGGACGGGCGTGTCCGCCGGAACCACGGCCGGGGCGAGGGTCAAGGGGGGCGGGTCGGAGGACGAGGGGGCGGGATCAGTACCGGGTGGTGACGGTGTCCACCCAGAGCCTGCCGCCGTTGCGCACGCCTTCGAGCACGAAGTAGTAGTTGCCGGCGCTCTGGTCGCCCCAGCTGGAGGTGTCGCAGTGGTTGGTGCGGTGGCCGTAGGCCTTGTCGGGGCCGAAGACGTCCTTGTAGAGCTGGAGGCCGGAGTCCTTGAAGTCGTCGGTGGCGGTCGCGCAGCCCTGGAAGGTGACGGAGGTGACGACGTCGTCCCGGTCGGCGTCCTCCCAGCGGCGGGACTCCGAGCCGGGCCCCCAGTTGCTGATGTAGGACGTCCAGGAGCCTTCGGCGAGCGCGGGGGCGGCGCCCGAGAACCCGAGCAGTGCGGTGGCGACCAGGACGCCTCGGACGAGCGCGCGGTCGGTGCGGCGGGGCCGGTCGGCGGGGCGGGGCCGGTCGGCGCGGTTCTTTGCGTGCATATTCCGTCCGATCATTTCGGTGACGCCGCCGGGCGGGCGGGGTCATGCAGGCAAAAGGAAACGAGCGGAGGTCCGACCCGAACGGTCGTGGTCACCCGATCGGCCGAGCCGCCGCGGAAATGACCTTAGCGTGCACGAACAGGCGCCCAGCACTATTTTTTTCGGCCATTCGGCCTGGTGAGGCCGGAGATCCAGGGCTTGGCAAGAGGCTGATCGACATTCACCGAAAGTTCCACCCCTTTGATTCTTTCGGTCGAATATCGATCAGCCATGCCCGTTTCTGATTCACCGGTCGATCGATTTCTTTTTCATGCGATTGTCGTTCCGGTCGGGTGCTGGCCGGTTCCCGTCGCCGCCGTGCTACGCGGTGAGCAGCCGGTCCCGCAGCCGGCCGATCAGCTCCTCGTCGACGCCCAGGCGGCCGGTGGCATAGGCGTGGACCGATCCGTGCGCGGCGGTCAGGTCCGCGAGCGCGAGCCGGATCACCTCCTCCGGCGCGCGCCCGAAGGCGGGCCAGCGCAGGGTGCGCCCCGGGTTGGCGGCGCGCCAGTCCTCCACCAGCCGGGCGGTGACGAGCTCGGTGAGCGCGAAGTCGGCGGCCACGTCGTCCTCGCCGACGCCGAGCAGGCTGAGCACCAGGGCGGCGATCAGTCCGGTGCGGTCCTTTCCAGCGGCGCAGTGGAAGACCACCGGCCGCTCGGCCCCGGCGATCAGCTCCAGGGCGCCGCGGATCTCCGCGACGCCGTCCTCGGCCACCTCGGCGAACCGGTCCGCCAGGTACCGCCACGGGTCGAGCCCCGGGTCGATCTCGGCCTGGTCGTACGGCCGGTGCTCGATCGACAGGTTGTGGTACGCGACGCCCTCCAGCTCCGGTATCCGCCCCCGGCGGGCGATCTCCCAGGGGTAGCGCAGATCGATCACGGTGCCGATGTCCAGTGCCCGGAACCGCTCCTGGTCGGCGGCGGAGGTGAGTCTGGCGAGCGAGGAGGAGCGGTAGAGCAGCCCCCGGCGGACCGTCCGTCCGTCGGCGGCCGGGTAGCCGCCCAGGTCGCGGAAGTTGTACGGGCCCTCGAAGTCCAGATGGCGTGTCATGTCCGCACCCTACTGGGCCCGCCGGGTGTCGTGTCGGCCGGGCTCAGCGGTGCTCAGGCGCCGCGATCAGCGCGTCGAGCAGGCCCGGGAAGGACTCCTCGAACTCCTCGCGCCGCAGCGCGTTCAGCCGCGAAGTGCCCACGTAGTACTGGCGGATCAGCCCGGCCTCGCGCAGCACGTGGAAGTGGTGGGTCGCCGTCGACTTGCTGACCGACAGCTCGATCACCCCGCAGGCCAGGTCCTCGTCGGCCGCGTCCAGCGCGCGGACGATCCTGCGCCGCACCGGGTCGACCAGCGCCTCCAGCACCTGCTGCAGCGGGACGGTCCGCGGGTCGGGGTGAGGGGCAACGCGCCTTCCCTGCTGTGCCGTTCGTGTCATGGGGATCCGGCCTCCTGTTTCTGTCGCCCACCCATCGTACGACGGTCATCGAAGTTTGACAGCGTTCGTACTTTGGGCTTGGGTGAGAGCGCCGCGACGCGGAGATCATCGACAGGGCAAGGGAGTTGAACCATGGTCAGGACCGTGCTGTTCCGCGAGCCGGGTGGGCCCGAGGTGTTGCGGGTGGAGGAGGTGCCGGTCGCCGAGCCGGGCCCCGGGGAGCTGCTGATCCGGGTCGAGGCGATCGGCCTCAACCGGGCCGAGGTGCTGTACCGCAGTGGCCACTACATCGAGGACGTCCGGGAGTTCCCCGGCCGCCTGGGCACCGAGGCCGCGGGCGTCGTCGAGGCCGTCGGTCCGGGTGTGACCGGCTTCGTGCCCGGCGACGCGATCAGCGTGGTGCCGGCCTTCTCGATGAACGACTACGCCGTCTACGCGGAACGGGCCGTCGTCCCCGCGAACGCCGTGCTGCACCGACCCGAGGGGCTGGACGCGATCGGCGGGGCGGCGGTCTGGATGCCGTACGTCACCGCCTACGGCGCCCTGGTGGAGGTCGGCGGCATGCGGGCCGGCGACGCCGTGGTGATCACCGCCGCCTCCAGCAGCGTGGGTCTGGCGGCTGTTCAGATCGCCCGTCGGATCGGCGCCGTCCCGATCGCCACCACCCGCACCCGGGCCAAGCGGGAGGCCCTGCTGAAGGCGGGCGCCGCCGAGGTCGTCGTCACCGAGGAGGAGGACCTCGCGTCGCGCGTCCGGGAACTCACCGCCGGCCGGGGTGCCGACTTCGCCTTCGACGCCGTCGCCGGCCCCGGCGTCGTCGACCTCGCCCGCGCCCTCGCCCCCGGCGGCACCATCGTCGTCTACGGCGCACTCAGTGGCGAGGACACCCCCTTCCCGCCCATGCCCGTGATGCGCGGCAAGGCCATGCGCAGCTACACCCTGTACGAGATCACCACCGACCCCGGAGCCCTGCGCCGGGCCGAGGCCTTCGTCTCCTCCGGTCTGGCGACCGGCGCCTTCCAGCCCGTGATCGACCGGGTCTTCCCCTTCGAGGAGATCGTCGACGCCCACCGCTACCTGGAGGCGGGCAGCCAGATCGGCAAGATCGTGGTGGCGGTCGGGCACTGATCGCGACGTCCGCTCCGGGGGCCTCGGCCCCTGGAGCGGACGTCGCCGCCGGGCCGCGCCGGGGCGGGCGGTGCGAAGAGCGCAAATCACCCATAGGCATCGGTGACATGACATGGCATCAGAAGTTGGTCGTATGCGATTCACCGTTATCGAATCGAGACGGGTGAGCGCTACTGGGACGCGTGCGACTGGGGAGATCCTCCGGCGGGCCAGAGGGCCTGAACAGTCATGGCACCCTCTCCGAAGAGGAACTGATGTTGCGACGTTCCAAGAATCCCTCCGCAGCCGCGGACGGGACTTCCTCCGGGCGCTGGAGAAGGCCGATATCGGCCGCTCTGACGCTCGGCCTGCTGGTACAGGGCGGTGTGGCCGCCCAAGCGCTGACCGCCTCCCCGGCGTCCGCGGCGCCGAAGCCGGCGGACCCGAAGAGTCCGCAGGCGCCCGCCACGCCGACCGATGAGGCGCCCGACGAGGCGTCGGCGCTGCTGGCGGCCCGGCTCCAGGGGCACCGGATCGAGGTGACCGGGGCCCGGACGGAGTTCACCACGCTGTGGGCGAACCCGGACGGGACGCTGACCGCCGACCGGTCCACCGGGCAGGTCCGGATGAAGGCCGGCAAGGACGGCAAGGACTGGGTGGAGGTCGACACCACACTGGTGCAGACCCCCGACGGGAAGGTGGCGCCGAAGGCGCACCCCGGCGGGCTGGTGCTGGCCGGCGGCGAGGCCGGGGTGACGGTGGGCGACAGCGCGCCGGGCACCGGGGTACTGGCGAAGGGGGCGTCGGCCGCCGCCGGGGCACCGGAGCCCGCGCCCGCCGAGCGGGAGCTGGTGAAGATCGGCACCGGTGGGCAGCAGGTCGGCTTCGGCTGGCTCGGCAGGCTCCCCAGGCCGAAGCTGGAGGGCAGCCAGGCGACGTACGTCGACGCCCGCCCGGGCGTGGACCTGGTGCTGAAGGCGACCCGGACCGGCTTCGAGCAGTTCCTGATCGTGAAGAATCGTTCCGCCGTCGCGCAGACCGGCACGGTCACGATCCCGCTGGACACCACCGGCCTCAACATCGCCCCGCAGCAGGACGGTTCGATCCAGCTGCTGGACAAGGCGACCGGCAAGGAGGCCGTCAAGATCCCGGCCCCCGTGATGTGGGACGCGGCGCTCGACGAGGCCTCGGGCGAGCACCTCAACCGGGCCCCGGTGACGATGCAGGTGCGCGGTGAGGGGGCGGACACCGAGCTGGTGTTCACCCCGGACGCGGCCTTCCTGGCCGACGCCGGGACCCAGTACCCGGTGACCATCGACCCGGTCGTGGACATCGGCAGCACCTTCGACACGTATGTCCAGAACAACGAGAACTTCGACGCCTCCGGCTCGGACGAGCTCAAGCTGGGCAGCTACAACGGCAGCGTCAAGGCGCGCTCGTACGTGACGATCCCGGGCGGCCAGTTCAACGGCAAGCAGATCCTGGACGCCAAGCTGCACCTGTACAACTTCCACTCCTCCTCCTGCACCCCGAAGCAGTGGGAGGTGTGGAACGCGGGCGGCGCGGCCTGGTGGACCCGGTGGGGCAACGAGCCCCAGTGGGGCCAGATGTGGACCCGGACGTACGAGACCTACGACCTCGACGGCGGCGACGCCCACCAGTGCGCGGCCCCGGACGGGTCCGGCTGGACCAACACCGACGTCACGGAGATGATCCGGTACTTCGCGCAGTACGGCTCCAACGACTACGGCTTCATGCTGAAGGCGACGGACGAGAACAGCAGCCTCTCCTGGAAGAAGTTCGGTTCCGCCCAGAGCTCGGCCCCGCCGTACATCTCGATCACCTACAACTCGGTCCCGCGGACCCCCGCGTCGGTCGAGATCCAGCCGTCCCAGCCGGGCACCCCGAAGTACGTCGCGGACGCCAACCCGCGCTTCCTGGCGCAGGCGGCGGACGACGACGGTGACAACGTCAAGGTCTACTTCGACCTGTGGCGCGGCGGCACCTTCATCGGCAGCATCCCCAAGGACACGCCGAGCGGCTCCTGGGCCTCCGTCAAGGCGTCCGACTTCGGGATCGCCAAGCTCGACGAGGGCGTGCAGTACTCGATCTCCTCGATGCTGGACGACGGCAAGTCCCGCTCGAACTGGGTGACCACCCCGTTCGTGGTGGACACCGTGGCGCCCGGCACGCCGTTCGTCACCTCGGCCGACTACCCGGCGGACTCGCTGTGGCACGGTGCGGCCAACCAGGCCGGTTCGTTCACCTTCACCCCGGCCGCCGGTACCGACGACCTCACCGCCTACGTCTACACCCTGGACGGCGGCACCGCGGTCACCGTCGACGCCACCGCGGCGCTGACCACGTCGATCACCCCGACCACCGAGGGCCGGCGCGTGCTCAGCGTGCAGGCCAAGGACCGCGCGGGCAACCTCTCCCCGCCCGCCGAGTACGTGTTCCACGTCGGCCAGGCCGGCATCAGTTCGCCGGTGAACGGCACCCAGGCGGCCAAGCGCGTCAAGCTGGCCGTCGACGCGCAGGCGCAGTTCAAGCGGGTGGTCTACGAGTACCGCCGCGGCCCCGGCGCCACCGAGTACACGGTTCCGCGCGTCAACCTGACCAAGGCGGACAACACCCCGGTCACCGAGGACAAGCCGCTGCTGTCGGACCTCGGCCCGCACGCCAACTGGAACGTCCTGGACACCCTCGGCAACGTCGGCGGTGTCCTGCAGGTGCGCGCCAAGCTGTTCCCGCAGGACGGCTCCGGCAACGGCTACACCACCGTCTGGAACACCCTGACCGTGGACCGCAACGCGGACGGCGCCGCGAGCGCCGACGCGGGCCCGGGCTCGGTCAACCTGCTCACCGGTGACTACACCACCAGCACCACCGACGCCGACGCCTTCGGCATGTCGGTGTCCCGCACCTCCTCCTCGCGGGGCACGGACCGCGGCTGGCAGCCGCAGGGCGAGCGCCTGACCACCAACCAGCGCCAGATCGGCACCGACACCAACGGGTTCTCGGCCGGCCTGGCCACGCTGTCGCGTTCCACCGCGCGCGGCCACGACAGCTCGACCGACTCGCTGCTGATCACGCCGACCGGCCAGATCGACTCCTACGCGGGTGTCGGTCCGGACAACACCATGGCGCTCGGCATGAAGCCGGGCCGGACCTACCGCCTCACCGGCTGGATCTACGTGCCGGGCTCGACCGGTCTGAACCCGGACTTCGGCGACCGCGGCCTGCGGCTCGTGGGCTTCGTGAAGACCGGGGCCGGCTACGCCAAGACCACCTCGGCCAAGGCGGGCTTCACCGACGGCTGGCAGCAGCTCAGCGTGGACCTGGCCGTTCCGGCGGACGCCACCGAGGCGTTCTTCCGCCTCTACAACGGCTTCACGGCCGCCGACAAGCAGGTCTTCTTCGACGACCTGTCGATGAAGGAGATCGTGGCGCCGTTCGGTCCGCAGTGGGCCGGCGGCCCGGCGGCGGGCGGTGGCTCGGACTTCCGCTCGCTGTCGTTCCCGCAGTCCGACCTGGTCGAGATCAAGGGCAACGACGACTCCTCGCTCACCTTCGCCAAGGGCTCCGACGGCACCCTGTTCCCGGAGCCGGGCGCCGAGTCGCTCACCCTGAAGGCCGTGCCGGCCACCTCCGGTGCGATCGTGCTCAGCACCAACGGCCTCTGCCTGGAGGTGCCGAACGGCGACGCCGGCAACGGGGCGGTGCTGCAGACCGCGCCGTGCACCGGTGCCACCAACCAGCAGTGGACCCGTGACGACCAGCAGCGCATCCAGATCCTGGGCCGGTGCCTGGACAACCCCTGGGGCGCGGTCGACGACAACACCCGGCTGGTGCTCTGGGACTGCAACGGCGGCGCCAACCAGAAGTGGGACGTGCGCACCGACGGCCAGCTGCTGAACCAGCAGTCCGGCAAGTGCCTGGACGCCTACAACGGCGCCACCATCTGGGTCTGCTGGGCCGGTGCGAACCAGGTCTGGGACGTCCGGACCAACGCCACCACGTACGAGCTGACCGAGCAGGACGGGACCAGGACGGTCTTCGCCCAGCAGGCCGGTTCGAACAGCTACCAGGTGGTCAGCGAGATCGGTCCGGGCGCCGCCTCGGCGACCCGGTACCTGTACGACACCACCGACGGCCGTTCGCTGGTCAAGCGCGTGATCCCGCCGGTCGAGGCCGGGGTGGACGACACCAACAGGTGCTCGGTGGACCCGCTGCCGCGCGGCTGCGAGGTCATGGAGTACGAGTACGCCAAGGTCACCACGGCGACCGCGACGGCTCCCGGTGACCACCTGGACCGCGTCAAGGCCGTCAAGGTCTGGTCGTGGAACCCGGCGACCTCCAAGCAGGAGGCCGTCGAGGTCGCCCACTACGCGTACGACGACAAGGGCCGCCTCGCCGAGACCTGGGACCCGCGCCTGACCCAGACGTTGAAGACCACCTACGGCTACGACGACGCGGGCCGGGTCACCCGGACCACGGCGGCCGGGCACCTGCCGTGGTCCTTCGACTTCGGCAAGGCCGCGGCCGACCAGGACCCGGGGCGCCTGCTGAAGGTCCGCCGTCCGGCCCTGGCGCAGGGCAGCAAGGACCAGGTGAGCGGCGAGACCGCGATCACCGTGGTCTACGACGTGCCGCTGACCCGCGGCGCGGGCGGTCCGTACGACCTGGCCGGCGCGGACGTGGCCAAGTGGGCGCAGCTCGACGCCCCCACCGACGCCACCGCCGTGTACGACCCGGAGGACGACCCGGGCACCAACACCGCCACGGCGGTCAAGCCGGGACCCGACGGCTACAAGCCGGCCGCCGTGCACTACCTGAACGCCAACGGCCAGGAGGTCAACACCGCCTCCCCGTCGGTGACTCCGGGCGGTGACATCGACACCAAGGAGTACGACCGCTACGGCCACGTCGTACGTGCCCTGGAGGCGACCAACCGCGCGATCGCGCTCGGGACCCACCCGGACGCGGCCCGGTACGCGACCGAGCTGAACCTGCCCACCGACTCCGCGTCGCGGGCCCGGCTGCTGGACTCGCGCACCGTCTACACCGCCGACGGCCAGGACGTCGTCGAGACGCTCGGCCCGGTCTACCGCGCCTCGCTGAGCGAGCAGGTCAACGGCCAGACCACGCCGGCCACCGTCACGGCGGAGGCCGAGAAGCTGCCGCAGCTCGGCGCCAACGTGCCGGTCAAGGTCGACACCGACTGCTGCGGCCTCACCTGGTCGGGCGGTGCGCACCTGAGCGTGCGGGCCACCGCGGCCGGCGGCTTCGACGTGGTGCGGGTCAGCGTGCCGGAGGAGGGCGAGTACCTGCTCTCCGGTCAGCTGACCAAGTACAGCGACCACGGCATCGTGCAGTTCGCGATCGACGGGCAGAACCTCGGCCAGCCGATCGACACCTACTCCGCGAACCCGGCGGTGGTGCCGTACGCGACCGGCCAGCCGATCCGGCTGGCGCGTGGTGACCACGAGCTGAAGATCACCATCACCGGCACCAACCCGGCCAGCACCGGCGAGCGCCACCACGCCGGCCTGGACACCGTCACGCTGACCAAGACCACCCTGAACCCGACCCTCCCGGTCGGGACCTCGGTGGTGGCCCGTGACCACAACACCAACAGCTACGACGAGGGCAAGCCCGACGGCCGGGCCTACCACCTGGCCACCACCGTGACCGACGGCGCCCGGATCGACGGTTACGCCGACGACGTCGAGCTGCGGGTGACCAAGAACGGTTACGGCACCCCGATCGGCGGCACCTCGGGCTGGACGGTGAAGAAGCCGACCACGGTGACCACCGACGCCCTGGGCGCCAAGCTCACCACCAGCACCCGCTTCGACCCCCAGGGCCACCCCGAGGAGATCCGGGTCCCCGGGTCCGAGGCGGCCGACGCCACCACCACCAGGTACACCTACTACACGGCGGGCGCCAACGCGGCGAACCCGGTCTGCGCCAACCGTCCGGAGTGGGCGGGCCAGCTGTGCGTCACCGCGCCGGGGGCGGACGTCACCGGTGCGGACACGGCGCGGATGGCGACCACCCTGCCGGTCAAGCAGACCACCCGGTACTCGCGCACCGGCAAGCCCGAGGAGATCGTCGAGACCAACGCCGGCAAGACCCGCAGGACCACCACCGTCTACGACGCCGTCGACCGCACCGTCTCCACCGAGATCACCGGCGACGAGGGCCAGGCCGTGCCGAAGGCCGTCACCGCCTACGACCCGGCCACCGGCGACGTGCTGTCGACCACGGCGGGCGGCAAGTCCGTCACCATGGTCCAGGACGTCCTCGGCCGGACGATCTCGTACACCGATGCCGACGGCGCGACCACCACGACCGAGTACGACAGGTTCAGCAAGCCGGTCAAGGTCACCGACCCCACCGGCGTCACCACGTTCACCTACGACCGGACCAAGGAACCGCGCGGTCTGCTCACCTCGGTGAACGACAGCAAGGCCGGTGAGTTCACGGCGAAGTACAGCCCGGACGGCCAGCTCGTCGAGCAGACCTACCCCGGCGGCATCGTCCGCAAGGACACCCTGAACGCTTCCGGCAAGGCCGTCGCCCGCAGCTACACCCGCGCCTCCGACGGCAAGGTCGTCTGGTCCCAGAGCAACGACCTGTCCACCCAGGCCCAGGTGGCGAGGACCACCAGCACCAGCGGTACCAAGACCTACGGGTACGACCGCCTCGGCCGTCTGGTCAAGGCCGAGCAGTCCACGGCCGCCGCCGGCTGCACCACCCGCACCTACACCTACGACGTCCACTACAACCGCACTGCCAAGACCACCTCCGGCCCGGCCGGTGACGGCACCTGCACCACCGCCGGCGCCACCACGGTGAACTCGGCGTACGACAGCGCGGACCGGATCACCGACGCGGGCTACACCTACGACGCGTTCGGCCGCACGCTCACCACGCCGAGCGGCACGGCCTTCGGCTACCGGGTCAACGACCTGGTCGCCTCCCAGGAGACCGCGACCACGAAGCAGACCTGGAGCCTCGACCCGGTCGGCCGGCTCAACGGCAGCACCACCGCCGCCAAGCAGGCCGACGGCAGCTGGTCCACCACCGCCACCCGCGTCCAGCACTTCGGCACCGGCGCCGACAGCCCGCGCTGGATCACCGAGAACGCGGCCGGCGCCTGGACCCGCAACGTCCCCGGCACCGACGGCGACCTGTCAGCGACCGTCACCGACCAGGGCACGGTCAAGCTCCAGCTGACCAACCTGTTCGGCTCGGTCGTGCTGGTCACCGACACCGCCCTGACGAGCCCGGTGCTGCTCGACTCCGACGAGTACGGCAACCCGACCGCGGGCACCCCGGCCGCCCGCTACGGCTGGCTCGGCGGCAAGCAGCGCTCCGCCGAGGCCCAGGACGGCATCGTCCTCATGGGCGTGCGCCTCTACAACCCCGCCACCGGCCGCTTCCTCTCCGTGGACCCCGTCCCCGGCGGCAGCGCCAACGCCTACGAGTACTGCATGGCCGACCCGATCGGCTGCACGGACCTCGACGGGCGCAAGGGCATCAAGGACTGGTGGAAGAAGAAGGGGTCGATGTACGTCGGCAAGGCCTTGGGCGCCGTCTCGGCCACCACCGGCGTCATGGGCATCTGGGTGCCGCAGATGAAGGCGGTCTCCGCGGTGACCGGTGGCCTGGCCACCGTCTCGTACGCCTCCGGCGGCCACTGGACGGAGGCCAAGCGGCAGGCGCGGAACACCGTGCTCAACGCGGCCGTCGGCGGCTTCGGGCGCTTCAACACGGCGACGAAGTTCGCCGGCATGGCAGGCCGCTACAACAACCTGACCAAGGGCTGGACCGCGGGCATCTCCGGTCTGGCCAAGGCGAGCGGGGCCAGTTACGCGGCCAGCAGCTTCGCGGGGAGGTTCCACAAGTACGTGCCGTGGGCTTTCATCGGAGGGAACCAGCTGGCGACCAAGTACGAGTACATCTACTACAACAAGGTGCAGGAGACGATCAACAGCGTCACCGAGCGTTTCCGGAAGTTCCGGGACCTCTTCGCGTGACGCCGGTTTCCCCGGGAAGCCACTGAAGCAGGCGCTGCCCGGCAACCGGTCACGGCCGGCTGCCGGGCAGCGCCCTATCGGCAGAGAGGACCACGGCATGGCAGCGATGTACGGTCCGCTCCGGTACGAACCGGGCGGCGCGCACCTGGGACGCGGCGAGCGTGCCGCCGGGGTGCCGGTCTTCGACCAGGAGGGGCTGCGCCCCGAGGGCATGGAGGGCTTCCGCTGGGACGAGATCGAGCAGATCGACGTGGAGATCCGGGACATCGGCCTCAAGTCCCTGGTGCAGAACGTCGCGATGTTCCTCCTCACCGTCGGCTCGGTGACGCAGCGGGCACCGGGCACCGAGGACTCGTACGTCTGGCTGAAGCCGGTCGGCGGACCGCCGACCACCTGGCCGTTCGACGTGCCGATGCGCTCCGAGGCCCGCTGGAGCCCGGGGGCCGTGCGGCGGTTCGTCCGCCGTCTCGACAAGACCGGCAGGCGGTCCCATCTGGGCTCGCCGGAACTGGCGGCCAGTCTGGAAGCGCTCCACCGGGTGCCACAGTTCCCGCCCTGGACGCGGGACCGGGCGGTCAACCGCCTCGTCGACGCGCTGCCCGCCCCCGATCGGACCCGGGATCGGCCATGATGGAAGCGTTGTGACGGGGCGTGGGGACGGTTCGTCCCGGTCCGCCCCGTGCACGCCGACCGCACGGAGGCCTCCATGGAGCACCGCCCCGAACGCCCTTCGTTCCGCGCTCTCGACCGCAACCTCGCCACCTCCGCCGACCGGGCGGACTACCTGGTCGAACTCTCCAACGTCGTGCGGCGGACCGACCTCGGCGGCTCCGCGGCGCGGTCGCTGCACCGGCTGGGGCTGGTGGTGGACGCGCTGGTGCGGCTGACCGGGGACCGGGACGTCGCCGTCTACTGCGTGGCCGACCGCAGTCTGCTGGGCGGGCGGCGGGAGTTCGAGGACGCGGCGGACGGCCGGACCCTGGCGCGCTGGGTCGCCGAGGGACTGGTGGAGGAGGTGCCGGACGCCGACGAACGGGTACTGGAGATCGCCGGCATGACCGGGATCCAGGTGGTCACCGCCGACCACTACGACGACCACCGGATCGAGCACCCGTGGATCCAGGGCAACACCTGGCAGTTCCTGCGGCCGGAGGCGGCCGGGCGCGGCGCGGTGCGGCTGGTGCCGCTGGACATGGGGTACCGGACGGGTGCGGAGATCTCCAAGAAGATGGAGCTGTCCGCGCTGAAGAAGCAGGGACTGCTGACGCCCGCCCGCAAGCCGCTGGTCGAGGTGGTCGGGCGGGCGTGGCGCTGCCCGGAGGCCCGCTGCACCCTGTACAGCCTGCACCGCGGCGGGCGGGTGATGCTGCCCAGGATGCGCCGGGGCGTGCCCACCTGCGAGCTGCACGGGACGCCGCTGCTCGACGACGGGGCCCGGCCCGGTGCCGCCCAGGTCAAGGTGGTGCTGGACGGGGAGTGCGTGGCCCGGTACACGCTGGACGAGGGGTCGCGGACGGTGGTCGGCCGGGCGCCGGTGGCGGCGGAGGACGGCATCGCGCTGCTCGGCCTGCTGCCGGCCGAGCGGGCGGCCCTGGTCAGCCGGCGGCACCTGGTGGTCTCGGTGCGCGGCGGCGCGGTGACCGTACGGGACGCCAGCACGTACGGCAGCCGGCTGCGTGCGGCCGGGCGGCGCGGCCACCTGGGCCCGTGGGAGCGGCTCCCGCCGGGCGCCGACCGGTCGTTCCGCCCGGGCGACGAGGTCGAGTTGACGCCCGGGCTGGTGCTGACCCGCAGTGGCCGGCGCTTCCCGGCCGAGCTGGCCGGGGCCTGGCAGTCGGAGTCGGCCCGCACCCCGCTGCCGCCGGGGGCCGCCGAGCCGACGCGCTTCATCTGACCGGGGCCGGACCGGGGCCGGGGGCGGGGGCGGGTGCGGGGGCGCACGCCGGGGTCACACGCTGCGGTCCGCCAGGATCTCCCGGACGATGTGCCGGGCGTTGGCGGCCAGCGGCGGGTTGGTGGTGCGGTAGTAGGGCAGTTGGACGAGCGCCAGGGACAGCGCCCAGGCACGGCCGCGCTCCCAGGTGGCGTCGTCGACGGCCAGGGAGCTGCGGAAGGCCGGGCGGGCGGTGGGCGGCAGCAGGCTCCAGGCGGGCAGCAGGTCGACGGTCGGGTCGCCGACGCCCAGCAGGCCGAAGTCCAGGACGGCGCTCAGCCGTTGGCCGGTGACCAGCAGGTTGCCGGGGGTGAGGTCGCCGTGCACCCAGACCGCCGGACCGGTGTGCCCGGGCAGCCGCAGCGCCTTGTCCCACAGGGCGGTCGCCGTCTCGGTGTCGATCACCCCGCGCAGCCGTCCGATGGCGGCCCGGGTGGCGGCGTCACGGCCGGCCAGCGGTCCGCCGCGCAGCGCGGCCGGGGCACCCGGGTCCGGCTCGACGGCGCGCAGCGCGCGGAGGAAGTCGGCGAGGTCGTAGGCGAGTTGGACGGGATTGGGGATGGAACCCGGGACCGGGGTGGCGCCGTCCAGCCAGCGCAGCACCGACCAGTTCCAGGGGTAGCCGACGGTCGGCCGGCCCTGGCCGACCGGTGCCGGGACGGGCGTCGGCAGGTGCCGGGCGAGGCGGGGGAGCCAGTGCTGCTCGCGCCCGAGGTTCCCCGCGGCCCAGGCCGCCCGGGGGAGGCGGACGGCGAGTTCGGGGCCGAGCCGGAACATCGCGTTGTCCGTGGCCGTGAAGCCCGCCGGCGCCAGCGGCAGGCCCTTCCAGTGCGGGAACTGGGCGGCGAGCAGCCGCCTCACCAGGCCGGTGTCGATGGCGGGTTCGTCGTCGTGGAGACGGTCGTGCAGAGGATCGTGCAGAGGGTCGTACGGGTGGTCGTCGTCGTGCAGGTGGTCGGGCGTCCGAGCGGCTGCGCACATGCCCGGCACTGTACGCCGGGAGGGGCCCCGCGCTCAGGCGGATTTCGAACACTAGGGTGAGAACATGGGGATTTCGCGGGGGCGTTGGGTTTCACGGGGGGCGCTCGGGCTCGCGGCCGCGCTGGCCGGAGCCGCCGCCCGAGGTCGCCTGGGACGGCCCGGACCGGATCAGGCTGGTGAAGGAGAAGGAGACCGTGCTGATCGGGCTCGGTCCGGACGGTTCCCCGGAGCGCACCGTCGACGACGGCTACTGACCGCGGCCGGAGCCCCCGGCGCGCCACGCCCGGGGTGCCGGGGGCAGGGCGGGGTGTCGGGGGTTGCTGCGAGAATGCCCGGGTACGGACAGCAACTCTGAAGAAGGTGACCGGCTTCGTGACCACGCCAGTCGAACAGGCGGCCCAGCAGGCCCAGCAGGCGATCGAGCGGAAGATCGCCGAGGAACTGGGCGTCCGCGAGGGGCAGGTGAAGTCGGCGGTCGAGCTGCTGGACGGCGGCGCGACGGTGCCGTTCGTGGCCCGCTACCGCAAGGAGGTCACCGGCTCGCTGGACGACGCGCAGCTGCGCACCCTGGAGGAGCGGCTGCGCTACCTGCGCGAGCTGGAGGAGCGGCGCAGCGCCGTACTGGAGTCGATCGAGGCGCAGGGCAAGCTGGACGACGCGCTGCGCGCGCAGGTCCTGGCCGCCGACTCCAAGGCGCGGCTGGAGGACATCTACCTGCCGTTCAAGCCGAAGCGGCGCACCAAGGCGCAGATCGCCCGCGAGGCCGGTCTCGAACCGCTGGCCGACACCCTGCTCGCCGACCCGTCGCAGGACCCGGGGGCGCTGGCGGCCGGCTACCTGAACGCGTCGGTGGCCGACGCGCCGGCCGCGCTGGAGGGCGCCCGGGCGATCCTGGTCGAGCGGTTCGGCGAGGACGCCGACCTGGTCGGCTCGCTGCGCGAGCGGATGTGGACCCGCGGCCGGATGGTCGCCACCGTCCGCGAGGGCAAGGAGCAGGAGGGCGCGAAGTTCGCCGACTACTTCGACTTCGCCGAGCCGTACACCAAGCTCCCCTCGCACCGGATCCTGGCGATGCTGCGCGGCGAGAAGGAGGAGGTGCTGGACCTCGACCTGTCCCCGTACGACGGGGAGGAGGCCGGCGACCTGCCCGGCGCGAGCGACTACGAGCAGCGGATCGCCGCCCGCTTCGGCATCGCCGACCACGGCCGCCCGGCCGACAAGTGGCTCGGCGACACCGTCCGCTGGGCCTGGCGCACCCGGATCCTGGTCAGGCTCGGCATCGACCTGCGCGGCCGGCTGCGGGCGGAGGCCGAGGACGAGGCGGTCCGGGTCTTCGCCGCCAACCTGCGGGACCTGCTGCTCGCCGCCCCGGCCGGCACCCGCGCCACGATGGGCCTGGACCCGGGCTTCCGCACCGGCGTGAAGGTCGCCGTGGTGGACGCCACCGGCAAGGTGGTCGCGTACGAGACGATCTACCCGCACCAGCCGGCCAACAAGTGGGACGCCGCGCTGGCGGCGCTGGCCGCGCTGGCGATGAAGCACGACGTCGACCTGGTGGCGATCGGCAACGGCACCGCCTCCCGGGAGACCGACAAGCTCGCCGAGGACCTCATCAAGCGCCACCCGGAGCTGAAGCTCACCAAGGCGATGGTCAGCGAGGCCGGGGCCTCGGTCTACTCGGCGTCCGCCTTCGCCTCGCAGGAGCTGCCGGACCTCGACGTGTCGATCCGCGGCGCGGTCTCGATCGCCCGCCGGCTCCAGGACCCGCTGGCCGAGCTGGTCAAGATCGACCCCAAGTCGATCGGCGTCGGCCAGTACCAGCACGACCTGAGCGAGGTGAAGCTCTCCCGCTCGCTGGACGCGGTGGTCGAGGACTGCGTCAACGCGGTCGGCGTGGACGTCAACACCGCCTCCGCCCCGCTGCTGACCCGGGTCTCCGGCATCACCGGCACCCTCGCGGACAACATCGTCGCCCACCGTGACGCCAACGGCCCGTTCCGCACCCGCAAGGCGCTCAAGGACGTGTCCCGGCTGGGTCCGAAGGCTTTTGAGCAGTGCGCCGGCTTCCTGCGGATCCC
Organism: Kitasatospora sp. NPDC004723; assembly: GCF_040609255.1. Classification (NCBI taxonomy): domain Bacteria; kingdom Bacillati; phylum Actinomycetota; class Actinomycetes; order Kitasatosporales; family Streptomycetaceae; genus Kitasatospora; species Kitasatospora sp. NPDC004723. The sequence goes on along the minus strand of NZ_JBEXJT010000012.1, from coordinate 880 downwards.
GGGCGGCGACGACCCGCTGGACGCCTCCAGCGTGCACCCGGAGGCGTACCCGGTGGTGCGCCGCATCCTCGCCGCGACCGGCGGGGAGCTGCGGGAGCTGATCGGCAACAGCGGGCAGCTGCGCGCCCTGCGGCCGGGCGACTTCGCCGACGACACCTTCGGCGTACCGACCGTCACCGACATCCTCGGCGAACTGGACAAGCCGGGCCGTGACCCGCGCCCGGCGTTCCGCACCGCGACCTTCAAGGAGGGCGTCGACAAGATCGGCGACCTGGAGGTCGGCATGGTGCTCGAGGGCGTGGTCACGAACGTGGCCGCGTTCGGCGCCTTCGTCGACGTGGGCGTCCACCAGGACGGGCTGGTGCACGTGTCGGCGCTGTCGAAGAACTTCGTCAAGGACCCGCGCGAGGTGGTGAAGCCGGGCGACATCGTGACCGTCCGGGTGACCTCGGTGGACGTGCCGCGCAAGCGGATCGGGCTCACCCTGCGGCTGGACGACGAGGTGGGGCGCGGCGGCGAGGGCGGCGGGCGCGGTGGCGACCGGCAGGCCCGTCCGCCGCGCCAGGAGCGGCGCGGCAGCCAGGGCGGTCAGGGCGGCCAGAGCGGCGGCCAGGGCGGCGGGCGCGGGCAGGACCGCCGCGACCGCGGTGACCGCGGCGGCTCCGGCGGCTCGGCGCCGCTGGGCAACAGCGCCATGGCGGACGCGCTGCGCCGGGCCGGGCTGGCCGGCGGTGGCGCGGCGGACGACCGCCGCGGCGACCGTCGCTCCGGGCGGCGCTGAGCATCGGGTGGTGGGGGGGGGGGGGGCCCGCCCCCCCCCCCCCCCCCCCCCGGCCCCCCCCCCCCCCCCCCCCCCCCCCCGCCCCCCCCAGGAGGTAGA